>JBBSBK010000015.1:0-48639 GCA_038251315.1 Rhodobacterales bacterium | reverse complement strand
GTGATTATCGCCGCGGCAACGCGCCCAAGCTGATGTCGCTCGATCCGCACGAGTTCATCCGCCGCTTCCTCATGCACAATCTGCCGGACGGCTTTCATCGCATCCGCCACTATGGTTTCCTCGCCAATGGCTGTCGCCGGACCCGGATCGCGACTATTCGCCAGCTGCTGGCCACGACAAAGCCAGATCCAACTGCCGCAACGGGCGAAACGACTAGCTCGTTCCCGCGCTTTGACCCAACCGTCTGTCCGTGCTGTGGTGGCTTTCTGCGGGTCACTGCCACGCTGCCGCGATGGCGTTCCGGGCTGTCACCGCCGCAACGAGATACCTCATGACCATAGGACTTCGCCCCAGCATCGGTCGGATCAGCGTCACGGCATCAGCATCGATGGACGTAGAAAAACCCCATGCCCGAGACCTTGTCGACTGGTCCGAAGTGTCAAATCACTGCGCCAAGCTCGCCCGAAAATGCCGAAGGACGCGTCAATCACCTCGGTCAACGATGACGTTGATGCCTCGCCCTCACCGGTATGGTAGCATTGTTTCACCCCAAAGCCGCCAATCTGGAACCGGCCTCGCGACACTAATCCCATAGCTCGCGCCTGCGTCGGCGGGTTGGCTCAATCCGGCTTCAATGAGGTCGCGCACAGCGCCAGCCCCCACCCTCAGCGCCGCGCGACCTCACAGAACCCTCCAGATTCCCAGGCGCATGATTTTGTGATTCATCCTGATTGGGAGGATGGATCATGTCAGCACCTTTGCCAGATGCGCTTCGGGCGCGGTTTCAGCGATACATGGAAGAAGGGTCAAGCGGTCGGGCGGTCGCATTACGCTTGAAGCTCTCGCCGGCCACGGGGGCGCGATGGGCGCTTGCGATCCGTCGGACAGGCCGGGCGGAGGCCGCCCCTCGGGGTCGCCCGGGCGGCAAGGGCAAACTCGACCCACATTGCGCTTTGTTTGCCGGGATCATTGCCCAGGATGGCGACGTCACGATGCCCGAGTTGGGTGCTGTTTTGTTTGACCCGACGGGGGGGGCGCGCCCCCCAATGCCATTGGCAAGTTTCTTGCCAAGCTGGGCTGCCCATATAAAAAAGTCACTGGTCGGCACCGAGCGCCGCCGTGCCAAGGTAAGGCGGCAGCGCGAAGACTGGTTCAGGCACCGTAGTCCAGCCGTGTCGCAGCACCCGGAACGCGTTGTCTTTATTCCCTCTCATGCATGTAAACATGCACGGCCCATTGCCCGACAGGGTACTGTCTTTCTGTCGGCCGATGAACTTGCCTTGAAGGGAGTGTTTGAAGCTGTCGTGGTTCCGGTCCAAGCAGGTTCCGGATTTGTTCGCGTATTGAATCGATCCTCGACCATGACCGCGAACAGGTTGCGGGCCGCAATCCAATGCCGGATATTTTGAGTCGTCGGCTCGGGACAAACCACACTTTCGTCCCGCCGACGATTGGCCTCGATCAGGGCAGGTCGTGCCAACCGTCGACGTCGCGGCGATAGCGGCTTTGGCTTCTTGCCACGAACGTCATGCTGTCGGGATCGGCTTCCATCCGGCAGGCGCTGAAGGTGGCGCCATCTAGATCGAGGATAGCAAATTCGTTCGCGTTGCCCCGCAGTCGAGTTGACAGCCCGGTCCCGCAGTGAACCTGCAAGGTCATCGACCGGTTTTTTTCCGCCAGAAACGGTTCGACCGCCCAGATGTGCAAATGCCCGGACAGAATGATATGCGGGCCGCAATCAGACCAGGCCCGCAACGCCTGGGCGGCGTGTTTCATCACCTTTTTTTCGATCTCTGGCCGGTGATGAAACGGGTGGTGGGCCATGACGACGACCGTTTTTTCCTGTCCGTGTGCCCGGATTGCGCGGGCGACCTGCGCAATCTGGCGGGGTCGGATCACGCCGCGCTGGTGGCTCCACCGGCAGGTGGTATCAAGGCCGATGATGACCACGTCATCAGTTTCGATTGTCGGCGCGATCTCGGGCGCAATCCAGCGGCGGTAGGTGGCGCGTGGCGCCAAGACGCGGGCAACGATGTTGTACAAGGGTATGTCGTGATTGCCCGGCACCGCGATCCAGGCGTGCTGCAACCGGTCGACGAAATCGCGCGCCAAACGAAACTGGCTTGTTCGGGCACGCTGTACGAAATCGCCTGCAATGACGACAAGATCGGGAGCCGCCTGTGCCACGCTGTCCAGCAGCGGTTGGATCAGATCGGGGCTGGCGCGGCCAAAGTGCAGGTCTGTCAGCAGAACAAGGCGCATCAGGCATCCCTTCCGGGCTGAGGGGCCCCCGGAACCCTGACTTGAAGCGCGCCGTGTCGCACACGAAAGCGGTAAGGGCCCTTCATTGCCTCGCGCTCTCCATCGCGGGCGACGAGGCGATTGCTGCGCCGGGTCTCGATCAGGATATCCGTGCCGATGTGCAGGTCATAGTCGTCGCCACGGTGGATGCCGCCGAACAGGATCTTGGTCGCGCGCCAGAGCAGTTGCAAGCGGTTGCCGTCGGGCGCGAGGATCAATGCAAGGCGGCCTCTGCGCACCTCGTCTGCCCCTTCAAAGGCGTAAAAATCCAGTTGGTAGGCGCTGCTGGCCACGAACGCCATCGGCGAGCGAACTTGCCGCGTTTCGCCGTCCACCGTAACCTTCATGCGAAGCGGGCGATAGATCGTCAGCATCGCCAGAATCACGGACCAGTAGGCCGCAATCCGGCTGCGACCCCAGCGCCGGTAAACCCCTTCGCGGACGTCCAGCACGGCGGCATAGGCGCCAAGACTGGCGTTGTTGAGGAACACCTTTCCATTGACCTCGCCCACGGTCAGCGGCGTCGCCTCGCCGTCAAGGGCGACCATCAGCGCGGCGTTCAGATCCTCGGGTATGCCAAGGCTGCGGGCCATGAAATTGAACGTCCCCATCGGCAGGATGCCCAGAGTGACGTCGGAGTTCATCAGCCCGGCGGTGACACCCGCGATCGTTCCGTCACCGCCAGCGGCAACGATGGTGTCGAAGCCTTCGGCGACGGCAGCGGCGACGGTTCCTGCCAGTTCGGTCGGCGACCCCAAGGTGCGCAAAGTCAGGCGCGGTTCGTCGCGCATCCGCGCAATCAGGGCCTCGGTTTCGACATTTTCCTTCTTCTTGCCAGAGGCGGGGTTGAAAATGACACATGTGGACGGCTTCGCCATGCGGGGCCCTTTTCTGACGCGGTAGCTGTGAAATGCGAGGATAGGTGCCGTTGTTCCGTCGGATCGGCGCGAGCAGCGCGAATCGAAGAAGCGGAGCGACTCCAAGACGCGGTTTGTCCAGTCTGGTCATGACGGAGATCAGACTGTCATCGCCATGCGCGACCCTAAAGCGCCTTATCCGCATGGTCGCAGCGTGATCGGCTCCGCCGCGTCGACGCCAAGCATCCGGCAGGCCCCGTCAGCGCAAAATGTCCAGCCGCCGCCCGTCGCCCCCGACGCTGCCAGCACCAGTTCGGGCACCTGCACATGCCCCGGCGACACCCACCAGCCATTGTCCCACACGGCATCCGGGCCCGGTTCCATCCCCGCGCCCGAACCTCTGATCCGCGACCTCTCAAGCGTCAGATGATCGGCGGCGACACGCCAGTATTCCTCCCACCGGACCTGTTCGACCGAATGGGTCCAACTTAACATGAAATCCCCAGCCGCCAGTTGGATCGCCACCGCGCCGATGGCAAGGCAGACGCTCATGCAGTAACCCGTTGCCGCGTGATGATCAGCACCCCGACAAAAACGGCAGCAAGGGCAAAACCCACCTCGTCGGTGACGGGCAGCGCGGCGATCAGCGTTACGGCGGTTACCACAGCCAACGCGCGCAAGGGCCAGCCAAGCGGGCGACCCAGCCAGCCGACGACAGCCACCCCCCACAGCCCGATGCAGACCACCGTCTTGAACACGATATAGGCGACGGCGGGCCAATACCCGATGGCGTCCGCCAGTGGCCCGCCCGCCTGCAACATCAACGCCGGGGTATAGACCGCCATGAACGGAATGACGAACCCGGCTGCGGCGACCTTGATCGCCTCCATACTGATTTTCAGCCCGCTTTCCTTGGCAATCGGGGCAGCGGCGAAACAGGCAAGCGCCACGGGCGGCGTCAGATCGGCCAGAATGCCGAAGTAGAAAACGAACATATGGCTGACGATCAGCGGCACGCCCAGTTCCAGCAGCGCAGGCCCGGCGATGGACGAGGTGATGATGTAATTCGGGATCGTCGGAATCCCCATACCCAGAAAAATACAGGTAATCATCGTCAGGATCAGGCTCAGCAGCAGGCTGTTCTGGCCCACGGCCACGATGAACTGGCCAAACGTATTGGCCGCGCCTGTCAGGGTCATCGTCCCGATAATGATCCCGACCAGCGCACAGGCGACGCCGACAGGCAGCGCCGTCTTGGCCCCTTCGGCCAGCGAATCCCGGCACAGGATCAGGGTCTCGCGCCCGCCCTTCGACAGCGCGCACCACCCGATCAGCGCCACAAGCGCGGCGATCAGGACGTCGATACCGAATTCAAGGAAGCCTGCGGCGACCAGCCCCAGACAAACCCAGAACGCCAGCCGCATCGCCCCTGCGGGCAGATTCAGCACCGCCGTTCCGCCAAGGATCAACAGCACCGTCAGCCCCAGCCCGATGGTCCCGGCAAACAGCGGCGTGTAACCGCCGAACAGCAGGTAAACCAGCACGCCGAGCGGCACCAGCAGCATCCAGTTTTCGGTGATTGCCTTGCGGGCCGATGGCAGTTCGTCGCGCGACAGCCCGCGCAAGTTGTGGCGTCCGGCCTCAAGGTGGACCATCCAGAAGGCGCTCGCGAAATACAGGATCGCAGGAATCAGGGCGGCCTTGACGACCTCGACATATGGCACGTCCAGCGTCTCGGCCATGATGAACGCCACCGCCCCCATCACCGGCGGCATGAGCTGTCCGCCCATCGACGCCGTCGCCTCGACCCCGCCGGCAAAGGCCGGGCGATAGCCGAATTTCTTCATCAACGGGATGGTGAACTGGCCTGTCGTCACCACATTGGCCACGCCCGATCCCGAAATCGTTCCCATCAACCCCGACGATACCACGGCCACCTTGGCCGCCCCGCCTTGGCGATGCCCGAACAGCCCCATCGCGACATCGGTGAACAGGCGGATCATCCCTGCCCTTTCCAGAAACGATCCGAACAGGATGAACAAAAAGATATAGGTCGACGATACATAGGTCGGGATGCCGTAGATCCCCTCGGTGCCGAACGCCATGTGGTCGATGACCTGGCTGAAGCTGTAGCCGCGATGGTTCAGCGGCGACGGAAGGTATTCCCCGAACAGGCAATAGGCCAGAAACGTCCCGGCGATCAGCGGCAGGGCCGGGCCCATCATCGTCCAGGCGGCAGCAAAGACCACGATCAGGGCCAGAACGCCGACGACGATATCCTGTGTCAACGGGCGTCCGGCCCGCAAGATCAGCGGCTGATATTCCCACCATTGATAGGCCGCGACAGCCACCCCTGCCACCGCAAACAGCCATGCAAGCGTTGTCAGACTGGCCCCGACGCGACGCCCGTAGGCGACCAGCGGAAACGCCAGCAATGTCAGAAACCCGACGTGAAACGCGCGGGTGATCTGACTGGGCAGATCGACGATGTGGGCGGCGGTGGCGATCTGAAAGATCGAAAACACGACCGCGATCCAGAACAGCAGGCGGCCTGTCAGGTCCGGCCCAAAGGATACCTCGTGGCCTTCCATCGGATCGGGTAGCGCACCGGCATTGGTCATGAGCGCCTCGAAGCTGCAAGAACGGGGATGGACGCACCGGGTCGGTGCGCCCCTGGTCAGTCAGTTGCGGTCGCTACTTGATCACGCCGACCTCGCGGTAATACCGCTCTGCTCCCGGATGCAGCGGGATCGGCATGCCGTTCAACGCTGCCTCGAGGTTGATTTGCGTCGCGGCATTGTGCGACGCGGTCAGCGTGTCAAGATTTTCAAACAGTTGCTTGGTCATCTGATAGGCAATCTCGTCACTGACGCCTTCGTGGGTGACCAGATAGTTCGATACCGCCACGGTTGGCACATCCGCCGTCTGTCCGTCATAGGTGTTGGCGGGAATGGTCGCGGCGACGTAGGGCGCACCAAGCGTTTCCGCCACCGAAGCCGGAATCGCGACGACCGTAATCGGCAGGGACGAGGCCAGATCGCGGATCGACGCAACGCCAAGACCCGCCGACTGCAGCGTGCCGTCAAGCTGGCGGTTCTTGATCAGCTCGACCGATTCCGCGAAGGGCAGATATTCCACCTTGCCCAGATCCTCATACGACATCCCCATCGCGCCAAAGATTGCCCGTGCGTTCAGTTCCGTTCCCGACGCGGGCGCACCGACCGACAGGCTTTTTCCGGCCAGCCCGGCGAAATCGGTTATCCCGCTTTCCTGACTGGCGACGACCTGAATGTAGTTGGGATAGATGGCGGCGATGCCCCGCAGGCGGTCCAGCTTTTCCGGGAAACCCGCATCGGCATTACCGGCCCAGGCCATCGCCACACTGTCACCCAGCGCGAAAGCCAGTTCACCCCCGCCCGACTGCAACAGGTTCAGGTTCTCGACGCTGGCCTTTGTCGATTGCACCTGCGTGCGCGCACCGGGGATCGTTTCCCCATAGATATTGGCCAGACCCGCACCCAACGGATAATAGACACCCGATGTACCCCCGGTCAGGATATTGATGAATTCTTCGGCCTGTGCGGCCAGCGGTGCCGTCGCAATCGCACTGATCAGCGCGCAGCTACGCACAGCGGATTTCAAAATAGTCATGGTCTCCTCCCAGAAATGGCAGACCCGCCCTTGCGGACCGATCCGTTCGGGCATCTTGGACCATTTGCTCCGGGCAATGCAAGAAATCAGCCGCCGTGCCGGAAATCGTCGCGGTAGAAAACAATCTGATCGGTAGCAGAAAGTGTCTGTTGTCGAATGATTTGACACGGAGACGCTGATCTTGGAGCGGAGGGCGCGGGTTATGCCGCTTGACCATGAGTCAAGTTCGTCAAGGTGGTAGCAGATACCTGATTGGCCTGAAGGCATGGTCAGTCGGCCGCGGGCTGTCATAGGACGTGGCGGTCATGATACGGTTTCTGATGTTGCTGCTGAACGTCGAGGACCTGTTGCTTTCGCAAAAGTCACTTCGTCCCCTGACCGGATGAAAAGAACGCCGCCGTCAAAAATCGGCCACGACCGGCGCGGCGCATTGAGCTTCGATAACGGTACCAGCAGCAATGAGGACGTCCTCGCGAAACCGTCCGGCGACCAGTTGGACGCCGACGGGTCTTCCGTCTGCCGCGCCGGTGGCCACTGCAAGCGCGGGCATTCCCATTGCAGGCAGGCCCCTTTGCGTCAGCTGCGCCTCGTAGACCCGCAGAAAATCAGCCTCTGACCGAACGTCGAGCTGCTGTTCAAACGGCAGCTCGCCGGAGACCGGGCAGATCAACACAGGGTAATCTTGCAGGAAGAGTTCCCATTTTCGGACTAATGTCGCCCGTTGCTGCAAGGCGATCATGACCGTGTCCAGATCAATCTCGCCTGCCTCTCGGCGCATCGTTGCAAACACAAACTGCGCGTCCGGATCGGCCGCGCGTTCCATCAGGCCTGCGGCGGCGAATTTGGTTTCCGCCATCCACAGTTTCGCGTTGATGTCGGCCGCGGCGCGCATGGGAGGGCAGGGTACCTCCTCAACCTCCCAGCCGGCAGCTTCAAGACAGCGCGCCGCCTGCGTCAATGCAGTCTTTATTGCCGGCGCGACCGGCATGCCATCCGGCGCCACTGTCAACGCGGCCCGTTTCCTGAAGGGCCCCGACTGCAATGGGGCGGGTACATACCACGGATCCAACACGTCCGCCGCTGACATGGCAACTAGGGCCAGGCCGATATCTTCCATCGTGCGGGCAATCGGCCCTGAAACGGCCATCACCTGCGCACCGATGAACCGATCTGCCGCCGTCGCATTATAGGCGGGGATACGACCCAAAGTGGGCCGCAACCCGTGCACACCGCATGCATAGGCAGGGTATCGAACCGATCCGGCGATGTCTGTCCCATGACCCACGGCGCAGATTCCGGCAGCCACAGCAGCAGATGCACCCCCGGATGATCCGCCCGGCGTGATACTGGCATTGCGCGGGTTCAGGGTCTGGCCATGCAGGGTGTTCTTGGTGAACCAGCGCAGCGAAAAGGCGGGCGTGTTGGTGCGCCCGATGATTACTCCGCCCGCTTTGCGAATATTGGCGACGACCGGACTGTCCTGCCCTGCCAACGCGTTCTTCAGTTCGATCAGCCCATTTGTGGTGGCAAACCCGGCCTGATCGACGTTGACCTTGGTCGTAAACGGAACGCCCGACATGGGCCCGGGGTCTTCGCCCCGCGCGATCTGCGCATCAATCGCGCGGGCCGCATCCAAAGCCTCGCGGCGGCCATCCTGAACGACGGCGTTGATCGTCGGGTTGACCTGATCCATGCGATCGATATGCGCCTGAGTCACTTCGACGGCCGATACGGATCGTCCGCGCACAGCACGCGCGATTTGGGAGGCTGAGTAACGAAACAGCTCGGTCATTTGGATAAGTCCTTTGCACAGGGCCCGCGGTCTGCCTTAACAATAGCGTTCAAACCGGCCCTGTCGGAAGAGCTTTGCGAGCAGTCATCATGCCGGTCGCCCAGCCGTTCAGTCCGGGGCTCTGGTGGACCGGGTTGATGTTGAATCGACCCGGTTCTGGTCCAAGCCCCCCTGATCGTCGGCGCGCATCAAATCCTTTCAGGCAGGGTCGAGAAAGGCACACTCCACAATTTGCCCGACAGCTATCCCAGCCTTCCGCCACTGATGGACTGGATCGCCCGACAGTTCGATTTGCCATCGATAATGGCAAGGTTGCGACATGGCCGTGCAACATCGGGCCGACGTTTGCCAAGGGGTCACTTTTTCAGCTGGCGGGGTCATCATCACCTTCTACCTGCTGTTCTATTTTCTGCCCGACAGGTTTGCCGCAAGGACCATGATCAAGGCCTGGCTGCCGCTTGCACCGCCCGAAGCCGACCGGTGGTTTCGAAGATCCGTCGCTAACTGTCCGGTGGCCTGATCCACTCCTCAATTTGGTACAAATTCGACCGCATTTTGCAGGCAGGATGATTTGGAGTAGTGTTATGCAAGGGAGTTGGTCTCGTGCAACGATGCCGTTAGGAATGCTATGGAATATCGAGTCTTGTTGGCCGAAGATGACGAGGTGAACCAGGAGATCGTTCGCAGTTTCCTCGCGCCGCGCGGGGATATCGCACTGACGATTGTCGGCGATGGCCGTGCGGCACTGGAGGCGGCACTGACACAGCACTTTGACCTGATGATCCTGGATCAGAACATGCCCTACCTGACAGGTGACCGGGTCATTCGGCACATTCGGGCCGGAACCTCGATCAACATGAAAACGCCAATCATCCGGTTTACCGCAGAGGCTGCTGCGGTCGCGATGGGTGTGTCGAGCGGCGGCGCAGGCGCCAACATCGCAATCGTCCCCAAACCCCTGCGCAGTGAAGAGTTCGTTGCAACGATCTACACGATGCTTCGGGGATCCTGAAGCTCGCTGAGGTTGCGGGGCGGCCGTCGTGACGCGCCGCGATGTGCGGTGACGATCATCGCGCTGCACAACATTTGTCGTTACGAATGAGCGAAAAGCGTGTTGCACCAAAGACCCACATGCCTACCCCACGATATTGTGTTGCGATCCGTGTTGTTCGTGCGATTCAATCCATGATTGAATATGAATTCGAAGTAACAGGAAGGTCAACTTTCGTGTCCAAACTCCAAGTCAGGCTGTCAGTCGATTCCCTCACGATTTCAGTGCTGAGCGAACTGAATCGCAGGCCGGATCAGGATGTCCACTCCGCTGTTTCGGACGCCTTGGGCCAACTTGGGTTGGCACTTGGCGCGGTTCGGGTGCAGTTCGTAAAGATCGCGCAATCGGACGACAAGATGTCAGTCGCAGAGTGGGCCAGCGAGACTGCGCCAGCGCAAAAGTTGCCAACCGACGCTCTGATCCGTGCCTTGGGCGCGCGGACGCCCAGTTTTTTCGCGGGGAATGCTCCGCTGGTCATTGGGTCTGATGCGGTCCTGCCCGCCGATCTGGCAGGCATCCTTGATATGGCGGACTGGACCGGTCGTCCTTTTGCGATCGTGCCCGTTCGCGGTGGCGAGGCCGTGGCTTTGTTCGCGTGGGAGAAGGACGGCGAAAGGCCGGGCGCCGTGGGCCTCGCCCGGCTGGCCCCGGTTATGGAGGGGATCCTCGCGGCGCTTGACCGGGCGGCAGAACGGCGGCGGCAAGCCGACAAGACTGCGACCGAGAAATCTCGGCTGGAAGACCTTCAGGCGACGCTCAAGACCTTGCCGGATATCATTTCCGAAGTCGATTCTGATGGCCGATTCACCTTTGTTCAGGCTGCCCTCATCGACGAATTTACCGGAGACGCAGAAGCTGCCATCGGCAAGCTTCTGGAGGATCAGTTGCCGCCGGCTGCCGCCCTCGAACGGCGCGAGATGATGACGGCGTTGGACCGCGGCAAGCAGCCGGGGGTCCAGATTTACAAACGAACGCTGAAAAGGGGCGACCGTGTTTACAACGTGCGGGCTTTTCGGCGCGAAGGAACGGCGGTCGACCCTCGGCCACGCTATGTGTTTGTCAGCCGCGACGTCACTTTCGAAACCGAACAGCGCAGCGCTTTGGAGCGTCTGAGCGAAGTCGCCCGCGCGACCAGTGATCTGGTCGTCGTGACCGACCACGAAGAGCGCATCGAATACGTGAATGACGCCTTCGAAAAGCTGACCGGGCACACTCTTGCGGAAGTGATCGGAAAGCGGCCGGGACCGCTGTTGCAAAACAAAAATGTCGACCAGAAGACGATTACGCAGATCCGCAACGCACTGAGCGCCGGCAAACCCGTTCGGGCCGAGATTGTGAACCATTCGAAAACCGGCAAAGAGTACTGGCTGGACATGCGCATCCAGCCGATTTTCGATGACGCTGGAGCCTTGGTCCGATTCATCGCTGTTGAGACTGATATCAGCGATCGCAAGCGCAGAGCCATCGAAGCTGCAGAGCAGGCCAAACAGATTCAGACGGTTATCGCGCAGATGACCGGCGCGATGGAAGCGCTGGACGATGCATTTGTCGTTTTCGATAATCGGGACCGACTGGTGTTGTGCAATCAGCAGTTCCGGACACTGGTTGCAAAGCTGTGCCCGTCAGAGATTGGCAAGATTGCCGACGGCACGCTGAAACGTCTGGCAGTCGCTGGAAAAATCCTGCCGGTTGAAACGCCCGATGATCTGGCAGAGAGTTCTGCCGACGAGTCTGCACCCAGTTGCTTGCGGATGGAAAGAGAACTTTCCGACGGTCGGATTTTCCGCATCGTGCAAACCCGTCTGGCGGACGGCCAGTTGATGGCGATGATCACGGATATCACGCAAATCAAGCTGGCCGAACGTCATTTGCGGCAGGTGATGGACGGCGCGCAGGTTGGCACCTGGGAGCGTTCGTTGGTGGATGGTTCTCTTCACGTCAACAGCCGTTGGGCGGACTTGCTGGGATATGATCTCGACGAGCTGTCGCCGATGACGACGGAAACGTATGAATCGTTTGTTCATCCTGAAGACCTGCCCGACCTCGTTACACCAACGCCAGACCGGTTTCCGGCTGAAGCGGCGCATTTCGAGATGGAATTCCGGATGCGCCACAAGCGCGGACACTGGGTCTGGATCCTGTCACGCGGTTCTGTGGCGCAGCGTGATGAACAGGGGAATGCGACCGTGTTGTCGGGGGTGCATTCCGATGTCAGTGCGCTCAAAGCGGCAGAGCAGCGTCTGCTTGACCTGATCGAAGGCGCGCAGGCGGGCACCTGGGAATGGGATCTTGTGTCCGGGCAGCAGGATTTCAACGACCGCTGGGCCGAAATGCTTGGTTACACAAAGGAGGAAATCCCGTCGATCACTTACGAAGCATGGCGGGAACGGGTACACCCGGACGACATTGACTCGGCGGAACTGGGCGTCAATCGGTGCATTGCCGGCGAGTCCCCTTCCTACAACGCCGAATATCGGCTGCGGCACAAGAATGGCCATATGATCTGGGTGATGGACAACGGCCGGGTCATTCGTCGCAAGTCAAGCGGCGAGGCGACCTTCATGGCCGGGATTCAAATCGACATCACGGCGCAAAAGACCCGCGAGGAAGCGCTGGAAAACGCGCGCGCCGAGCTGGAACAGGCTTTGGCCGAAAGAGACCGGGCAGAGCAGAAATTCGCCGACATTTCCAGCTTTACCGGCGATTGGGTCTGGGAAATGGATCGCGATATGCGGTTCACTTACGTGTCCAAGCAGGAGCCCTACAACGACGGCGAGCTTAATGAGTGTATTCTTGGAAAGACGCGCGACGAATGGCTCGCGCCATTTCCGCATTCAGTCGCCAGCGCTGACTGGGCATGGCTCAGGGCAAAGAAGAATGCCCATGAGCCCTTTCGCAATTTCTTGTTCCGTGCGCCAACGAAAGACCCGCATGTCGAGAAATGGTACCGCATCAGCGCAACGCCGAAATTCAGCGTGACTGGCGAATTCATCGGCTACCACGGGGTTGGGTCTGAAGTGAGCGAAATCGTCCGTGCCAAAGCGCGGGCCGAAACCGCAAACCAGACCAAATCGATGTTCCTGGCCAATATGAGTCATGAAATTCGCACCCCCCTGAACGGCGTCCTCGGCATGGCCGAACTTCTGGAAATGTCGCTGGAGGATGAAGACCACAAACGCATGATCGGCACGATCCGTGAGTCCGGCGAGGCCCTTCTGACCATTCTGAATGACATTCTGGACATGTCGAAAATCGAAGCCGGCAAGTTGGAATTTGAATCCGCCCCGTTCAGGCCCAGCGAACTTGGGGAACGGATGGAAGATCTCCACGGCCTGCAGGCAGCCGAAAAAGGACTGACGTTCGAGGTGCTGTTGGGATCGGGTGCCGATCTCCCCCGGGTCGGTGACTCCTACCGGGTGCGCCAAGTGCTGCACAATCTTGTCAGCAACTCACTCAAATTCACCGAAAAGGGTTCTGTGACGGTAAAGATTACCGGCAAGAAGGACCAGCCACTCTCTATCGAAGTGAAAGACACCGGTATCGGCATGTCTCCCGTTCAGATCGCACGGATTCACGAGGAGTTTTCGCAGGCGGACACCTCGGTGACCCGGCGATTTGGCGGAACCGGTCTGGGCATGGCGATTACCCGCAAACTCGTCCTGATGATGCAGGGCCAAATCGACGTTGAATCGGTGCCCGGCGAAGGCACGTTGATCCTGGTGACATTGCCACTGCCCATTGGTTCGGATCAGAGACGGATTGAATTGCCGCCTGAGGCAGAAACGACCAGATTGGACGGATTGAGAATTCTTGTAGCAGACGACAACAAGACCAACTGCGACGTCTTGGAAAGAATGTTGGTGCTGCAAGGCGCACAGGTGACAGTCGCCAATGATGGGCTTGCCGCCGTTCAATCGTGGGAGCCAGGGAAATTCGACGCGATCCTGATGGATATCGCCATGCCAAAAATGGACGGCATTACCGCATTGCACCGGATTCGCGATTTGGAGGATGCGGCCAAAGCCAATCCGATTCCGATCATCGCCGTCACGGCGAACGCAATGGCACATCAGGTCGCGCAGTATGCAATCGAAGGTTTTGATACGCATGTTGCCAAGCCGGTCAAACTGGCCAATTTGGCAAAAGCGATCAGATATTGCGTAAACGCATAGCGCCGTTCAATCGTCCAGCAACGATTCCAACTCGTCCATGAGTTGCTCGAGAAGTGGCCCTGCCTGACCCCAGATTTCCGGGCCGGGGCGTTTGCCCATACGCTCATCCTCGATCAGCAACTCCAATTCCATGGCCAGCGCCCCGGCGCGCCGAAATCCGATTGTCTCTGACACCCCAGAGATCTTGTGGCAGAGCGCAGAAATGCCCTTTAGTGCGCCGTCCTCATCTTTCCGGGCACGCATTTCGGCTGAAAAGGCTTCGAAGTCCAGCACCCGCCGAACGATCAAATCGAGGAACTTGCCGCGCGCCACGTCGAGACCTGACAACGCGATCGCAACGCGTTGGGAACTCGCAGATTGCGATGCGTTTGCACTATTCATGCGACCAGCTTGCGCCACGCGGGCAAGGGAGCGTCGCTGGGTTGTGGCATTGCAAGGGCCAGTTCAAGAATCCGTGTTGGCCGCAGGACACCCAGCAAAGAATGGCGAACAAGTGCACTGAGCCGCACATTTGGGAGTGGCAAGTGCTCTGACCTGTAAAGGTCGTTGAATTCTTCAAGACCAAAGCCTACAGCAGCCTCAATCTGCTCCAGATCGCTGGTCAGAGGCGAGCGCAGGACACAGACGAAATACCCGCTGCCGGCATAGGCAAGCAGAACGTCCTGAGCTTTCAAAGCATCCAACAGCACCGTTGCGACGTCACCCAGGACATTCATAAAGTTCCAGTTGTCCGTCTGGCCGAAAATAAATCCCGCGTTTGTGACGTGAATGCCAAAGGCCGACACGGCATGCAGACGGCTTTTCCCAAGCATCAGCAGGTAGTTTTCCAGTGCCAGATATTCGATGCCGCGCTCCACGCCGTCGATAAGGATCGGTGCGCCGAAATCTAAGGCGGGGGCCGAGTTTGCCAGTCCGATTTGTTCCTCAAGCGCTATCGTGCGCATTCTCTCGGCCTGAAGGCGACAGACCATCCCCATCCGCGCATTCAGGTCGTGGCGATCCAGAGGTTTCACCATGTAGTCCGTCGCACCCGCCGCAAAAGCGTCGTCGATGAAACGTTTGCCGGACATGGCCGTGATCATGACGACCGGGGTGCGGCGATAATTCCTGCGCTTGCGCACTTCTGCGCACAGTTCGACCCCCGACATCCCGGGCATTTGAATGTCGAGAAGTATGCAGTCGAAAGGCGTTGATGAGTCATCCAGCAGGCGCAAAGCAAGATGGCCAGAACTTGCGGTCATCACATCGGAGTGTCCTGCTGCAGACAGCATTGTCAGAAGCAAACCAAGAAAAACCGGGTCGTCATCTACTGCCAGTATTTTCATCGGATCACCTCAATTCAGTTCGGTTCCAGTTTCGCGCGGCATCTACTGGTTGTGCCGCGGTTCAGAAATCGTCGTTCTTTGGTAATGTCTGGCTGCGGAAAGCGTTAAAATTGTGGCAAGGCTGTGAAGGATGAGTTGCGTCCAGAGTCAAAACCAAGCGATGGCACAGCGACTGTCGCGTGGCGTCAGCCTTGGTGTGCAAAAGCCCGGATCCATGCGGAAAACGCAGACGTTTCAGCGCTCGTCGGACAGCAAAGTACCCCGGTTTTCTGCCAGATTCGCATCCACGATCCGGACGATTTCGCTGATTGCCGGATTGCCCATGCCGACGGTTTCCCCGGCGATGGCGATGAGGCGGTCCACCCTTTCAATTTCGGTCGCACCTGCGGCGACGGCCCGTGCGGCTGACGAGGGTTTCAACAGGCCTTTTGCGGCGCTTGCATATTTGGCAAACGGAACCATGTCGGCGGCGTCGGCGCCCAGATGGACGACAAGGGCATTGACGTCGTCATAAATCGCTTCGGACGCGGCCGGATCGCCATGAACTGCATCGCGGATCGATCGCGGGTCGCCCATCGTGATGCAGCGGTAATTTCCAGCCGCAAGCATCGCCCATTTGGCGAAAGGCACAAAGGGAGAATCGAAAACGCGCAGCTTGACCGGCACATCCTGACCATCGAGCAGCCAATCGCCAATGCCATCCTCCAGTTGGCCCAGCATCGCGTCCGGCTTTGTGTCATGAAACCGCGATACCTTGAAGTTGGTGGGCAGGCCGACATGCAGGACGTTTGCGGCTTCGTCGGGCGGGCGAAAGGCTTGCGGGTCTGGCGAACACAGCGTCATCAGCGCCGGATCGAACCCGGCCCAGACGTCGGGGTCGGTAAACGCCGCGTCGAGATCGACGTTTTCAAGGGCAGGGATACGCCGCAGGTAGGGCAAAGGCGGCATGTTCATGATCGACATGCATGGCACGCGCGCCGAGGCGATCCGGGCCAGCAGATCGCGCAGTGTGGGATGACTGTATTGCGGCTCCTGCATCGCAAGGCAGACCAGATCATAGGCCTGCGGCTGCACCTGTTCAGGCGTCTGTGCGTCGAGCTTGCCCTTCAGGCTGCCTGACAGGATGCTGCGGTGAACATCTTCATCACGCAACTTGATCCGCACCTCTGTTCCCTTGGCATTGATCAAGGCGGCTGTTTCGCTGCGGCAGACAAGCGTGACATCATGCCCTGCCGCCAAAAGTTTGGTGCCAAGAAGCGAGCCGTAGGAGGCGCCGAGGATCAGAATATTGAACGACATTCTTGGCCTTTCTGTTTGCTTGATTCGACGCTTAGACGATCACTGTACCCAGCTTAGCCCCGGGAACGGTCATGTCGGCAGCAATATGTGACATCGGAAGCGGATCCCTTCTCAACCAAGCAGTTCGACGAGCGTTTCAGCCAGTTTCGCTGGCGAGGATGACACCCGGATACCGGCGGCCTGCATCGTTGCAATCTTGTCGTCGGCGCCGCCTTTGCCGCCCGAAATGACGGCTCCGGCGTGGCCCATTGTGCGCCCCGGTGGTGCCGTGCGTCCGGCAATGAATCCGACCGTTGGTTTGCTGCGGCCACGTTTCGCCTCGTCGATCAGGAACTGCGCGGCAAAGATGTTCACCAAAATGCCTTTGACCTGCGGGTCGGATGTGATGATCTTGAATGCCGCCGTGACCTTTTCAGTGGTCGCGCCGCCGCCGACGTCCAGAAAGTTGGCAGGTTCGGCACCGTAGAGTTTGATGATGTCCATCGTCGCCATCGCCAATCCGGCCCCGTTGACCATGCAGCCGATTTCACCGTCGAGCGCGATATAGGCAAGGTCGGATTTCGACGCCTCGATCTCTTTGGCGTCCTCTTCGCTTTCGTCGCGGTAGGCCAGGATGTCCGGATGCCGGAACAGCGCATTCCCGTCGAACGATACCTTGGCGTCGAGAACCTGAATGTCGCCCGATCTGGTGACGATCAGCGGGTTGATTTCGAGCAGGCTCATATCCGTTTCGGTAAGCGCTGAGTAAAGCCTTGTGAACAAGGCTTTGCCTTGATCGCGTGCGGTCCCGGTCAGTTGGAACGCATCGGCAATCTGGTCTGCATCCGCACTGGTCACGCCTTTGGAGGCTGCAATCGCGATTGTGTGAATCTTTTCCGGGGTGTCGTGCGCGACTGTTTCGATGTCCATGCCGCCTTCGGTCGACGCTACAAACGAGGTCTGGCCAGATTCGCGGTCGACGAGGATCGACAGGTAAAGTTCGCTGTCGATATCCGCCCCGGCTTCGATATACAGGCGATTGACCTGTTTGCCCGCCGGGCCGGTTTGTTTGGTCACCAAGGTTTTGCCGAACATCTCGTGCACATTGTCCAATGCCTCTTTGGCAGAGAACGATACCCGTACGCCGCCTTTGGCATCTGCGGGCAGTTCCTTGAATTTACCTTTGCCGCGGCCGCCTGCGTGGATCTGGCTTTTCACGACCCAGACCGGGCCGGGAAGGGCGGCGATCGCAGCCTCGGCCTGGTCGGGACCGGTGATGGCGACGCCGGCCGCAACCGGTGCGCCAAAGCCCTTGAGAACCTCTTTGGCTTGATATTCGTGGATGTTCATCGAAATCTCCCTGTCGTCGTCGCTATTTGATCAGCGGCAACATCTGTCTGAAAGCGTCTGTTCCGGCTTTTCCCAGCCATTCAAAGATTACCATTTCGGTCGTGACGATGCTGACACCTGCCGCACTGAGGCGGGCAAGGCATGCGGCCTCGCTTTCGGCAGTGCGCGAAGCGGTGGCATCGGAAACGACGAAAATTTCATACCCGTCTTCGGCAAGACTGGCGGCGGTCTGGGTCACGCAGATATGCGCCTCCATCCCGGTCAGGATTGCCTGACGGCGGTCCAACCCGCGAAAGGCGGCGGAAAAACCTTCGTCTTCCATGCACGAAAAATGCATCTTGGGCAGCACGGGGCTGTCGCCTGCGGCCTTGACGATCTCGGGGATCGTATGACCCAGACCATGCGGATATTGTTCGGTCAATAATGCCGGTACGCCGGTTATCCGGGCGGCTTGCAACAGAAGGCGGGTGTTGCGGATCGTGCGGGCAGGGGCCAGCATGGCGGGAACCAGACGTTCCTGCATGTCGATGACCAGCAAAGCGGAATCGTGCGCCCTGATGAGCATTTCTGGCCTCTCCTCACAGTGACAGATTTCTGGTGTGTGGTATACCACGGAGCGAAAAGTCAAGGATTTTATCAGGAAACCACTGAAAAAATCGTTTGACGGGTCAGAGTGCGGGTGTATGGTATACCACATTATACGATGCATGACCGAGTCGGAGGACTTGGTTTTGAGGTGTATCAAGGGGGGTATAAACGTGTCGATTGGCGATAGCCTGAAACCGATTGCCGTGAACTTTACGTTGAAGGATCACACCTTTGACGTGTTGCGAGCCGCCATCCTGAACATGGATATCTACAATGCAGACACCGATCTGCGGCTGGATGAACGGCAGTTGGCCGAACGTCTGGACATCTCGCGCACCCCAATTCGCGAGGCTCTCGCGCGACTTGCGCAAGAGGGTTTGGTGCAGATTGTGCCGCGCAAGGGGGTTTATGTCTGCCGCAAATCGCGCGCAGAAATTCTTGAGATCGTCGTGACGTGGGCCGCGCTGGAAAGCATGGCGGCGCGTCTGGCGACCGTCCATGCAAGCGATGCGCAGATCAAGGCGCTGCGCCGGTTTGCGATGAAACACAGTAACGACGTGGCCCGCGCCGATATCGAAGAATATTCCGACGCCAACATCGTTTTCCATCAGACGATCCTAGAGCTGTCGGGTTGCGCATTGTTGCGTACCACAGCCGACGGGGTGTTTACCCACATGCAGGCGGTACGCCGCCGGGCGATGGGTGAAAGCGACCGGGCGCGCCGGTCGGTTGCCGATCACATGGAAATCATCGAGGCGCTGACGGTGCGCGACGCCGATCTCGCGTCGCGGCGGGTGCGCGAACATACCATGCGGTTGCATGATCACATCTCGAAAACCTGGAGCCGGTTCGATGCCATCAGTGCGCTGAGGAACGAAGCAAGCTGATCCCAGAAAAAATCCAACGAAAGCGATGAGAAACCCATGACCGCAACAAACACAGCGCAGATTCAACATAGTCCCGACGCGGGATCGCTGACCGATGGTTTTCATCTTCTGATCGACGCGCTCAAGCTGAACGACGTCAAGACGATCTACGGCGTGCCGGGGATTCCGATCACTGATCTGGGGCGGATGGCGCAGGCCGAGGGTCTGCGGGTACTGTCGTTCCGGCATGAACAAAACGCCGGGAACGCCGCGGCGATCGCGGGTTATCTGACCAAACGCCCCGGCATCTGCCTGACTGTATCCGCACCGGGTTTCCTGAATGGACTGACAGCACTTGCCCATGCAACGACCAACTGCTGGCCGATGATCCTGATTTCGGGATCGTCCGAGCGCGAAGTCGTGGACCTGATGCAGGGCGATTATGAAGAGATGGACCAGTTGGCCATTGCCAAGCCGCTGTGCAAGGCCGCCTATCGCGTGCTGCACGCCGCGGACATCGGCATCGCCGTCGCGCGGGCCATTCGCGCCGCCGTGTCAGGCCGTCCGGGCGGGGTTTACCTCGACATTCCGGGATCGTTGCTGGGCCAGACGATGGACGCGCTCGAGGGTCAGAATTCGCTGGTCAAGGTGATCGACGCCGCCCCGGCCCAGATCCCCGCGTTTGATGCGGTCAAGCGGGCGCTGGACGTGATAAAGGCTGCCAAACAGCCCCTGATTATCCTTGGAAAGGGCGCTGCCTATGCGCAGGCCGACGAACTGGTGAAGAGGTTCGTCGAAACCACGGGCATCCCCTACCTGCCGATGTCGATGGCCAAAGGGCTGCTACCCGACACGCACGATCTGTCCGCCGGTCCGGCCCGGTCGCTGGTCCTCAAAGAGGCGGATGTCGTGATCATGGTCGGTGCACGGCTGAACTGGTTGCTGAGCCACGGCAAGGGCAAGCAGTGGGGCCCGCCGGGATCCAAGAAATTCGTGCAGATCGACATCGAGCCCAAGGAAATGGACAGCAACATCGAAATCGTGGCACCGCTGGTTGGCGATATCGGTTCCGTGCTGTCGGCACTGCTCGACCAGATGGGAACGTCTTGGACCAAGGCATCCCATGATTGGGTCAAAACCGTGCGCGACAAGAAAGACAGCAACGTCGCCAAAATGGCCCCCAATCTGCAGAATAACAATTCGCCGATGGATTACGAGGGGGCTTTGGGGGCGCTGAAACGGATCATCGCCGACCGTCCCGACGCGATCCTCGTCAACGAGGGTGCCAACACGCTCGACTTTGCACGCTCGATCATCGACATGGCCAAACCGCGCAAGCGGCTGGATGTCGGCACTTGGGGTGTGATGGGCATCGGCATGGGGAGCGCCATCGCGGCGGCAGTCGAAACCGGCAATCCGGTGCTTTGCATCGAAGGTGACAGCGCGTTCGGGTTCAGTGGCATGGAGGTCGAGACCATCTGCCGCTACAACCTGCCGATCTGCATCGTGGTCTTCAACAACAACGGCATCTATCGCGGCACCGACGTGAATAGTTCCGGCACTGCCGATGTGGCCACGACCGTGTTCGTGAAAAACGCCCGTTATGACAAGATGATGGAGGCGTTCGGCGGTGTCGGCGTCCATGCAACCAATCCCGACGAATTGGCCCGCGCGGTCAACACGGCGATGGATAGTGGCAAGCCAACCCTCGTCAACGCCGTCATCGACCCCGCGGCAGGCAAGGAAAGTGGCAACATCGGCAGCCTGAATCCCGTCAGTGTCGTCGGTAAGAAATAGAATCCCGGAAAATCGAAAGAAGAATGGAAAACGTACTATGAAGGCACTCGAAGGCATCAAGGTTCTGGACTTTACCCATGTTCAGTCCGGTCCGACCTGCACCCAGTTGCTGGCCTGGTTCGGGGCTGACGTGCTCAAGGTCGAACGCCCCGGTGTCGGCGATGCAACGCGCCAGCAATTGGTGGATGTGCCGGGTGCGGACTCGTTGTATTTCACCATGCTCAACCACAACAAGCGGTCGATCGAACTGAATCCCAAGACGGATGTCGGCAAAGAAGTTCTGACCAGGCTGGTTGAGGAATGTGACGTTTTGGTCGAGAATTTTGCGCCGGGCGCACTGGACCGGATGGGGTTTTCCTGGGAACGGATCCAAGAGATCAATCCGCGCCTGATCATGGCATCGATCAAAGGCTTCGGGCCAGGAAAATATCAGGACTGCAAGGTTTACGAGAATGTCGCCCAATGCGCGGGCGGGTCCGCGTCTACCACCGGGTTCCGCGACGGTTTGCCTGTTGTAACCGGTGCGCAGATCGGCGATTCCGGCACCGGCCTGCATCTGGCGATGGGTATTGTGACGGCGCTGTTCCAGCGGGAGAAGTCCGGCCGGGGCCAGAAGGTCAGCGCGGCGATGCAGGACGGCGTGCTGAACCTTTGCCGGGTCAAACTGCGCGATCAGCAGCGGCTGGCTGCCGGGCCGCTGACTGAATATTCGCAATTCGGCGAAGGCGAAGAATTCGGCGATGCTGTGCCACGTGCAGGCAACGATTCCGGCGGCGGTCAGCCGGGCCGTATCCTGAAATGCAAAGGCTGGGAACACGATCCGAACGCCTACACCTACTTCATCATTCAGGCGGCGATCTGGGATAAGGTCTGCGAGGTCATCGGCGAACCCGACTGGAAATCCAAGGAAGGCTTTGCCAAGCCCGCTGACCGGCTGAACAAGCTGAACGCCATCTTTGAACGGATCGAAGAATGGACGATGACCAAAACCAAATTCGAGGTCATGGACATCTGCAACAAACATGACATCCCCGTCGGCCCGATCCTGTCGATGAAGGAAATTGTCGAGGACGAGGGCCTCTACGCCACCGGCACATTGGTCCGGGTGCAGCATCCCGAACGTGGCGAATATATCAGCGTCGGCTGCCCGATCAAACTGTCGGACAGTGCGGTGACGGTCGAACGGTCGCCGCTGCTGGGCGAACACACCAAAGAGATTTTATGCGACGTGCTGGGTTATTCCGGTGACGCATTGGCGCGGGTGATCGCGTCGGGTGCCGTCGGGAAAGTGGCCTGATGCGTCTGATCGTCATGGGACAACAAGCGTTTGGCAAGGACGCTCTGGCCAAACTGCTTGAAGCGGGCCACGACGAGGTTGTCGCCGTCTATTGCGAGCCGGACCGAGAGGGTAAGCCGGTTGACCCGATCAAGACTTTCGCGTTGGAAAACGGTCTGCCGGTCAAACAGCCTGCGCATTTCAAGGATCAGGCGACAATTGACGAATTGGCCGCGCTCAAGGCGGATCTGATGATCATGGCTTTCGTCAACGTCTTTGTGCCAGAGGCGGCGCGGGACACGCCGAAGTTGGGGTCAATCTGTTTTCACCCGTCGTTGTTGCCGCTGCATCGTGGACCATCGGCGGTAAATTGGCCGATTATCATGGGGTCGGACACATCCGGCTATAGCTGGTTTTACCCATCCGACGGGCTGGATGAAGGCGATGTGTTGTTGATGTGGGACTGTCCGATCGGACCGGACGACACGGTGATCGACCTGTATTTCAAGAAAATATACCCCCCGGCTGTCAATTCGGTGCTGCAGGTTTGCGACCTTTTCCGCTCGGGCAATTCACCGCATATGGCACAGGACGACGACCGCGCGACCTACGAACGCCGATGCACGAAAACCCACGCGAAAGTCGATTGGCACAAGCCTGTGGGGCAGGTCTACAACCTGATTCGCGGCACCAATCCGGCGCCGGGAGCATGGACTACTTTGGCCGGCAGCGAGGTCGGCATTTTCGATTGCGCAAAGGTTCCGGGCGACGGCGTTTCGGGCCGCGTGATCGCGGTGTCCGATGTGGGTGTCACGGTGCAGTGCGTCGGTGGCCGCATCCAGATCAAACGGGTAAAACCGGCAGGCAGCGAAAAACAAAGCGCTGCCGAATGGGCTGCTGCGACCGGAATGAAGGCTGGCGACAGTCTCGGAAATTAGGAAACTACCAATGGCTTACAAGACCGACATCGAAATCGCCCGTGAGGCCAACAAGTTGCCGATCCAGGCGATCGGCGCAAAGTTGGGGATTTCCGACAAGGACCTGGTGCCTTACGGGCACGACAAGGCCAAGGTGTCCGCCGCATTCATCAAATCAAAGCGCGACGGCAAGAACGGCAAGCTGATCCTTGTCACCGCGATCAATCCGACCCCCGCAGGCGAGGGCAAGACGACGACAACGGTGGGTCTGGGCGATGGTCTGAACGCGATCGGTAAAAAGGCGATGATCTGTATCCGCGAGGCCAGTCTGGGCCCGAACTTCGGAATGAAGGGTGGGGCCGCCGGGGGCGGCATGGCGCAAGTGGTGCCGATGGAGGATATGAATCTTCATTTCACCGGCGATTTCCACGCGATTACCAGCGCCCACAACCTGCTATCTGCGATGATAGACAACCATATTTATTGGGGTAACGCGCTAGAAATCGATCAGCGCCGGATCGTCTGGCGACGTGTCGTCGACATGAACGACCGGTCGCTGCGCGATATCGTCACGTCGCTTGGCGGAGTTGCCAACGGGTTTCCCAGCCAGTCCGGTTTCGACATCACAGTCGCGTCCGAGGTCATGGCGATCCTGTGCCTATCCAACGATCTGGATGACTTGCGCAAACGCCTAGGCGACATGATCGTGGCGTATCGGCGCGACCGTTCGCCGGTCTTTTGCCGCGACATCAAGGCTGACGGCGCGATGACGGTTCTGCTCAAGGATGCGATGCAGCCCAATCTGGTGCAGACGCTCGAAAACAATCCCGCCTTCGTGCACGGCGGTCCGTTCGCCAATATCGCGCATGGCTGCAATTCAGTCGTGGCGACGTCGACGGCGCTCAAACTTTGCGATTACGTCGTGACCGAGGCGGGGTTCGGGGCCGATCTTGGTGCCGAAAAGTTTATGAACATCAAGTGCCGCAAGGCGGGACTTGCCCCCAGTGTCGTGGTTCTGGTCGCCACCGTGCGGGCGATGAAGATGAACGGCGGTGTCGCCAAGGCCGATCTTGGCCACGAGGATGTCAAAGCGGTGAATGCCGGTTGTGCCAATCTTGGTCGGCATATCGAGAACCTCAAGGGGTTCGGGGTGCCGGTCGTGGTGGCGATCAACCACTTTGTCACCGATACCGAAGGCGAGATTCAGGCGGTCAAGGACTACGTGAAGAAACAGGGTTCGGAGGCGATCTTGTCGCAGCATTGGGAGTTCGGGTCGAAAGGGTCGGCGGAGTTGGCCAAGCGGGTGGCCGAAGTGGCTGATTCCGGTATCGCCAACTTCGCCCCGATCTATCCCGACGAAATGCCGCTGCTGGAGAAGATCAACACCATTGCCAAACGCATCTACCGCGCCGACGAAGTGCTGGCCGACAAGAAAATCCGCGACCAGCTCAAGGAATGGGAGGATCAGGGTTACGGCAACCTGCCAATCTGCATGGCCAAGACCCAGTATTCCTTTACGACCGACCCCAACGTGCGCGGTGCACCGACCGGGCATTCGGTTCCCATCCGCGAGGTGCGCCTTTCGGCAGGGGCCGGTTTCATCGTGGTGATCTGCGGCGAGATCATGACGATGCCGGGACTGCCACGCGTGCCGTCGTCCGAGAATATCATGTTGAATGACCAGGGCCAGATCGACGGTCTGTTTTAAGGAACGTTACCATGATCCGCAAAATCCTCGTTCCGGTACGTGGCGACGGCAAGGGCGACAATGTCCTTGCCCACGCCGCAGCGCTTGCGCAAGGGGATGCAAGCCATATCGTGATCGCCCATTGTCGTGTGCGACCGCAGGACATGCTGCCGTTTGGTATCGCGCTGCCCGAGATTCTTCGCAAACAGTTGATGGATAGCGCTGGCGCGCTGGCGGATGTCGAAGAGCAGGGGATGAAGAAGGAACTGGAAGCGCTGGCCAAGTCGTTGAATCTGAACCTGAGCGGCACACCGAACGGCATGACGACCGCCGAATGGATCGAGGAAGAAGGCCGACAAGTTGACGTCATCAAGCGCAACGGACGCCTTGTCGATGTCATTGTCGTCGCTCAGCCGGATGTCGATCGCAATATCGGGGTCAACACGCTCAAGGCGGCGCTGTTTCAGACCGGTCGTCCCGTGCTGATGGTGCCCAACGGGGTCGCCCCGCCGGAAAAACTGGGGGTGCATGTGACGCTGGCCTGGAACGGATCGCTTGAGGCATCGCGGGCGGTGTCGATGTCGCTGCCAATTCTGCAACAGACCAAGATGGTCACGATCCTGTCCACCGGGGCGGAACCGAACGCGGCCTCGGCACGCGAGCTCTCGGCCTACCTTCATGCGCATGGCATAGAATCGACCATCCATCGTTTCAAGAAGCAGCGAAATGTCGGTGCCGATCTGTTGGCGCTGACCAAAGAGCTGGGTGCCGATACCCTTATCATGGGGGCTTACGGCGACAGCCACGAACGCGAAACGATCTTTGGCGGCAATACCCAACACATTGTCGACAAAGCCAAACTGCCGGTCATTCTGGTGCACTGAGGAGGGCGCTGAGGATGAGCAGGAGGAGAGACCAGAGGAGGAGATGTTCACTGTAAGTGCGGTGGACGGTGCGTCGCGACACTTTCGCGTCAAACATAGCTATCCAGGGAGGATAATATGCAACTTACCAAACGTGCATTTTTCAAAATGACAGCGGCCTCGGCCCTTGTCGCCGTCGTCGCCGGACCGGCTGCAGCGGAATTCAGCCCGGTCAAGCCGATCGATTTCGTGATCATGGCCGGGGCCGGTGGTGGTGCTGACCAGATCGCCCGGTTCATTCAGGCCGTCGCTGAAAAGGAAGACCTGACCACACGCCCGCTGATTCCCAACAACAAGGGTGGCGGGTCCGGGGCCGAGGCACTGATCGAACTCAAGACGTCGTCTGACCCGGATTATTCGATTCTGGTGACGCTCAATTCGTTCTTTACCACACCGCTGCGCCAGCCCGATCTGGGTATCGACATCAAGACCTTTACCCCGATCGCGATGATGGGCGTCGATCCCTTCGTGCTGTGGGTTCACAAGGACGCCGGGATCACGACCTTCGAGCAGTGGCTTGAGACCGTGAAGGGTATGAACGGCGATTATGTCATGGGTGGCACCGGCAGAGGTCAGGAAGACAGCCTGGTTATCGCCTATCTCGAAAAGGCCTATGACCTGAAAATCAAATACATCCCCTATGACGGTGGTGGTGCGGTGGCCAAGGATCTGGCTGGTCAGCAGATCATGGCGTCGGTCAACAACCCGTCCGAAGCCAAGGGCTTTTACCAGTCCGGCGATGTGATCCCGCTGATCGCCTTTTCAGACGAGCGTCTGCCGGCGTTTCCGGACGTCCGGACGCTGAAAGAGATCGGGCAGGACTTCAGCTACTATAACCAGCGGGCCGTCGTCGGTGCGCCGGGCATGTCGGACGATGCGGCGGCTTATTACCAGGGCGTGTTCGAGACGATCTACAATTCGCCGGAATGGCAGGGCTACATGGAATCAGAAAGCCTGTCGCCTCTGTGGATGACCCCCGACGAGACCCGCGCGTATTGGGACGTCCAGATCGCGCGCCATACGGAACTGCTGGCCGAAATGGAAGGCTAAGCCGTCACCTTCTCGTCATGTGCTGAATAAGGGAGGGCGAGATGCGCCTTGCGGAAATCGTTACGGCGGGTGTTCTCGCCCTTCTGTCTATCTACATGATGGTCAAAAGTACTGAACTCGATGTTGGCTACATCCGGGGCGAAGGCCCCGGAGGTGGTGCCTGGCCGTTCTGGCTGTCGGCAATCATGCTGATCTGCACCGTGATGATTGCCATCAATTGGGCGCGGCGCACCTCGCCACCGTCGCAGTCGGAAGAACAGTTTCTGGATGCCCACGGCAAAAAGACGCTGCTGCAGGTTGGTGGCGGGCTTTTCGGCTTTATTGCGTTGACCGGCATCATCTCGATGTACGGGGCGATGAGCCTGTTCCTGATCTACTACCTCAAGTTTCTGGGGCGCCATACCTGGCTCTTGACCCTGCTCATGGCGATCCTTTTACCCATTGGTTTTTTCTTCTTCTTCGAAGGTCTCATGCGGATCACCATGCCCAAGGGCCTGAGTTTCACCGAGCCGTTCTTCAACGTGCTTTACGGTATCATCTACTAAACCTGGCCGCGTCAGTTGGCGCGATCCGAGGGAGGAAACAACCATGGAAATTCTGTCAAACCTGGCCGACGGCTTCCTGATTTCGTTCATGCCGATCAACATGGCGTTGATGTTGGTGGGCGTGACCGTCGGTCTGTTCATCGGTGCGATGCCGGGACTGGGCTCAGTAAACGGCGTGGCGATTTTGCTGCCGATCACGTTCCTGGTGCCGCCGACGTCAGCCATCATCTTTCTGGCCGCTATCTACTATGGTGCGATGTATGGAGGTGCGATCAGTTCGATCACGCTGGGCATTCCCGGTGCATCGACAGCGGTGGCCACGACATTTGACGGGCGGCCGATGGCGCTCAAGGGTCAGGCAAGTCTGGCTCTGGTGACTGCGGCGTTGGCCTCTTTCATCGGCGGGACGGTCTCGATCGTTCTGTTCACCATCTTTGCGCCGCTTCTGGCGACGGTCGCGCTCAGCTTTGGCCCGCCCGAGATTTTTGCGCTGATGCTGCTGGCCTTTGCCACCTTTGTGGGGCTGGGCGGCGACGACATCCCAAAAACCATCCTGTCGATCTGCATGGGGCTGGTCTTTGCCGCGGTTGGGTTCGACGTGATTTCCGGGCGCCCCAGGCTCGTGTTCTTTGATATTCAGGGCTTCATGCGCGGCATCAACTTTCTGGTGCTGGCGATCGGCGTCTATGGCATCGGCGAGATGATCTGGACGATCGAAAGCACCCGCGGCAAGGTCTCGACCGTGGATGCCAAGATGAGCTTTCGCCAAATCCTGGCGGATGGCAGGGAAGCCATGCGGCGTGGCTGGAAAGGCACGGCCATCGGCTCTTTCCTTGGGTTCTTTGTGGGTATCCTGCCTGCCGCCGGGGCAACGCCGGGGTCGCTGATGTCCTATGGTGTCGCCAAGATGTTGTCCAAGACACCCGAAGAGTTCGGCAAGGGCCACCCGTCAGGCGTGGCAGCCCCGGAATCGGCGAACAACTCGGCCTCGACCGGGGCGATGTTGCCGATGCTGACGCTGGGTATCCCCGGTTCGCCAACGACGGCGATCCTGCTGGGTGGCATGGTGATCTGGGGGTTGACGCCCGGTCCGCGCCTGTTCACCGACCAGCCGGAATTCGTCTGGGGTCTGATCGGATCGTTCTACGTCTCCAACCTGTTCGCGGTCATCGTCAACCTGTCGTTCATCCCGCTGTTCATCTGGATGTTGCGGATGCCATTCACCGTTCTGGCACCGCTGATCTTCGTTCTATCGATCGTCGGCGGTTATGCGGCAACGCGTAGCATGCACGATCTTTGGCTGATGCTGGGCTTTGGCCTGGGAGCGTTTGCCTTGCGCAAGCTGGACTATCCTTTGGCCCCCGCAGTTCTGGCCATCGTCCTCGGCCCGATTGCCGAACCCACATTGCGACAATCGCTGCTGTTATCGTCGGGCGATCCGATGATCTTTTTGAACCGTCCGATTGCTGGGCCGATCACGGTCGTTGCGATTTTCCTGATCCTGTTGCCGCTGTTCAACTGGCTGCGCAAAAAGTATCGGGCCCGCCCCGGAACCGTGTGACATGAACGCAGATCGAAACAAAAACAAACGGAGCGGGAGGGGTGACCCTCCCGTTTTGGCGTTTCGGCCGGCCCGCGATGGCTGACGATAATTTTGATGCCTGGAACCCCGGTCTCGAGTCCGAAATCCCAACCGCCTTGTTTGAGAAGATCACGCTTTACCGCTCCGGCAATTCGCTTGTGACCTACCGCGATGCGAAAGAGGCGGCGGACTATTGCGGATTGAAACCGCGCGACATGGTTGAGTTGACCGTTCCCAGACTGGTGATACACGAGTTGCTCATCCGTGTGACCGGCGATCTTAATGTACCTGATGGGCCCAATTACGCGGAACTGGGCATCAACCTGCGGGGCATGGCGGACACGATCCTTCGCAAACATGTCGCGCCGCAAATGGTCGCGCTCGAGGCAAGGTTCGGTGCGCTGCGCGCTGATGTCGAACGGCAGTTAGGGGTGATCCTTGATCGCGACCTTTTCAAAGATCCACCGGAATCGGCCAGAAGGACGGGGTTTCTGGCGCGCTTTGCCATAAAGCCTGCGCCGCCGCCGCGATCCGACCCCACCATTGCCCTGCTGTCACGGTGGCGGGCCGTCGTGCAGGACGGCACCGACCCGCTCGAGGCAGCCTGTCTTGGCGGGTTGCAGACCATCATCGGCGGCATGCTGAGGCAGCGCGGTCGCCTGATGGCTGACCGAAGTCTGCTCGTCAAACTGACAACGCGATTGGTCTGCAATACCTATGGCAGCCAACAGATCGGTCGTTGGATCAAGCCGATCATCAGCTCTGCCGCCGCCGCCGAAGACTACCGCGTTCTGCCGTTTCAGGCCAAACCGATGGTGCTGAACGTCAAGGGTGCGTCGGCTGCGGGCAAAAGCACAATCCGGCCGCTGCAACGCGATCTGGCCGAACGTTTGGGCGTTTCCTGGCAGGATTTTGCTCTGATCAGCCCCGATTACTGGCGCAAGTTCCTGCTTGATTATGAAAGTCTCGGTGATGATTACAAATATGCCGCAATGCTGACCGGTGAAGAGCTTGAAATCATCGACAAGAAACTCGACAGCTACATGGCCGCCAAGGACATGCGCGGGCAGGTGCCGCATTTGTTGATCGACCGCTTTCGGTTCGACAGTTTCACCGCCCACGCACAAAAGAACGCCGGGGGTAATCTGCTCAGCCGCTTTGGCGATCGGGTCTTCATGTTCTTCATGATCACGCCGCCAGCTGAAACCGTCGAACGCGCCTGGAAACGCGGGCAAAAAACCGGGCGCTACAAGGCCGTGGACGATTTGCTGTTCCATAATATCGAGGCCTATACCGGGATGCCGCAACTCTTCCTGTCCTGGGTCAACAAGACGCCGCAGCGCGTGCATTTCGAGTTTCTGGACAACAGCGTGCCACTCGGCGAACGCCCCCGCACGGTGGCGTTCGGCTGGAACGGTCAGGTGACGATTCTTGATCCGGTGGCCATGCGGCAAATGAACCGTTATCAGAATGTGAACATCGACGCCCGAAAGGCTGACGATGTCTTGCTGCCAAACGAACCCACAGGTGACATTCTGGCCGACTGTATTCACGCTGTGCCGCACGTGACCTTTGCAGAAGCCGCCACACTCAGGGTAATGGGGCAGACCGAAGATGGTGATATCACCTATGAGGTGGACGGGTTCTTTGACGCGATCGGGGTCAGTTGTGACAAGAGACCGGCGGGCAAGCGGCCAGAAGTGGACTTTGAACACGAACAACAGTTCACGCTGGGGGCCTGGGGAAAGACGTAACCCCCGGTCTTTGTTGCCAACCGGAGTCCCGATCCGGGTCTGTCGAAACGACTGTCCGGAAATTCACCTGAATGGTCAATAGAAAGCCGACCGCCGATGCCAGAGATCCGTGATCTGCAATTGCTTGCTGCACTGGCCCAACACCGGCATTTTTCGCACGCCGCCGATGACTGTGGCATTTCGCAACCGGCGTTCTCGGCCCGGATCCGCAAGCTGGAAGGCGAGTTCGGTCTTCCGCTGGTGCGGCGCGGCAACAAGTTCATGGGGTTTACCCGCGAAGGCGAGGTGGTATTGAAATGGGCACGCAAATTGCTGGCCGATGTCGAAGGGATGCGCCAGGAGATCGACGCGCTGAACAACAACCTGATGGGCAAACTGGTGATCGGGGTCATTCCCACCGCGCTGCCCTTTGCGGCCAAGGTTTCGACGCATCTTCGCGGGTCGCATCCAAACCTGTCCATCGAGGTGCAGTCGCTGTCCACCGGCCAGATCGATATCCGGCTACGCGACTATTCTCTGGATGCCGGCATCATGTATTACGAGGATGCCGATCCGGCAATCACCGAGATCCTGTACGAGGAAAGCTACGTGCTGATCTCGCCGCGCAAGTTGGCCCCACGCCACGAAGGGACGGTGACGTGGGCCGAGGCGGCGCAGTTGCCGTTGTGCCTGCTGACGCGGGACATGCGCAACCGGCAGTTTCTGGACAAGATTTTCGTGCAGGTGAATGCTGTCCCAAGCGTGGTGATGGAAGCGAACGGATTCACTGCGGCGCTGGCCCAAGTGGCCAGCGGGTCCGCCGCGACGATTGCACCGCGCGGCGTGGCCGAAACCTATTTCGCGCTGAAATCGTCAGTGAACCTCGACCTGGTCGAACCCCGCGTCAGCCATACCGTCGGTCTGTGCATCATGGACCAGACGCCGGTACTGCCGATGGTGCAGGCGCTACGGGTAGCGGTTCGGAAGTCATTATAACCTCAGCAAATGACGCATTCCGATAAACGTATTTGATACTATGGCCGATTCAGGCCAAAAATGCGCGCCAGCAGGGGGAAAGACATGAACGTTGAGAACGCAAGGCCGGGCATCTGGAAATCGGGCAAGGGCAAGGGGCGGCATACGCCCAAGGGCCGCCAGCTGGATGATACCGCGTGGGATCAGGTCAAGGCCTTGCTGGGCGGTGCGCCGCGCCGACGCGATCTGCTGATCGAATATCTGCACCGGATTCAAGACGCCTACGGCTGCCTGCAGGCCGCGCATCTGCGCGCGCTTGCCGAAGAAATGCGCATCGGGCAGGCCGAAGTCTACGAGGTCGCCACGTTTTACGCCCATTTCGACGTAGTGAAAGAGGACGAGGCGCCCCCCCCCGCCCTCACCATCCGGGTCTGCGATTCGCTCTCATGCGAACTGGCCGGGGCGCAGACCTTGAAGGCAGCATTGGAGGCTGGTCTGGATGCAGGCGCGGTGCGGGTGCTGCGTGCGCCCTGCATGGGGCGCTGCGATACCGCCCCGGTGCTGGAAATCGGTCACCACCATATCGATCATGCCACCCCAGACAAGGTGATTGCGGCGATTGCGGCTGGGAACACCCATGCACATGTTCCCGATTACGAAGGCTTTGATGCCTATGTTGCAGGCGGCGGCTACGCGCGGCTGAAAGACCTGCGCAAAAGCGGCGACTGGCAAAAGGTGCAGACCGATGTGATGGCCTCGGGCCTGCGCGGTCTTGGCGGGGCGGGGTTTCCGTCGGGGAAAAAGTGGGGCTTCGTGCGCGCCAATCCCGGCCCGCGCTACCTTGCCGTCAATGGCGACGAGGGAGAGCCGGGAACGTTCAAGGACCGCTATCACCTGGAACGCGCGCCGCATCTGTTTCTCGAGGGGATGCTGATCGCCGCCTGGGCGGTCGAGGCGCAGACCTGTTTCATCTACATGCGCGACGAATATCCCGCCGTGCTGGAGATTTTGCGGCGCGAGATCGCAGCACTGGAATCCGCAGGGTTGGTCGCGCCAGGTCACATCGACCTGCGCCGGGGTGCGGGCGCCTACATCTGCGGCGAGGAATCCGCGATGATCGAAAGCATCGAGGGCAAGCGCGGGTTGCCCCGGCATCGCCCGCCCTTTGTCGCACAAGTAGGCATTTTCGACCGTCCGACGCTGGTCCACAACGTCGAAACCCTGCATTGGGTGGCGCGGGTGGTCCGTGAAGGGCCAGAATGCCTGAACGCCACGGAACTGAACGGACGCAAGGGGTTGCGATCCTATTCGGTATCGGGGCGGGTCGCAAAGCCGGGCGTGTATCTGTTGGCGGCCGGATCGACAATCATGGACGTGATCGCCGCCTCCGGGGGCATGGCCGAGGGTCACAGCTTCAAGGCCTATCAGCCCGGTGGCCCATCGTCGGGGCTGCTGCCCGCGTCGATCAACGATGTGCCGCTGGATTTTGACACGCTGCAACCGCTCGGGTCGTTCATCGGGTCGGCGGCGGTCGTGGTGCTGTCGGACAAGGACAGCGCCCGCGCTGCCGCCCTGAACATGCTGCGGTTTTTCGAGGATGAAAGCTGCGGCCAATGCACCCCCTGCCGGGTCGGTTGCGAAAAGGCGGTCAAGCTGATGCAGGCCGACCGCTGGGATCAGCCGCTGCTGGAAGAGCTATGCGTGGCAATGGGCGATGCGTCGATCTGCGGGCTGGGACAGGCGGCGCCAAACCCGATCCGCATGGTGATGAAGCATTTCGCGGGTGAGGTGGGGGCGCATGCCGACGCGCCTCCGACCGATGGCTATGACACCGCACAGGCGCTGGAGAGCAAACAATGACCGCGATCACCTTTACACTCGACGGGCAAGACGTTTCGGCCGAGCCGGGCGAGACCATCTGGCAGGTGGCCAAGCGCCACGGCACCACGATTCCATACCTGTGCCACAAGGATGCGCCGGGCTATCGCAGCGACGGCAACTGTCGCGCCTGCATGGTCGAGATCGACGGCGAAAGGGTGTTGGCCGCGTCCTGTGTGCGTGAACCTGCCGCCGGCATGGTCGTCAAATCGGCAAGCGCCCGGGCCAGGACCGCGCGCAAGATGGTCATGGAAATGCTGGTCGCCGACCAGCCTGCGCGGGCCGAAGCACACGACTCCGGGTCGCATTTCTGGGATATGGCCGACGCGCAAGGGCTGGCCGAAAGCCGCTTTCCCAAGTTGGAAGTCGGGCGCATTCCGCTGCTTGATGCCTCGCATATCGCCATGTCGGTTAATCTGGATGCCTGCATCCAATGCGGCCTGTGCGTGCGCGCCTGCCGCGAAGTGCAGGTCAACGATGTGATCGGGATGGCGGGGCGGGGCCATGATGCCTATCCGGTGTTCGATTTTGACGACCCGATGGGCGATAGCACATGCGTTGCCTGCGGCGAATGTGTGCAGGCCTGTCCGACCGGGGCGCTGATGCCTGCCAACGTGCTGGACGCTGCCGGGCATGGCAATTCCAAGGATTTCGACCGCGAAGTGGAGTCCGTCTGTCCCTATTGCGGCGTCGGATGCCAGCTGTCGTTCAAGATCAAGGATGACAAGATTGCCTGGGTCGACGGTATCGATGGTCCTGCCAACGAGCACCGTCTTTGCGTCAAGGGCAGGTTCGGCTTTGATTATATCGCCCACCCGCATCGCCTGACCAAACCACTGGTCCGTCGCGCCGACGCACCCGCGAAAGGGTTGAACGTCGATCCGGCCAACTGGCACACGCATTTCCGCGAGGCGTCTTGGGACGAGGCACTGGATCTGGCCGCCAGTCGTCTGAAAGGGCGCGGGGCCGAGATCGCCGGGTTCGGATCCGCCAAGTGTTCCAACGAGGAGGCATACCTTTTCCAAAAACTGATCCGACAGGGCTTTGGCCATAATAATGTCGATCACTGCACCCGGCTTTGCCATGCGTCGTCGGTGGCGGCGCTCATGGAAAACGTCGGGTCGGCCGCCGTAACTGCCACATTCAACGAGATCGAGCATGCCGATGTGGCGATCGTGATCGGGGCCAATCCGGTAGAAAACCACCCGGTCGCCGCGACATTCTTCAAGCAATTCACCAAGCGCGGTGGCAAGTTGATCGTCATGGACCCGCGCGGCGTCGGCCTGCGCCGGTTCGCCACCCATATGCTGCAATTCCGTCCCGGCACGGATGTGGCGCTGCTGAACGCCATCATGAATGTGATTGTGGAAGAGCGTCTTTACGACGAACAATACATCGCCGCGTTTACCGAGAACTGGGACGCGATGAAGAAACATCTGGCCGGCTTCACGCCGGAAAAGATGGCACCGTTATGCGGCATCAAACCTGAAGAACTGCGCGATGTCGCCCGCACCTTTGCCGGGGCCAAATCCGCGATGATCTTCTGGGGCATGGGGATTTCGCAGCATATCCACGGCACCGACAATTCGCGCTGTCTGATCTCGCTGGCGCTGATGACCGGACAAGTGGGTCGCCCCGGCACCGGTTTGCATCCGCTGCGCGGCCAGAACAACGTGCAGGGCGCGTCGGATGCCGGGATGATTCCGATGTTCCTGCCCGACTATCAGTCGGTGACCGATGACGGTGTGCGTTCGGCCTTTACCGAGGTCTGGGGATCGGGTGATTTTTCAGCGCAGAAGGGGCTGACCGTCGTCGAAATCATGGACGCGATCCATGATGGGGCCATCAAGGGCATGTATATCCTTGGCGAGAATCCGGCGATGTCGGATCCCGATGTGGAACATGCGCGTGAAGCGCTGGCCAAGCTGGACACGCTGGTCGTGCAGGACATCTTTTTGACCGAGACGGCAAACTATGCCGATATCATCTTTCCCTCCTCGGCCTGGGCCGAAAAGACCGGCACGGCGACGAATACCAACCGGCAGGTGCAGATGGGTCGCCCCGCCGTGGCGCCGCCCGGAGAAGCGCGCGAGGATTGGTGGATTACCACCGAATTGGCCAAACGCCTCGGGTTGGGTTGGGCCTATACCCATCCAAAGGAAGTGTTCGCCGAGATGAAGTTGAACATGCGCAGCCTTGACAATATCACTTGGGAACGGCTGGAAATTGCGGCGGTGACCTATCCGAGCCTGACCCCGGATGACCCCGGCCAGCCGATCGTCTTTGCCGACGGTTTTCCACGCAAAGACGGACGCGCCCGGTTCACGCCGGCCAGTGTCCTCGCCCCCGCCGAAACGCCCGATGCCGATTACCCGATGATCCTGATCACCGGGCGGCAACTGGAACACTGGCACACCGGGTCGATGACGCGACGGGCCAGGGTGCTTGACGGGCTCGAGCCGGAGGCGAACGGATCAATGCACCCCAAGACCCTGCGCAAGCTGGGCGTCGAACCCGGTGGTGTCATCGCGATCGAAACGCGCCGTGGCCGGATCGAGATCATGGCGCGTGCTGACCGCGCGGTGGCCGAAGATATGGTGTTCCTGCCATTCGCCTTTGTCGAAGCGGCAGCCAACGTTCTGACCAACCCGAGCCTTGATCCATATGGCAAGATCCCCGAGTTCAAGTTCTCGGCCTGCCGGGTGACAGCAGGCAGTGCCAAGGCCATGACTGCGGTCATGACAATGTGACCGCCCCACGCCCGACAGTATCCCGAGAGGAGAGTTCGAGCCGGGCGGGACCACCGCCTTGCATCCGTCGACGACAAAGCGAGCAGAATGTTGAGATCCTTGTGCAGGAACGAGGGAACAAGATCAGCCACGAGACGGTCTGGCGCGGACATCGACCAGCGTGCCTGTGTAACCAGCGGCGATCTTGGCATTGATTTCGACGGTTGCATTTGGGAAGATGCGATCGTGCGGAATCTCGATCTGCCGGACAATGTCGATTCCGGCCTGCTGGATCGCCGCGCTTTTTTTTGCTGCTCATCGACACCCATGTTGCGATCCGGGACACTCCCAACCAATGCAGGACGTTGGTGGACAGCGTTTGCAGTTGCGCTGATCGGTCAGCAGCAAGATCACGATGGGTGCAATCAGCGCGCCGCGCAGCAGCGTTACCAGATTTGCCATCTTGATCGTCCCGCCTTCGCGCCAAGAATCGGACAACATCATTGGACGGCCTCCACACTGGACAGCCGCAGCGTCGTTTTCGCCGCGATCAGGCGGTCCACCGCAAAGGCGTTGTGATGCATAGGGCAGACGATGCAGTTGGCCGCGTCCAGATAGCTGAACTTGAGCGGGCCGCCGCGATGCGGACAGCGATTTTCGATCAGGAACAAATCCCCCTTGTGCGACAGCAGGAAATAGTCGCGCTCGTCCCGTGTGACTGGCGGCTAGTCGCGGCCAATCCATGTGTCGCCGTCAGCCACGGGGTGCCTGCATGTTCGCACCGCCCCGACTTTTCCCCGATCCCGTTCGCGCCGCTCGTCATTTTCCGGATGGTGGGCGGATCGATCTGGAGCCTTGGCAACCAGCCCATGCTGCTCCTTTGAAAGCACGCCTGTTTTCGCTGATTCAATGGATCGTTTTCCATCCGTCGCGTGTTGGGTTCCCAGATCAGTCAGAAAACAGGTGATCCATGGCTCAGCGCGCACTTTGGACCGGACAGCTCCGGCTCTCACTCGTTTCGATCCCGGTCGAACTTTACGCGGCGCACAATTCTTCGGCGCGCGTGTCGTTCCGCCAGATCCACAAGCCAAGCGGCAAACGCGTCCACTACGACAAGACGGTTGCAGGGATCGGCCCGATCAAGTCTGATGACATCGTCAAAGGCTACGAGGTCGACGGCGACTATATCCTGCTTGACCCCGAAGAGATCGACGCGATCCGGCTGGAAACCAAAAAGACCCTCGAACTGGTGCAGTTCGTCGGCGCCTGCGAAATTCCACCGATATACTTCGACAAGCCGTATTACCTCGTGCCGACCGACGATCTGGCCGAGGACGCTTACCGTGTGATCCGCGACGCTTTGCGCGCCAGCGAAAAGGTGGGTTTGGGACAGATGACGATGCGGGGCAAGGAATACCTGGTCGCGATCAAGCCCTGCGGCGACGGCATGCTGCTTGAGACGCTGTATTACGCTGACGAGTTGCGCGACAGCGAACCGATGTTTTCGGACATCAAGGACGCCAAGGCCGACGACGACCTTCTTGAACTGGCCACCGCGCTCATCAAGAAAAAGACGGCTCCATTCGACGCCGCCACATTTACCGATCATTACGCCACGGCGCTGACCGACCTGCTGGACGCCAAGAAGAAGAACCGCAAGACGCCGCGCGTCAGTATCGACGAAGAAGAACGCCCTTCCGGCGAAAATGTCGTCGATCTGATGTCGGCCCTGAAGCAAAGCTTGGGCGGCGCATCAAACAAGACCCTTGCAAAAACGACGAAAGCAGGCGCCAAGAGCACTCGGAAAAAGGCATCGTAAATGGCGCGGCCCGTCGAAAAACTGGCCGACTACAACGCCAAACGTGATTTTTCGCGCTCGCCCGAACCGACCGGCAGCGCCGCGCAACCATGCCATGCCGGCCTTCGGTTTCTGGTCCAGAAACACGCCGCCACGCGTCTGCATTACGATTTTCGGCTGGAATGGAACGGTGTCCTGCTGAGTTGGGCCGTGACACGGGGGCCAAGTGCTGATCCCGCGCAGAAACGGCTGGCCGTGCGCACCGAGGATCACCCGCTGGACTACGGCGATTTCGAAGGGACCATACCGAAAGGCGAATATGGTGGCGGCACTGTGATGCTGTGGGACGAAGGCACATGGTTGCCGAAAGATGACGCCGACGCCGGACTGACGGCGGGCAACCTCAAGGTCGTCTTGCAGGGCCGGCGGATGCAGGGGGCATGGGTGCTGGTCCGGATGAAGCCGCGCAAGGGCGAGAAACGCGAAAACTGGTTGCTGATCAAGGAGCGCGACAATCTGGTTTCGGACGACCCGGACAGCCTGACCGGCGGTCACGACGTTTCGGTGCGCAGCGGACGCACGATGCAGGAGATCGCAAGGGGTGCCAAGCCGAAAGCAATCCCGGCGACGGGACAGCAAGGGCGACGCCCGGCGTTTCACAAGCTCCAGCTTGCCACGTTGTACGACAGTGCGCCGGAAGGCGACGACTGGAGTCATGAAACAAAGTTTGATGGCTATCGCTGCCTTGTCGCGCTCGGCAAGGGCGGTGCGCGGTTCTACACACGCAACGGCAACGACTGGACCGACAAGTTTGCGGCACTCGATGGCGGCTTCAGCGCCTTGCCCTGTGCGGCGGCCTTGATCGACGGCGAGGTCATGGCGGCACGAGTCACCGGGTCGGCATTTTCGTCGCTGCAGGATGCCTTGGGCAGTGGCGCGCCGCTGGTTTTTTACGGTTTTGACCTGCTGTCGCTTGACGGAAAGGATTGGACGAAACGTCCGCAGATCGAACGCAGCGAACGATTGGCAGAACTGGTTGCCGCGTTACCCGAAGACGGCACAGTACGGATCAGCACGCAGGTCCGGGGACAGGGGCCAGAGGTGTTTGCTGCGGCTTGCAAGGCGGGTGCCGAAGGGATCATCAGCAAACGCGCCGATGCGCCCTATCGCGGTGCCCGTACCAGCAGTTGGCGCAAGATCAAATGTACCCGACGGCAGGAGTTCGTGATTGGCGGGCTGTCGCCATCGGACAAGCGCGGCAGGCCCTTTGCCTCGCTTCTGGTGGGCGAGACGGGGCCGGATGGCCTGCGTTATCGCGGCCGCATCGGCACCGGGTTTTCGGACGCGGATTTTGATCGACTGGCAAAGGTCCTGCGATCCCGCAAGACCAGCCCTTTCGACGACGTTCCTGCTGCCGTCGCGCGGGACGCGACCTGGGTCACGCCGGGTGTAGTGGTCGAGGTGGCGTTTTCCGAGTTCACCACCGATGGACACATCCGCCATGGCAGTTTTCTGGGAATTCGCGCGGACAAGGAGGCTGCGGCTGTGACCCTCGAACAACCCCAAACCGAATCCCCAGTTGTTTCTGGCGTGCGGATCAGCCACCCGGATCGTCCTGTGTTCGGTGCATCCGGGCAGACCAAGCTGGATGTCGCCCGTTACTTCGCACGTGCCGGGGACCGCCTGACGCAGATCGCCGGACGCCGGCCGCTTTCGTTGCTGCGCTGCCCCGGCGGGACCGATGCCGAGTGTTTTTTCCAGAAACACGGTCATGGTGGCATGCCGACCGAACTGCGCCGGATTGCGGTCACGGAAAGCGACGGGACGAGCGCAGATTATCTCTACGCCACCCGCCCCGAATCCTTTGTCGCCGCGGCGCAGATGGGGACGATCGAATTTCACATCTGGGGGGCCCGCATCGATAGGCTTGACCGGCCAGAGCGGCTTGTTCTTGACCTTGACCCTGACGAGGGGCTGCCCTGGAGCGCTGTGCGCGATGCGGCAACCGACCTGCGGCAATGGCTGGCCGACCTGGGGCTGGAAAGCGGCGCGTTATTGACCGGCGGCAAGGGAATCCACGTTTGGGTGGCGTTGCGCCGGACCCATACCTGGGAGACGGTGCGCACGTTTTCCAAAACACTGGCGCATGTCATGGAGGTTCGCGAACCGACCCGCTTTGTCGCGTCGATGTCCAAGGCCCGGCGCAAGGGGCGCATCTTTGTCGACTGGCTGCGCAACGAGCGCGGCGCAACAGCGATTGCCCCGTGGTCGCTGCGTGCCCGGTCCGGTGCGCCGGTTGCGGTGCCGGTTGCGTGGGACGAAATGGCCGACCTGACATCGTCCGCCGCATTCACGCTGGATACTGCAGGTGCCCGGCTTGACCAACCATGCCCCTATCTGGATCAAATGGGCCGTCTGCAATCCATCGACCATGGCACCGCAGAACGCCTTCAGGGATGGATCGACGGGTAAGCGTCAGTGCAAGTACCCGATCCCACGGCTGATGTCGGTCGCTGCCGCCGCGACGCTTACGCCGAAACTGGCGATCCGGTCGGCGGGAAAACGGTCGCTTGGTCCTGAAATCGACACGCCACCGATGACGTCGCCGCGGGCGTCGCGGATCGCCGCACCAATGCAGGACATGCCGGCAAAGCGTTCCTGATTTTCGAACGACCATCCCCGGGCGCGGGTCACGTCAAGATCGGCGATCAGGGCGGCGGGGTCGGTCAGGGTCCTGTCGGTAAAGGCAGGCAGGCCCGCAGCCGCCAGCACCTTGCGCGCCCGCAGATCGTCCATCGCCGCAAGAATTGCCTTGCCGGTTCCCGAGGCGTGCATCGGTGTGCGGGTGCCGGGGTTGAAAAAGGCGCGGATCGGGTTGGTGGTTTCGACCTGACCGACGAACACGACTTCGGCCCGGTCAGGGATGGCCAGATTGGCAGTTTCGCCCGTGACTTCCATCAGCAGGCGCATGATCGGGCGGGCCACTTCGGTCAGCGTCGTGCGCTTGAGGTAGGACGCGCCGGTGCGATAGGCCTCGATCCCGACCATCCACCGCTGGCTGGTGTCGTCAAAGGCGGCATAGCCGTGCTTTTGCAAGGTGGTCAGAATCCGGTGGGTCGTGGGGGCGGGGACGTCGATAGACTGCGCCAGATCGGTCAGGGTGGCGCGTTCGGCGCGGGCGAGTGCCGCCAACACCCCAAGGGCACGGTCGAGCGCCTGCATCGTCGGTGCGGTTGTAACGGCAAAGGCCGATTTCGGGCGGCCACGCTTGCGGGGGAGGTCGGTCATGGCGCTATTCTGACCAAATGAAAAAACATTTCAATAGTGGTCAAGGGTCGCGGCTGAAATTCGTATCGTGCATTGAATCCAGCCGGTTAGAGGATATTTTCGACTTATGAAAAAGCATCTTGAAAAAATTGCTAAAATCGCGTGAGCGGCGCAGGTTGGCGCATAACCCTGACAGGAGCCTGTGCCATGACTGACCAGAACCCGCTGTTCATTCCCGGCCCGACCAATATTCCCGACCGTCTGCGCAACGCCATGCACATGCAGACGCGCGATCACCGGGCGCCGGATTTTGTCGACACGCTGTTGCCGGTCCTCAAGGGCTGCCGCAAGGTTTTCGGGATGACGGATGGCGAGGTCATCACCTTTCCCGCCTCGGGCACCGGCGGTTGGGAGGCGGCTGTGACCAACACCCTGTCGCCCGGCGACAAGGTTCTGGTCGCCCGCTACGGCATGTTCAGCCATAAATGGATCGATCTCTGCCAGCGGCACGGTCTGGACGTGCAGATCATCGACTGCCCCTGGGGGTCGGGCGCCCCCGCAGACAAGTTCGAAACTGCGCTTAAGGCCGATAAGTCCCACGACATCAAGGCGGTTTTGGTCACCCACAACGAAACCGCGACCGGCGTGCGGTCGGATATCGGGGCGGTTCGCCGGGCAATGGATGCGGCGGGCCACCCGGCCTTGCTGATGGTCGACTGCGTTTCCTCGCTTGCCTCGATGCCTTTCGACATGGACGGTTGGGGCGTCGATCTGGCAGTGTCGGGGTCACAAAAGGGGTTCATGCTGATGACCGGCATGGCCATCGTCGCGGCCTCGCCCAAGGCGCTGGCCTGCATGGAGACCGCCAAACTGCCGCGGACGTTCTTTGATTTCCGCGACATGCTGCGGGCCAACCCCACAGGCGGCTTTCCCTACACACCGCCACTGCAACTGCTGCACGGGATGCGCGAAAGTCTGAAAATGCTCGAGGAGGAGGGGTTGGAGAATGTCTATGCCCGACATCACCGACTGGCCGAAGGGGTGCGTCGCGCCGTCGCCGCCTGGGGGCTGAAACTGGTGGCGCAGACGCCGGCGCTCGCGTCGGACACGGTCAGCGCGATTTATGTGCCTGATGGGTTCGACAGCGATGCGCTGACCAGCCATATCTTTACGGCCTACGACATGTCCTTTGGCGTGGGCCTGGGCGAGATGAAGGGGCGGGCGTTCCGCATCGGCCACCTTGGGTCGTTGACCGACGCGATGGTGCTGTCGGGCCTTGCCGTGGTCGAAATGGCGATGGCCGATCTGGACTATCCGATCACGCTCGGGTCGGGCGTGGCCGCTGCGCAGGACTACTATCGCCATTCACGCCCTGCTGCGATCCAGGTGGCCGCATGACAAACTGGCCCACCTTTGACGACGTGATCGTGGCGCACGAACGGATCGCGCCCTATGTCCACCGCACCCCGGTGCTGACCTCGTCGTTCCTCAACGACCTCACCGGGGCCGAGTTGTTCTTCAAATGCGAGAATCTGCAAAAGGCCGGGGCGTTCAAGGCGCGTGGCGCGTCGAACGCCGTGTTCGGACTGACTGACGCGCAGGCGGCAAAGGGCGTCGCCACCCATTCCAGCGGCAATCATGGCACCTGCCTGTCCTATGCGGCAGGGCGGCGCGGTATTCCTTGCACCGTGGTCATGCCACGCACCGCGCCGCAGGCGAAAAAGGATGCAGTCAAGGGTTATGGCGGGCGGGTTATCGAATGTGACCCGTCAACCAGCAGCCGAGAGGCGGTGTTCGCTGATGTGGTGGCCGAAACGGGCGCCGAATTCGTCCATCCCTACAATGACTTGCGGGTGATTGTCGGGCAGGCGACCTGCAGCCGCGAGATGCTGGAACAGATCCGCGGGCTGGACGCAATCATCGCCCCGATCGGCGGCGGCGGGATGATTTCCGGCACCTGCCTGACGGTGTCGTCGATCGCCCCGGCTGTGCAGATCTACGCCGCCGAACCCGAACAGGCCGACGACGCCTGTCGCAGTTTCAAGGCGGGTCATATCATCGCCGATGATGCGCCGGAAACAATCGCCGACGGACTCAAGGTGCCGCTCAAGGAAAATACCTGGCATTATGTGCAAAAGCACGTCACCGACATTCTGACCGCCTCCGAAGACGAGATTGTGGAGGCGATGAAGCTGACGTGGAAACGGATGAAGATCGTCATCGAACCCAGTTGTGCAGTTCCGCTGGCGACGATCCTGAAGAACCCGCAGGTTTTCAGAGGCCGCCGCGTCGGCGTGGTCATCACCGGCGGAAACGTCGATCTGGACAAACTGCCCTGGATGTAGGGGCGAAGGGAGTAACACCATGAAGGACATGTCAGAATACGAAGTCGGCTACGACATTCCGGCCGCTATTGGAATGGACGTTTCAGAAATTCAGACGCCCTGTCTGATCCTCGATCTGGATGCGCTGGACCGCAACATCAAGAAGATGGGTGACTTTGCCAAGGCGCACGGGATGCGTCACCGCAGCCATGGCAAGATGCACAAATCCGTCGATGTGCAGAAACTCCAGGAGCGTCTCGGCGGAGCATGCGGCGTCTGCTGCCAAAAGGTCAGCGAGGCCGAAGTGTTTGCCCGTGGCGGGATCAAGGATGTGCTGGTCAGCAATCAGGTCCGCGACCCGGCCAAGATCGACCGACTCGCGCGGCTGCCCAAATTGGGCGCGCGCACGATTTGTTGCGTGGACGATCCTGACAATGTCGCCGATCTGTCTGCGGCCGCCCAAAAGCATGGTACCGAGATCGAATGTCTGGTCGAGATCGACTGCGGCGCCGGTCGCTGCGGCGTCACCACGACGCAGGATGTCGTCCACATCGCCAAGCTGATCGACGCCGCACCAGGGCTGAAGTTCGCCGGGATCCAAGCCTATCAGGGCGCCATGCAGCACCTCGACAAATATGAGGATCGCAAAGCCAAGCTGGACATCGCCATCGCGCAGGTCGCCGATGCGGTGCAAGGGCTGAAGGCTGTCGGACTAGACTGCGACATCGTCGGCGGCGGTGGCACCGGCAGCTATTATTTCGAAGGTGCGTCGGGGGTTTACAACGAACTCCAGTGCGGCTCTTACGCTTTCATGGATGCCGACTATGGCCGGATTCTGGACAAGGACGGCCAGCGGATCGACCAGGGCGAATGGGAAAACGCGCTGTTCATCCTGACCAGCGTCATGAGCCACGCGAAGGCCGACAAGGCCATCGTCGACGCCGGCCTCAAGGCGCAGTCGGTCGACAGCGGGCTGCCGGTGATCTTCGGGCGGACGGACGTGAAATACCTGAAATGTTCGGACGAACATGGCGTGGTCGAGGACTTGAAGGGGGTGCTCAAGGTCAATGACAAACTGCGCCTTGTCCCCGGTCACTGCGACCCGACCTGCAACGTCCATGACTGGTATGTCGGGGTCAGGGACGGCAAGGTCGAAACGCTTTGGCCGGTGTCCGCACGCGGCAAGGCGTTCTGATATGTACATCGTCCCCGAAAGCGCCATCGCATCGCTCGTCACACCTCAATCGGCCTTTGCCGCTGTCGAATCGGTCTTTGCTGCGATGGCCCGCGACGATGCCACCAACTTTCCCGTCGTGCGCGAGGCTTTGGGCGAGGGGCGGCAATACGGGTTCAAGTCGGGCATCGACCGGGCGGGCAAGGTGCTGGGGGTCAAGGCGGGCGGCTATTTCCCCGGCAACGCCGACAGGGGGATCACCAACCACCAGTCGACCGTCTATCTGTTCGACCCGGACTCCGGCCGCCCCACCGCGATGCTCGGTGGCAATCTGCTGACGGCGCTGCGCACTGCTGCGTCCTCGGCCATTTCGATCGACCGGCTGGCCCGCAAGGACGCCCGTGTGCTGGGCATGGTCGGGGCGGGCCATCAGGCCGCGTTCCAGCTGCGCGCCGCCGCACGGGTGCGCGATTTCGACCGGGTCGTCGCGTGGAACTATCACCCGGACATGCTGGTGAAACTGGGCGAAGTCGCAGCCGAACTCGGCCTGCCGTTTCAGACGGTGTCGCTGACGGATCTGGGGTCGCAGGCGGATGTCATCATCACCATCACCTCGGCCCCCAAGGGCAGTCTGATGTCGGCACATGTCCGCCCCGGCACCCATCTGGCCTGCATGGGCACCGACACCAAGGGCAAGCAGGAGGTCGAACCGGCGCTGGTCGCCCGCGCAACGATATTCACCGACGAGGTGGCGCAAGCGATCAGCATCGGCGAATGCCAGCACGCGGTTGCTGAGGGCACGTTGGCGGCCGCGGATATCGTCACAATCGGCGATGTGATCGTCGGCAGGCATCCGGGGCGTCGGACCGCCGACGAGGTGACGCTGTTCGACGGTACCGGGGTCGGGTTGCAGGATCTGGCCGTCGCCGCTGCGGTTCTGGAACGGGCGATTCAGAATGGTGTCGCGGTCGAGGTAGATGTCTGAGGTTGAACTAAAAACTAGATCGCTGTCTGCATCCGATACCCCGGCGCATAGGCCAGCCGCACGGCGGTGATCGGCGCCGCGCCGTTCCAGGTGGTGCGATCGACCACGAACAGGGCCGCGCCGATGGGAATGCCCAGATGCTGCGCTTCGGCCGCGCTGGCCGCATGGGCCGAAAATGCGATGTCGCCGTGGGTGAACGGGGCGTTGGCGACGAGCCATTCGTTTGCGGTCTGCACACTTAGGTCGATATCACGCATTTCCGGCACCACCGCGATGTTGACCCAGCGATCTTCGACGACATAGGGGGCAGCGTCGGCGGTATGCAACGCCAGCAGATGTAAAAGGGGGCGCGTTCCGGTGCCCAGTTGCGCCCGGACAGGGGCAGGGGGGCATACTTCGGACCGAGCGAGCAAGCGGTAGCCGTGCCGCTGTCCCCGCGCCGCCACCTCGGCGCTTATGAGCGGGATCGACAGGGTTGCCTTGCGCACCGGATGCAGCGCGACGCGGGTGCCGGCGCGGCGGCGGCGGTCGAGGATCCCGGCCTCGGCCAGTGCGCGCAGCGCACGGTTGACCGTCGCGCGCGCGCAGCCGAATTCGGTGGCTAGATCCGCCTCGTTCGGGATCGCGCTGCCGGGGGGCCAGGCGCGGATGTGGATGCGGCGCAGCACCTCGTCCTGCACCGACTGCCAGGTATTGAAGTGTGGTGCGATCACAGCACATCCCGCAGACGCGCCATCGTCCGCCGATAGGCGTTGGTGATCGTCTCTTGTGCGACGTGTCGCCCGTCGTGAACACGGTGCCGCCCGGCCGCCCAGACATCGGCAACCATCCGGTCGTCGCCGGCAAAGATCCATGCGTCAAGCAGGGCGTCGCCCGTGCGTCCTTCGAGGTCGGGATGGCGCATGTCGAGCGCCAGAAGATCGGCCCATTCCCCCGCCGCGATCACCCCATTCCCACGCCCGGCAGCCTGTGCGCCGCCTGCCGCCGCCCCGGCGAACACCCGCCGTCCGGTGGATTGGTCGGGCGTCGCCAAGGCTGCCCGCGAATGGTCGCGCAGGCGTTGGGAGTAGTCGAGCGTGCGCAATTCCTCGGCCAGTGCGATGCGGATATTGCTGTCGGACCCGATGCCAAACCGTCCGCCGCAGTCCAGCCAGCGCACCCCGTCGAAAATCCCGTCGCCGAGGCTGCTTTCGGTGATCGGGCACAGGCCTGCGACGGCCCCCGTCGCTGCCAACCCCTTGGTTTCATGTGGTTCCATCTGGGTGCAGTGGATCAGGCACCAGTGCGGATCGACCTTTGCGTTGTCGAGCAGCCATTCTACTGGCCGCGCCCCCCACGCAGCCTGAACCTCGTCCACCTCGGCCATCTGTTCGGCCAGATGCATGTGGATCGGGCCGCTGCCGATTGTCGAAATCGTCGCGAGATCGTCGCGCCCGGTCGCGCGCAGCGAATGCGGCGCGACGCCAATTGCGGTGTCGGCAGGCAGCGGTTGCAAGGCGGCATTTGCGGCTTCCCACAACTGCAAGAACCGCGCCGGATCGTTGCCGAACCTGATCTGCCCGGGCCCGAGCGGGCGCTGGTCGCAACCGCCAAACTGGTAATGCACCGGCAACAGCGTCAGCCCGATTCCGCTGAAGGCCGTCGCCGCGGCGATGCACGCGGACATTTCGGCAATGTCATCATAGGTTTGCCCGTCGGGGCGGTGATGCAAATAGTGGAATTCGACGTTCGTGGCATAGCCCGCCTGCAGCATTTCCATCTGCACGAAAGCAGTAATCGCCTTTACGTCATCGGGCGTAAGGTGGTCGAGAAACCGGAACATCAATTGCCGCCAGGTCCAGAAACTGTCGCGCGGATCGAGGCCGCGCCGTTCGGTCATCCCGGCCATGGCACGCTGGAATGCATGGCTGTGCAGGTTGGCGGGGGCAGGGAGCAGGACGCTATGTCGCTCGCCAGTGGCGGGAGCACCCGACCAGACACTGGCGATTCGTCCGTCGCTGATGTCGATCCGCACTTGCTGCGCCCAGCCATCCGCCAGCAGCGCCTGTTCCGCCCAGAGTGTCGTCATCTGACCTCGCCTTGACAGAGATAATATGTGCAGACATATTTCCGATAAATCCGCAATTATCAAGCGAGTCGTTCGTTATGATCCTGACCAATGCCACCGTCGCGACAATGACCGGGGATGCGCCCTATGGGTTGATCCGCGATGCGGCGGTGGTGGTCGAGGGGGGTGAAATCGCATGGGTCGGCGCGATGGCCGATGCGCCCAAGGGCGAGACGTCTGACATGGGTGGCCGCCTCGTCACGCCGGCCCTGATCGATTGTCACACCCACATTGTCCACGGTGGCAACCGCGCCGTCGAATTTGAAATGCGCCTGAACGGGGCGAGCTATGAAGAGGTCGCGCGGGCCGGGGGCGGGATCATTTCGACGGTTGCGGCGACACGGGGCGCGAGCGAGGCTGAATTGCTCGAAACCGCTTTGGGGCGCGTCGATGCCCTGATCGCTGAAGGGGTGGCGGTGATCGAGGTCAAGTCGGGATATGGACTGGATCGCGACACCGAACTGCGCATGCTGCGCGTCGCCCGGATGATCGCCGAACACCGCCCGGTCCGGGTGCTGACGACGTTTCTGGGGGCCCATGCGGTGCCGGCCGGCGTCCGTGCGGATGACTATATCGATGATGTTTGCATTCCGACCATGCGTGCCGCACATGCAACCGATCTAATCGATGCTGTTGATGGATTCGCGGAAAACATCGCTTT
>JBBSBK010000014.1:0-48918 GCA_038251315.1 Rhodobacterales bacterium | reverse complement strand
CTGCGGCGTTTGCTGGAATGTTGACCAGCCCCGGCGTGTTTCTGGAAACCGCCCTGACCGGGTTCATCCTGGGCCGCGTCATCGCGGACGAGGCCGAGGTGCTGACCCTTGCCGTTGACCCCGCCGCGCGCCGACAGGGCACGGGTCGTGATTTGTTGGCGCGGTTCGTGGCATTGGCCCATGACCGGGGTGCGGCGACCGCGTTCCTTGAGGTAGCGGCGAATAATCACGCGGCTGTCGCGCTTTACGCTGCGGCAGGGTTTGTCGAATCAGGGCGACGGCGCGGCTATTATCGCCAGCCGGACGGGCCGCGCATTGACGCCCTTGTCATGTCGCGCCCCGTTTCTTTTGATCGGTCGGTCAAAAAACCCACTAAAATGCGATAAATCCGACAGACCAGCCAGATTCTACCACCGCCAAATTGACTCCGGCGCGCCAACTGTCAGTAATTCACAATCGCAGATATCCGGCACCCGCCGGCAAAACCGATTGGGAGATCGACAATGACCCTTACACAGACATTCCTTGGCGCAACCGCCGCGCTGGCCCTGTCGGCCGGTGCCGCGCTGGCCGACCCGGCGATCCTGTTCGACCTTGGCGGCAAGTTCGACAAATCGTTCAACGAAAGCGCGTTCAACGGCGCAGAGCGCTGGGCCGAGGAAACCGGAGGCACCTATGCCGAGGTTGAAATCCAGTCGGATGCACAGCGCGAACAGGCGATCCGCCGCTTTGCCGAGGCGGGCAACAACCCCATCGTCATGGCCGGGTTCAGCTGGGCCACCCCGCTGTCCGAAGTCGCCGCCGATTACCCGGATACCAAATTCGCAATCATCGACATGGTCGTCGATGCTCCCAACGTCCGCTCGGTCGTGTTCAACGAAAACGAAGGGTCGTACCTCGTCGGCATGATGGCCGCGATGGCGTCGAAAACGGGCACCGTCGGGTTCATCGGCGGTATGGACATCCCGCTGATCCGCAAGTTCGGCTGTGGCTTTGCCGAGGGCGTGATGGCCGCCAACCCCGATGCCACCGTCGTTGCCAACATGACCGGGACGACGCCTGCGGCATGGAACGACCCGGTCAAGGGGTCGGAACTGACGCTGGCGCAGATCAGTCAGGGTGCTGACGTAGTCTATGCCGCCGCCGGTGGCACCGGTGTCGGCGTTTTGCAGACCGCTGCCGACAACAATATCCTGTCGATCGGTGTGGATGCCAACCAGAACTATCTGCACCCCGGTCAGGTCCTGACCTCGATGATGAAGCGGGTGGACAATGCGGTCTATGACGCCTTCACCGCCGGCGCCGAAATGGAGTCCGGGTTCAACGCGATGGGTGTGGCCAATGGCGGCGTCGGATACGCGATGGACGACAACAACGCGCCGCTGGTGACTGCCGAAATGCAGGCCGCCGTGGACGATGCTGCCGCCAAGATCGCATCGGGCGAGATTGTGGTGCATGACTACATGTCCGACGAAAGCTGCCCGTCGCTGACGTTCTGATCGCGACTTGACACGATACCGGGCCGCGCCACGCAAGATGGCGCGGCCCATTGTTTCCCTGACAGGGCGTTTTGACATGACCGCACCCGCCATCGAACTGGTCGGCATTTCCAAGGCTTTCGGGCCGGTGCAGGCTAACAAGGATATATCGATCCGGGTCATGCCGGGCACGATCCACGGCATCATCGGCGAAAATGGTGCGGGCAAATCGACTCTGATGAGCATCCTTTATGGGTTCTACAAGGCCGATGCGGGTGATATTTTCATCAACGGAAACAAGACCCTGATCCCCGATAGTCAGGCCGCTATTTCGGCGGGCATCGGCATGGTGTTCCAGCATTTCAAGCTGGTCGAGAACTTTACCGTACTGGAAAACGTCGTGCTGGGGGCCGAGGATGGCGCGTTGCTGCGCCCTTCGCTCGCCAAGGCACGCACACAGCTCAAGCAGCTTGCGACTGAATACGAACTGAACGTCGATCCCGACGCGCTGATCGAGGATATCGGCGTGGGCATGCAGCAGCGGGTCGAGATTTTGAAGGCCCTGTATCGACAGGCCGATATCCTGATTCTGGACGAACCGACCGGCGTGCTGACCCCCGCCGAGGCGGATCAGTTGTTCCGCATCCTTGGACGGCTCAAGGCCGAGGGCAAGACGATCATCCTCATCACCCACAAGCTGCGCGAAATCATGGAGATTACCGACACCGTGTCGGTCATGCGGCGCGGCGAGATGACGGCGACGGTGAAAACTGCCGAAACGTCGCCGCCCGAACTGGCCGAACTGATGGTCGGTCGCAAGGTGCTGTTGCGGGTCGACAAGAAGCCGATCGAACCAGGCGACGTCGTGCTGGTGGTTAAAGATCTGAATGTCACTGACGCCAAGGGGGTGCATCGCCTGAAAGGCGTGAGCTTTGCGGTGCGCGCGGGTGAGATTTTCGGCATCGCCGGCGTCGCTGGCAACGGCCAGTCGGAACTGCTCGAGGTGTTGGGCGGCTATGAAAAGGCGACCGGGACGGTCACGCTGAACGGTCAGGAGATCGACCTGACCGGGGCGAAATCGAATGGCCAGACCCGGCGCGCGCGCGGCATCGCCCATGTTCCCGAAGATCGCCAGCGCGAGGGCCTCATCATGGACTTCACTGCTTGGGAGAATGTGGCATTTGGCTACCACAACGACCCGAAATACCAGAAGAACGCCCTGCTGATGGACAACGATGCGCTGCGCGCCGATGCGGAAGGCAAGATGCAGCGGTTCGACGTCCGCCCGCCCGATCCGAAACTGCAGGCCAAATCGTTCTCGGGCGGCAATCAGCAGAAGATCGTTCTGGCGCGCGAGATCGAACGCAACCCCGACCTGTTGCTGATCGGCCAACCGACACGCGGGGTGGACATCGGCGCAATCGAATTCATCCACCAGCAGATCGTGGCCCTGCGCGACCAAGGCAAAGCGATCCTGCTGGTCAGCGTGGAGCTGGACGAAATCCTGTCGCTGTCGGACCGCATCGCGGTGATGTTCGACGGCAAGATCATGGGCGAACGCCTGCCGGGTGAGACGGATGTCAAGGAACTCGGCCTGCTGATGGCCGGGATCACCGATACCGACCGGCCCCATGCGGTGGCCGAGGTCGAGGCGAAACTGGCGTTTGCAGGCGGCGACGCCAGCAAGGAGGTGTAGGCGATGGAAAAGATGCCAAAGTGGGCTGATATCCTGCTGGTTCCGCTGATTTCGCTGATCCTTGCCGCGTTCTTTTCGGCGATTGTCATACTTGCGATTGGGGAAAGCCCGGTCGCCGCGTTGAAGATCATGGTCAGCGGGGCGCTCGGGTCGACCTATGCCTGGGGCTATACGCTGTATTACGCGACCAATTTCATCTTTACCGGCCTCGCCGTCGCCATCGCGTTTCATGCCCGGATGTTCAATATCGGGGGCGAGGGGCAGGCGATGCTGGGCGGCTTGGGTGTCGCCTTGGTCTGCCTTTATATCCCGTGGCCGCATTGGTCGCTCGCGCTGATCGGGGCGGTGGCGGGGGCGGCGTTGTTCGGGGCGGCGTGGGCCGCGATCCCGGCGTTTTTGCAGGCCAAGCGGGGCAGCCACATCGTCATCACCACGATCATGTTCAATTTCATCGCCGCGGCGCTGTTGAATTATCTGCTGATCGGCGTGCTGAAACCTGCCGGGTCGATGGAACCGGCGACGACCAAATTTCCCGCCGCAGTCCATCTGCCCACGTTGCATGATATCCTTGGCCTTGTCGGTATCCCGTTTTCGCGTGCCGCCCCGGCCAACGTCGCCTTTCTGGTAGCCATTGCCGCCTGCATCGCCGTCTGGGCGCTGATCTGGCGGACACGGCTCGGCTATCAGATTCGCGCCTTTGGCCATTCCGAACCGGCGGCGAAATATGCCGGGATCAACCCAACCAAGATCATCATGATCGCAATGATGATTTCCGGCGCGTTGGCGGGGATGATGGCCGTCAACAACGTCATGGGCGAGGCGGAGCGGCTGGTGCTGAACGCGGTCGAGGGTGCCGGGTTCATCGGGATCGCGGTGGCGCTGATGGGGCGCAGTCATCCCTTGGGCGTGTTTCTGGCGGCGATCCTGTTCGGGTTTCTGTATCAGGGCGGGGCCGAACTGGGGCTGGCGACCAAGATTCCGCGTGAGTTGATCGTGGTCATTCAGGCGCTGGTGATCCTGTTCACCGGAGCGCTGGATAATATGGTGCGCGCCCCGGTCGAGCGGGTGTTCATGGCGATGCGTCGTCCGCCGAAACCGGAAACCAAGCTGAAGGCGGCTGAATGATGGACCTGCTGACGATCCTGCAAATCCTCGACTCGTCCGTCCGCTCGGCCACGCCGTTGCTGCTGGCCTGTCTTGCCGGGCTGTTCAGCGAACGCGCCGGGATTTTCGATATCGGGCTTGAGGGCAAGATGCTGGCCGCCGCGTTCCTGTCCGCAGCCATCGCTGCCGTGACCGGCAACGTCTGGATCGGTCTGTTCGCGGGCATCGGCGCGTCGCTGGCCCTGTCGGCGATCCACGGGCTGGCGTCGATCACGTTTCGCGGCAATCAGTTGATTTCGGGCGTCGCGATCAACTTTCTGGCTGCCGGACTGACGGTCGTGGTGGCGCAAAGCTGGTTCGGGCAGGGTGGGCGGACGCCGCAACTGTCGGGCGGGGCGCGGTTCAATCCGATCACGCTGCCATTTGCCGAAAACCTGCGCGAGGTGCCGGTGATCGGGCCGATCTATTATGAACTGATTTCGGGTCACACGATTCTGGTCTATCTGGCGATGCTTGCGGTGCCGCTGACTTGGTGGATTTTATACCGCACCCGGTTCGGTCTGCGTTTGCGGGCGGTGGGTGAAAATCCGGCTGCTGTCGATACCGCCGGGGTGTCGGTCGTCGGCCTGCGATTTGCCGCGGTCGGTATCTGCGGCATCCTGTGCGGCATCGCGGGGGCGCAATTGGCCACTGCCGAACCGGCCGCCGGGTTCGTCAAGGACATGACGGCGGGGCGTGGGTATATCGCCCTTGCAGCCCTGATCTTTGCCAAATGGCGGCCGTGGTATGCGTTGTATTCCTGCCTGTTGTTCGGGTTTCTGCAGGCCATTGCCCTGCGCCCCGACCTGATCGAAAAGGCCATCGGTGTGCGTGTGCAGGTGCAGTTTCTGGATGCGCTGCCCTATATCTTGACGGTCATCATCCTTGCCGGGTTCGTCGGAAAGGCGATCCCGCCACGCGCCGGGGGGGAACCATATGTCAAAGAGCGATGATTTGGCGGCCCTGATCCGGGATCGCGCCGGGGATGCGCCAGTGCGGGTCGGCCTGATCCTTGGGTCGGGTCTGGGGCATCTGGCAAAAACGGTCGATGGTGTCGTGATTCCATATGCCGATCTGCCCGGATTTCCCCATGCAGGGGTCAGCGGCCATATCCCCAGTCTGGTGGTGGGCGATCTTGAGGGCGTGCGCGTCGCCGTGTTCGGCGGGCGGGCGCATTACTATGAAAACGGGCGGGCGGATGCGATGCGCCTGCCGTTAGAGGTGCTTCGCGCATTGGGTGCCGATACGGTCATCGCGACCAATGCCGCCGGGTCGATGCGGGCCGACATGCCGACCGGGTCGATCATGCTGCTGGAGGATCACATCAATTTCTCTGGCCTGAACCCGCTGATCGGTGAGCCGACGGATGCAAGGTTCGTGCCGATGAAGGATGCCTATGATCCAGCCATGCGCGCGGGTCTCGTCAAGGCGGCAGAGGCCGAAGCGGTGGAGTTGGCGCGGGGCGTCTACGCTTGGTATTCCGGCCCGTCGTTTGAAACCCCGGCGGAAATCCGGGCGATCAGGCTGCTGGGAGCCGACGCTGTTGGCATGTCGACGGTGCCCGAAGTCATCCTCGCCCGGTTTCTGGGCCTGCGCGTCGCGGCGATTTCGACCATCACCAATATGGCCGCCGGGATGAGCGATGAGGCGATCAGCCATGAACACACCAAGGCAATGGCCCCGATCGGTGCAACCAAGCTGGAAAAAGTTCTGCGCCGGTTTCTACGTGATCTTCCCGTCTGATATGTGTCCAGTTCTGCAACGGTTCCAAGTCCAGACGACAATTCATGCCGCAAAGCGGCAATCAACCGGCCCAAAGGTTTGACACCCACGCCCGATTGCGGTTCTGGTGACAGCGCGACCTTGGCATCGCCGGACCCGTGACATGCTGATTTACCTGCCCATCGCCGAAGTTTCGGTGAACCTGTTCCTTCTTTTGGGGCTGGGTGGGCTGGTGGGTGTCTTGTCTGGAATGTTCGGTGTCGGGGGCGGTTTCCTTATCACACCGCTGCTGTTCTTCATCGGTATCCCGCCGACCGTGGCCGTGGCGACCGGGGCGAACCAGATCGTTGCATCGTCGTTTTCGGGGCTGCTGGCGCATGTGCGGCGCAAGAACGTCGATTTCCGGATGGGTTCGGTCCTGTTGGCGGGCGGGCTGGTTGGGTCGGCCTTGGGTATCGCGCTGTTCAACCTGCTGTTGGCGTTGGGCCAGGTCGATCTGCTGGTGACGCTGTTCTACGTCGTGTTTCTTGGTGGTATCGGCGGGCTAATGTTCTTCGAAAGCCTGCGGGCAATCACCCGGTCGCGCCGCCCCGGTTCGCATCCGGTGCGCAAGAAACACAATTGGGTTCACAATCTCCCGCTCAAGGTCAAATTCCGGGTGTCGGGCCTGTATATCTCGGTCATTCCGCCGCTACTGGTGGGCCTGCTGGTGGGTGTTCTGGCAGCGATCATGGGCGTCGGGGGCGGGTTCATCATGGTTCCCGCGATGATCTATCTGCTGGGGATGCCGACCAAGGTGGTCATTGGCACCTCGCTGTTCCAGATCATTTTCGTCACCGGGTTCACCTCGTTGCTGCACGCGGTCACCAATCAGGGCGTCGATATCGTGCTGGCGCTGTTTCTTCTGGTCGGCGGGGTGATCGGGGCGCAGATCGGTACCCGCATCGGGCTGCGCATGAAGGCCGAACAGTTGCGCATCCTGCTGGCGCTCCTGGTGCTGCTGGTTGCGGGCAAGCTGGGGCTGGACCTGTTGTTGCAGCCGATCGAAGTGTATTCGCTTGGGGGGAGCGGACATTGACCCGCGCCCTGCTCGCATTTTTGCTGTTGCTTGCCACCCCGCTGCGGGCGGAGGAAATCGTGTTGGGCCTCAGCCGGGGCGAAGTGTCGATCACCGCGACGTTCAAGGGGTCCGAGATCCTGATCTATGGCGCGATCAAGCGCGACGGGCCGCCGCCGCCAGGCGCGCTTGGCGTCATCATCGCCGTGTCCGGCCCGCAGGCCCCGGTCGAGGTGCGCCGCAAGGAACGCCGTCTTGGCATCTGGGTCAATACCAACATCATCGACGTCGATTCGGCCCCGACATTTTATGCGGTGGCCAGTTCCGGTCCGATGGCCGATGTGCTGCGCGACATCGAGGATCTGCGCTATCGGATCACCATCCCCCGCGCGATCCGGTCGGTCGGGGCGACGATTGCCGGATCCGAGGAATTCACCAAGGCACTGATCCGGATCCGAGCCGCCAACGGGCTGTATCAGGTGCTGGAAGGCACCGTCGATCTTGAGGAGGAATCGCTATTCGGCACCAAAATCCTCTTGCCGTCGAACCTGACCGAAGGATCCTATTCCGCCCGCATCTTTCTGACCCGCGATGGTGCGGTCGTCGACGAATACGATACCGTGATCCCGGTGAACAAGGTCGGGCTGGAACGCTGGCTCTACGATCTGGCGCACGATGACGCGCTGCTTTACGGCCTGCTGTCGATTGCCATCGCAATCGGTGCTGGCTGGGGGGCCTCGGCCGTGTTCCAGTTGCTGCGCCGCTAAAGCGTTTTGCGTTTGACCGGAATCGCATTTCGCGACCCCTTGGCTCGCTTGAACGCGATTGCCAGATAATTTTTTTCAATGAAACCCGATCCGCCCAGGATCAGCCGCGCCCGACCAGCGGCATTTTCGTTGCCATGATGGTCTGGAACAGTACGTTCGCCTCGGGCGGTAACTCGGCCATCCGCAGCACCGCGTCGGCGACCAATGCGACATCCATCGTTTCGGGTTCGGGCTGACCGGCGTCGCGTGCCCGGCTCGCAAGTGCGGCGACCATATCGGTACGCGCATTGCCGATATCGATCTGCCCGGCGGCGATGTCGAACGCCCGCCCGTCCAGCGCCAGCGTCTTGGTCAACCCGGTGACGCCGTGTTTCGTGGTCGTATAGGTCACCGATCCGGGCCGGGGTGCCTGGGCAGAGACCGATCCGTTGTTGATGATCCGACCGCCTTGGGGGGTCTGTCGGCGCATCTGGCCAAAGGCGGCGCGGGCGCAAAGGAACATGCCGGTCAGGTTGACCGCAACCGCGTCATGCCAGTCCGAGACCGGGATTTCGTCGATCGGGGCGGGCGGGGTAAAGATGCCGGCGTTGTTGAACAGGACGTCGAGGCGGTTAGCGGTTTGTGAGAAGGTGTCGAAGGCGGCAGCAACCGCCGTTTCCCCGGTGACGTCGCAGGGCAGGGCGATCGCGTTTGGGTGGTCCTGCGCCAGAGCGGCCAGTTTCTCCGCCGACCGCGCGATCAGGCCGACCTGCCAGCCGGCGTTCAGAAACGCCAGCGCCGTCGCCCGCCCGATCCCGCCGCTGGCCCCGGTAACGATGGCGGTTTTCATATCTCGTCGTCCCCCGTCAGCGACAGCGGAGTCGCAAGCACCGTCAGATCATCGACGCGTAGCGGTCCGGTCGGCCGCGCCAGCCGGTTCCTGACCACCCAGCGCAGTTGGGTTTCTGCCCGTGTGATCGCCACATAGGCCAGCCGTTTCCACAGCGGCTGCCCCGCCTCGACCCTGCCCATCCGTGCGGCGACAAAAATGTCGGGGGCAAAGACCTGCACGGTGTCCCACTGCGACCCTTGCGCCTTGTGGATCGTCACCGCCGCACCGTGCAGGAACGTCGCCCCCATCTTGGCGGCAAAGGGGATGAAGGGCTCGCCGTCGCCTTCATGTTCGATTTTGACGATGCTGGCGGCACTGACCCGGGGGTCAGGGGCGCCGATCACGTGCAGCCGCGAAAACCCCGGTTTGCGCCCCGGCCCAAGATAGATGACCTGCGCCCCCTTGATGAGCCCCCGCGCCTCGAGGTCGAGTCGCTTTTTGCGGTGTTTCAAGGGCAGTTCGATACCGTCGCAGATCAGCGGCTCGCCTTCGCGTAGTTCGTCGGCGGGCGCGTCGAAGGCTGCCCGAAAGGCGTGGATCAGCTTGATCCGTGTGGCGTTGCGCCAGACCAGCACGGGCGACCGCGCCATCAGATCGGATTCGACCCGTTCGGCCCAGACCACCCTTTCATCAGACTTCGCGGCGGCTCCGACCAGTCCCTCGAACGTCGGGAAGTCGACTGCCGGATCGGCCAGCGCGTGCGCAAGGTCGAGGATCGGGTTGTCGGCGTCCTGCCGGTGGATCCGGGTCAGGGTCAGGACGCGCGGCGCGGGCAACCCGTCGAATACCATACCGCCGCCTTCGTCGCCCTTGCCCTTGACCGGGGGGAGCTGAGCCGGGTCGCCGAACAGCAGCAGGGTCGGAAAGATTTCGCGCAGGTCGTCGAACTGCTTTTCGTCCAGCATCGAACTTTCATCGACCAGACCGATATCGAGCGGGTCTTCGCGCCGTTTCCAGCCGGTGATGAAGTCTGACCCGCGCAGACCCGCCGAGGCGAGTGCTGCGGGGATTGACGTGTTGATCTGGTAGGACGCAAAGGCACGCTCGAGCGCGAGGTCGGTCAGTCCTTCGATGGTCGGGCGTTCGCCCTGTCCGGCGAGCCATTCGGCGACCTTTTCGTATTCTGGGTCATAGACCGGGGTGTAAAGGATACGATGGATCGTTGTTGCCGGTACGCCCTGATTGCGCAAGACGCTGGCGGCCTTGTTGGTGGGCGCGAGGATGGCGAGGGTCCGGCGATCCTTGCGCTTGCGCCCCTCCCAATCGCCGGAAATGATATCGACTCCGGCCTCGGCCAGCGCACGGTAAAGCGCGGCCAGCAGCATGGTCTTGCCCGATCCGGCCTTGCCGATCACCGCCATGACGCTGGATTGATCGTCTTGCGCCGGGGTCAGCAGATCGTCAGTCAGATCGACGCCTGCGCTGCGCAGGTTCGCGGCGACGGCGTCCCATGCGGCGGCCTGATCGGACGAGAATGTGAGGGCGGGCACGTTCATGCGCCGACCCTAGCCGGGGCCGACGGCAGGGACCAGTGGTCAGGCAGTCATGCGGTGCGGTTCGGGGGTGCCAAAGGCACGGGCAAACCAGTTGGCCGACAGCGCCGCCGACAGCCCGGCGCGTTGCAGCAACTGGTCGTGGGCCTGCGCGGAATAGTGCCACAGCCCGACGCTGATCGCGTCGCGCCCCTCTCCGGTGCTGCCCAGCACGTCGGGCGAGGCACCGATCATGCGGTAAATGCGCACCATCCGGGCATCAAACACGCCGACGAAATGGCGCAGCCCGAAGGCCCGCATCAATTCACCCCCGCCCAGCATCAGCGCGGCGGCGACGTTACCGCTGGCGTGCCGGTTCAGACAGAACCGGGTGCACTCCCAGATCAGCGGGCTGCGGATCGCCGCAACGTCGGTCAGCCCGGCGAAATGGTCGGCGATCATCGTCGGCCCGGTGGTCGGCAGAAACCGCATCGATCCGCCGTGCATCCCGTCCGGGCGCTGCCAGATCACGTAAAGCGGGTTCAGCGCATCGTAGTCATCATGTTCCCGCCCCAGTGTGTCAACCTGCACATCCCAGCCCAGCCGGGTGCGAAACTGGTCGGCCCGGTCGCGCAGCATCGCGTCGCGCAGGGCCGGAAAGGTGTCGAGTTGGTCGCGGTAGAGATAGCGCAGCATGGCATGCCCCCTGATCGTTCGATGGGGGCACGTTAGCGCAAGGATGGTTAACGTCGGCCAAAGGCACCGTGACGTCGCCCCTATGCCGGGGCACGCACCCGACCGGGCCAATCGCCTGCCGCCGCACGGCTGGTACCGCCGACGACGATCAGCCCTTCGGACAGGGCGCGGGTGATCGCATGGATGGTGTTCATCGCGCCCAGCTTGAACCGCGCGCTTTCGATATAGGCCCGCAGCGTATGTTCGGAAATCTCGAGCATGTCGGCGACTTGCGCGCGCCCGTAACCCATCGCCAGAAAGGTCAGCGCGTCGATTTCACGTGGGGACAGGGACTTGGCCGGTTCCGGGGTGCGCGACTTTTCAAATTCCAGAGCCTTCTGGTTGAAATAGTGCGCGATCAGGATCAGGTCGCGCTGGTTATCTGCCGTGAACGTGGCCCATGTCGCGTCGTCGCAGCTATGCGACGCGGTAAACAGGGCGAACTGGCCCGATGGCCCCCGGATCGGGATCGAAAACCCCTGACTGCCAACGCCATGCGCAATGGCGTCGCGCTGAAATGCCCGTGCGGCCTTGGACGACCAGTCGAGCCGCTTCCATTCGACTGGGTGAAACCGCTGAAAGCAGCCGATCACGACCGGATCGACGCGCAGATAGTCCTGATCGACATAGCGCTGGACCCAGGCCGGATCGTAGGTACCGCAGCCGTATTGTTCGCCGTCCGCGCTGACCCAGTGATAGACGATGTGGTCGACGCTGTAATGGTCGCGCAGGGCGACGATCAGGTCCTGGATCTGGTCAAGCCCGGCGGCCGATTCCAACTGCGCGAGGAATGTGTCCAGTTGCAGCGTCGTCACCCACCACCCGCAAGGGTGTCCTTTCCCTCGAACCGCCGATTTCGACGCTCGCCTTGCGCGACACATCGTCCAGTTCGGCAGCCAGTTGCGGCATGCCGTTCGTCTGGGCAAAGGTCCGAAGGTCAGCAAGAACGTCGATGATCCACTGATGTCCCATAAGCACCCTCTTGAGGAAAGATTAATGAAGTCTTAACAACCTATGGTAGCACGGGATTTCTTAACAAAAATACTCGCCTGATCTGGCCCCCCGGATATGGGGAGGGTCCGTACCGGCAAGCATTTGGTTTTGCGATGTGCGCCGATGACGCGTGTCGCGACCGTTTGGCCGCGTTCCGTTACCCGACGATCAGGGTCCGAGGCGGGATTCGGCGATCGCGTCGTCAAACGTCCGCAGCCCGGTACGGGGCGACTGCACCAGCACAGCCATGTTGCCCGGCTTGTGTTCGTTGCGGCGCATCTTGGTATGGGCGGCGGGGATATCGGCCCAGCCGAACACTTCGGACATGCAGGGATCAAGGCGGCGTTCGACCATCAACTGGTTGGCCTGCGACGCCTGTTTGAGGTTGGCGAAATGGCTGCCCTGCACCCGTTTCTGGTGCATCCAGAGATATCGCGCGTCGAGCGTCAGGTTATACCCCGTCGTGCCCGCACAGATCACCACCATGCCGCCGCGCTTGACCACGAAAACCGAGACCGGAAATGTCGATTCGCCCGGATGTTCAAACACCAGATCGACGTTGTTGCCCTTTCCGGTGACGTCCCAGATCGCTTTGCCGAATTTGCGTACTTCGGCGAACCAGCTTTTGTATTCCGGCGTGTTGACCGTCGGCATCTGTCCCCAGCAATCGAAATCCTTGCGGTTGATGACGCCCTTGGCGCCCAGCGACATCACAAATTCGCGCTTGTCCTCGTCACTGATGACGCCGATCGCGTTGGCCCCGGCAGTGTTGATGAGCTGAATCGCATAAGACCCAAGGCCGCCCGATGCGCCCCATACCAGCACGTTCATACCCGGCTTCAACTCATGCGGTTCGTGGCCGAACAGCATCCGGTAGGCGGTGGCGAGGGTCAGGGTGTAGCAGGCCGATTCTTCCCACGTCAGGTGCTTGGGGCGGGGCATCAACTGCTGGGATTGGACGCAGGTGAACTGTGCGAAAGACCCGTCGGGGGTTTCATAGCCCCATATGCGCTGGCTGGGCGAAAACATCGGGTCACCGCCATTGCAATGCTCGTCGTCGCCGTCGTCCTGATTGCAATGAATGACAACCTCGTCGCCGACTTTCCACCGTTTCACCTTGTCACCCACGGCCCAGATTATGCCGGCGGCATCCGACCCAAGGATTGCATAGGCGGCCTTGTGAACGTCAAAGGTGGACATCGGTTCGCCCAGACAGGCCCAGACGCCGTTATAATTGATGCCGGCGGCCATCACCATGACCAGCACCTCGTTGCTGTCGGGGCGAGGCACATCGACGACTTCGACCTTGAGGGCTTGTTCGGGCTCGCCATGGCGCTCGCGGCGCAAGACCCAAGCATACATCCGCGCCGGAACATGACCCAGCGGGGGCATTTGCCCAACGTCGTAAAGATCTTTGTGCCGCGCGTCATAGGACGCGGTGGGCAGGGGCTGATCGAGGGCCATCGCAGTCTCCATCGGGATCAATCCACATAATGCCGCAGCGCAGAATCACGCGGCTTGCTCCGACAGATAATTTCCGTCACGCAATATTGCAATACTTTATGGCACGAATTTGTAATTTTATGTCTGCCGCACCGCAGAAACGCCGCGAGTGGACCGCGAGGGTTACCCTAAACGGTGTCGCCGAAGTGGTGCGCGATGGATCGAGCATAATAAGCCAGAACGTCGCTTGCGTCATTCTTCAGCACGATACCGTCGGGGCCATCGGAAATCAGATCGCGGCTGACGAGAATCGCGAGGGCGTCGCTGACCACAGTGCCGACATCGCGCCGGGGCAGGGACACGCGACGGTCGTGCAACCGGGTCAACGCAGTTGTTGCGGCGGCGATGATTTCGGGCCGGGTGTGCAGACCATGCAACAGGAAATGCGCCACCAGCGGAACCGGTAGAACCGGCACGACGGCGCTGATGCGGGTCATCAGTTCGGCAGCCACCTGTTCGGTCTGATCCCCGGTCGCGTCGTGCAGAAACTGGCCGAGGTCCAGCGGCCGGCCGAACCCGACCGACGCGGTGCCAAAGGGGCGGAACCGGAACGTGATCCGCTGCCACAAATGCCCGCCCACCGCCCGCAGGACCATCCCCAAAGGCGGGCGAAACCGGCGCACCCCGGTCTTGTCGGCGGCGATCAGGAACCGGTCTTCGAGCACCCGGTCATAATTCAGGGCAACGGGCACAAAGATCACATCGCGCCCGCCGGGCCGGAAATCCTCGATGATGTAGTTCAGCAGACCCAGTTTCGGCGGTGCCAGCGCCCCGGTCAGGCTTAGGCCGCCCTCGGGGAAGATCGCCTGCGTGACGCCGCCTTTTGTCGCCATCTGCACATAGCGGGCGAGCACCTTGCGATAAAGCGCACCGCGCGACCGGCGCCGGATGAAATAGGCCCCCATCGCCCGGATCACCGTGGACAGCGGCCAGACCCGCGCCCATTCGCCCACCGCATAAGACAGCGCCCCGGCACGCGACACAAGGTATGTGACAAGCATGTAATCCATGTTGCTGCGGTGGTTCATCACGAAAATCACCGTCGCGTCGCGGTCGATCGCTTCGAGCGTTTCGCGATCAAAGGCCCCCAAGCGGATCCGGTACAGCGTGCGCGACAGCCATTTGGCCAACCTTGTCCCAAATGTGAAATAGGCGGTGGCGCTGAACGACGGCACGATCTCGCGCGCATACCGACCCGCCAGTTCGAAGGCGACGTTTTCCGGCACGTCGTTATCGCGGGCATGCACCACGATTGCTTCGGTCACGCCGGGGTCGTAGATCAGCCGCTGGATCATGTCATGCCGGCGCGCCAGCTTGAAGGGTTCGATGGGCCGTGTCAGGCGGGTATTCAGACGGGCGACCAGTCGTTCGGCCCGTTTGCGAAAGAACCAGCGCACTGACGGAAACAGGAAATGCGACGCGAACGTCACTGCCGACATCAGCAGGATGAGGATCAGAAGCCAAAGCGGAAGCGTGACGGTCTGCGACATTGCAACTGACCGTGACAGGAAATCCGAGCCGGGTAAATCCACCCCTGATCGCCACGACCGACTGACATAAGATTGAGCCTGCAACAAAAAATCACGCCAGTAACCCATTTTGATCGTTTATTGCGCGACCATGGTTGCGGTGCGATGACCTACTGGCTATGTTGCAGCGCAGCATCGCCCGAAAGACCGCCCTCATGCCCGACGCCCCATGGCTGTTCCGCACTTACGCCGGTCATTCAACGGCGACAGCGTCGAATGCCCTCTATCGCGGCAATCTTGCCAAGGGGCAGACCGGGTTGTCGGTCGCCTTCGACCTGCCGACGCAGACGGGGTATGACAGCGACCACATTCTGGCGCGCGGCGAGGTCGGCAAGGTTGGTGTGCCGATCTGCCATCTGGGGGATATGCGGGCGCTGTTCAGGGATATTCCACTGGACCAGATGAACACGTCGATGACGATCAACGCGACAGCACCTTGGTTGCTGGCGCTTTATATTACGTTGGCCGAGGAACAGGGGGTCGACCTGACCGCCCTGCAAGGCACTGTACAGAACGACATCATCAAGGAATACCTGTCGCGCGGCACCTATATCTGCCCGCCCGCGCCATCCTTGCGAATGATAACCGACGTCGCCGCCTATACGCGGGCGCACCTGCCGAAATGGAACCCGATGAATGTGTGTTCCTATCATTTGCAAGAGGCCGGGGCGACGCCCGAACAGGAACTGGCCTTTGCCTTGGCCACCGCCTGCGCCGTGCTGGACGATTTGCAGGGCAAGGTCGCGGCGGCTGATTTTCCCGAAATGGTCGGGCGCATTTCGTTCTTTGTGAATGCCGGTATTCGGTTCGTGACCGAACTGTGCAAGATGCGGGCCTTTGTCGCGTTATGGGACGAGATTTGCCGGAATCGTTACGGGGTCACTGACGCGAGATATCGCCGTTTCCGCTATGGCGTGCAGGTCAATTCGCTGGGGCTCACCGAACAGCAGCCCGAAAACAACGTCTACCGGATATTGCTGGAAACGCTGGCGGTGACGCTATCGAAAAATGCCCGCGCCCGTGCGGTCCAATTGCCGGCCTGGAACGAAGCGCTGGGCCTGCCCCGCCCGTGGGATCAGCAATGGTCGCTGCGGATGCAACAGATACTGGCCTTTGAAACCGACCTTCTGGAGTTCGACGACCTGTTCGATGGCAATCCGGCAATTGACCGCAAGGTGACAGCTTTGAAAGACGGAGCGCGGGCGGAACTGGCGCAGATCGACGCGATGGGCGGCGCGGTCGGGGCGATTGCCTATATGAAATCGCGGCTGGTCGAATCGAATGCCGCCCGGATTGCGGCCATTGAAACCGGGGCGACAGTGGTGGTCGGTGTGAACCGTTGGCAAGGCGGCGAAGCCTCGCCTCTGACGGCGGGAGACGATGCAATCATGCTGGCCGATCCAGAAGCCGAGGCCGACCAGATCGCGCGGTTGGCGGCTTGGAAAGCGGCGCGGAACGACGCGAAGGTTGTCGTCGCCTTGGCCGATTTGCGGACGGCGGCGCAGTCGGGTGCCAACATTATGCCACCGTCAATTTTAGCGGCCCGCGCAGGCGTCACGACGGGCGAATGGGCCGACGTCATCCGTGCCGCATTCGGCGAATACCGCGCCCCGACGGGCGTGTCGCGCAACCCGTCCAACCGCACCGAAGGTCTGGACGAGATCCGTGACAAGGTGGACCTCGTCAGCGCCCGGCTGGGCCGCCGCCTGCGGTTTCTGGTCGGCAAACCGGGGCTGGATGGCCATTCCAACGGCGCTGAACAGATCGCCGCGCGGGCCCGCGACTGCGGCATGGACATCACCTATGACGGGATCCGCCTGACCCCGGCCGATATCGTTGCGGCAGCGGCAGACATGGATGTGATCGGGCTGTCGATCCTGTCGGGGTCGCATCTGCCGCTGGTCGGCGCGGTGATGGCGGGGCTGCGCGATGCCGGCTTGAGCCATATTCCGGTTGTGGCAGGGGGCATCATCCCTGACGACGACGCGGCAAGGCTGCGACAAATGGGGGTGGCGCGGGTCTATACGCCAAAGGATTTCGAACTGAACCGGATCATGCACGACATTGCCGATCTGGCAGATCCGGCCCCGGTCGCCGCACAATAGCAAAAACCTGCCGGCACTTGAGATGATCCAATTGTTCTTTTGGACAGGCTGATGCATATTTCACTGGCATTGATTTGGTCGCGCCTGCTATTTGCGTGACATACAAACCGTTTCGGAGGAAACAATGAAGACTGACCTGAAGAACATGTCGCGCAAAGAACTGGAAAAGCTGAAGGCTGATGTCGAAAAGGCATTGACCAAGATTGGCGCGCAGGACCGCAAGCTGGCCATTGACGCGGCGCAGAAGGCGGCTGCGGCCCATGGTTTCAATCTGTCAGACCTCACCGACGCCCCGGCGCCGAAAAAGCGTGGTCCGAAACCGAAAGCCGGACCGAAAGTAAAGTCGGCACCAAAATACCGTAATCCGGCCAACCCGGAACAGACATGGACGGGCAAAGGGCGACAGCCGGAATGGTTCAAGACGGCCGTTGCGGGCGGCAAGACACCGGACTCCATGGGCGTTTGATCTATTCGGCCAGTTTGCGCACAAGGTCGCGGTAGGAATAGCTTTGCGCGATCAATCCGTCTGCCCCGTCGATGAAACGCGCGTCGCGGGGCAGGCAGCCGATCCCGCACAACTGCGATGTGACCATATCGGTGGTGTCGACATACCAAAGGCGCCCGCCTGGAGTGGCGACATAGCCGTCGATGCCTTCGGATTCGTCGCCTTCCATATCCTCGCCGCTGGGCAATTCGTTGAAATAGTCCGGCGAAACCGCACCGTGGGTGTGATAGGACGCGGTGATCACGGCCAACATTAGCGGATCGTCTGGCAGGCATGATCCGATGCTGCCGGGGGCGGCAATGGTGGCGGCCAGAATACCGGCACGGTCGAATCCAATATAGCCGCAGTACTCCCTGTTTTCGCGGATCGATACCGGCTGCACCACCGCGAATATCCTCTTGACCAGTGCCACCTCGGCGTTGTCCTGAGAGCTTGCCGCCGACGCGGCCAAAGCCAGACAGACGAAAATCAATCTGAGCATTGGATTTGACGCCTCTTGGGTTTACCCCTGAACCATAAACGCCAAGCCAAAGGAGTGGCAAATCATGACCGTCCATATCGGCGCCAAGCCCGGCGAAATCGCAGAGACCGTGTTGATGCCCGGCGATCCCTATCGCGCCAAATGGGCGGCAGAGACTTTCTTGCAGGATGCCGTCTGCGTCAATCAGGTGCGCGGCATGCTGGGTTTCACCGGCACGTGGAACGGACATCGGGTGACGTTCCAGGGGTCTGGCATGGGGATGCCGTCACTGTCGATCTATGCCAATGAACTGATCAGCGATTATGGGGTCAAGACCTTGATCCGCATTGGATCTTGCGGCGGGATGCAAGATTACGTGCGGATCCGCGATGTCGTTCTGGCGATGACCACATCAACCTTGTCGACCCCGTCACGCGGCATTTTCCGCGAATTGAATTTCGCGCCCTGTGCCGATTACGGATTGCTGACGGCGGCGGTGGCTGCGGCCCAATCGCTTGGGGTGACGACCCATGTCGGCGGCATCTATTCGTCGGACGTGTTCTATGACGAACGCCCTGATCTGAATGAACAGCTCGAACGGCACGGCATTCTGGGCGTCGAAATGGAGGCGGCTGAACTCTATATTCTTGCCGCCCGCCATAAAATTCGGTCGCTTGCCGTGCTGACGGTCAGTGATCATATGAAAACCGGAGAGGCTTTGCCGTCGGCGGATCGCGAACGGTCATTCGGCGATATGGTGGAAATCGCCCTACAGGCCGCTTTCGCCTGAACCCCCGAACTGCAACTTTCTTTTGGCCAGGAATGTCCCCTGCGGAGCGTCCGAACTATCGGTTTGCCGGGCGCCCGTGGCTGCGGTCATAGCCATTCACGGGCGGGCTTTCCCAACCGTGCAGCGCCCCTGCCTGCGGTTCCCAGACTTCCATCAGCAGCGGGTGGCAGGCGGCCGTATCCGAGGAATGCTGCGCCGAACAATCGCCGCCGGGGCAGGCGCTCAGCACCGCGAGCAGGTCGATCTCGGCGAAGAACTCGATGCAGTCGCCGGGCCGGACCGGGCTGGCCTTCATGAAATACTGCCCGGTGTCGCGGGTAAATCCGGTACACATGAAGACGTTGAGGACATCGTGGATGTGCGGTTCTGCCTGCGCCAGTGACAGCCCGGTGTGATCGCCGAGCGCCCGCGTCAGGTTGGAATGGCAGCAGTGGTGATAGTCGGTCCCGCCCAGCAGCCGCCCGGTATAGGGATCGCAGCGGGTGCCGATCACGTCATGCACCGATCCGCCGTATTGGTCGATCCCATACCAATCCAGACTGTCGTATGTCACCGTCGCCAGCGGGCGCAACGTCGGGAAATTCGACCAGAGCCTTTCGCCCGTCGTCACATGCGTCCCGTGCAGGGCGCGGGTCTTGCCGGAGTAGAAACGTTCGGTCAGATCATGAGCGTTGAACAGGTTCAGGTCGCCAACCTGCGGACCGTCTACCGAGACGATGCGCAGGAATGACCCGGCGGGGACAAGGATTGCGGCAGCGTCGCGTGGCGGAGCGGCTACGTTCGCGACCTTGCGGGCGGTTCCACGGGCATGGGCATAGAGCGCCAGATCGGGTTGTGGCAGGCTGTCGGTCGGATAGCAGATGACGGGTGCAACAGTCCGGCGAGCCTCGGCGTCTGGCGGCGCATTTGATAGGTGGGCCGTCACAACGACGTCGGCCGCAGGGCGCGTTTGCATTCGACAGGGCCCCGGCGGCGCGACGAATTCGCCTCGACCCCCCAGACCGTGCAAAAGAAGTGGTCGAGCGATCCTGCGCTCTTCGTCCTGGCAACCCATTTGCAGGGGAGCCGCCGCGGCCCTTTTCGCAGGAACAGGACGGTGGATACGACAATCAGGACAAGTCCAACCAGCCAGAGCCAAGGTGGGCCAAACTGATCGGCGAGAAAGAACGCCCAGAGCGGATCTGCCTGTTCGGGTGGCGTGAGCCATTTCATCCGATGTCACACCACCCGTTCGACCATCAATTTTTTGATCTTCGCAATCGCCTTGGCCGGGTTCAACCCCTTGGGGCAGGTCTTGGCGCAGTTCATGATCGTGTGGCAACGGTACAGCTTGAAGGGATCTTCAAGGTCGTCCAGCCGTTCGCCCGTCGCCTCGTCCCGTGAATCGATGATCCAGCGATGCGCGTGCAGCAGCGAGGCCGGGCCAAGGAAACGGTCGTCGTTCCACCAGTAACTGGGGCAGGCGGTCGAACAGCAGGCGCACATGATGCATTCATAGTGCCCGTCCAGCTTTTCGCGGTCCTCGATCGACTGCTTCCATTCCTTGGCCGGCGCCGGGGTCTTGGTTTCCAGCCATGGTTTGATGCTGGCGTGCTGGGCGTAGAAATGGGTCAGATCCGGGATCAGATCCTTGATTACGGGCATATGCGGCAGGGGGTAGATCTTGATGTCGCCCTTGATCTCGTCCAGCCCATAGATGCAGGCCAGCGTGTTGATTCCGTCGATGTTCATCGCGCACGACCCGCAGATGCCTTCGCGGCAGGAGCGTCGGAACGTCAGGGTCGGGTCGATCTCGTTCTTGATCTTGATGAGGGCATCCAGAACCATCGGGCCGCAAGTGTCCTGATCGACGAAATAGGTATCGACGGCGGGATTTTTGCCATTGTCCGGGTTCCAGCGATAAATCTGCACCTTGCGCAGGTTCGTCGCCCCCGCGGGTTTCGGCCAGGTCTTGCCAACCGTGATCCGGCTGTTCTTGGGAAGGGTCAGTTCGACCATTTTCAGCCTCTTGTCAGGTTGCGATGGCGGAAGTGGCGCAAGTCACGGTGGCAGGCCGGGCAAGGATTTGCGAGGTCAGCGTCACCGTGTCCGCATTGACGCCGGTCGTCGCCGACCGTGCCAGCGTCAGCAGTTCTGCAGCACTGGCGTTGTTGATGATGCAGTCCGCCATCGCGACGCCAAGCGGGCCGGGGACCTGCTGCGCGACGATCGGGGTCACGACCGCACGGGCGGCAGCGCGTGCGGCCTCGTCCGACAGGACCGTGGTGCCGATGCCGGTCGTCGTGCAGGCACCGAGCGTTGCCAGAAGGGCAGCGGTGATGATGGGCGTCGGGTTCATGTTTGGTCTCCCTCGGGTGGTGATGAATTAGCGCAGGATAGCTGCGCGGACAGGGGCTTCGCCGGTATTCCGGTAAACGCACGATTCGTAAACCGCCAGCGGATCGCGGCCCCGGATGAAATCGTCGGTGACGGAGATGTCCGCGCCGACGCCACTGCGTCCGCCGGTGCCGATGCCGATCTGCACTTGCCCGGTCGGACCTTGGGCGGAGCGGGCACGCTGTTCACAAAGATCAGCGGCGCGGTAAGGATTCATCGGTTCCGTCGCGCAGGCGGCGAGGAATACCGGAACAAAAAGCAGCGCCCGCATCAATACACCCGTGCCTTGGGCGCGATCCGTTTCAGGTCGATCCCGCCGTCCTTTTCAGTCGTCAGCGGGTCAAGGTGGACGGGGCGATAGGTCAGTTTCACCTTGTTTTCCTTGATCGTCGCCAACGAATGTTTGCGCCAGCTTTCGTCGTCACGCTTGGGATAATCCTCGTGCGCATGCGCGCCACGGCTTTCCTTGCGCGCCTCGGCTGCGACGATGGTGGCAAGGGCGTTGGGCATCAGGTTGGTCAACTCCAGCGTCTCCATCAGGTCGCTGTTCCAGATCAGCGACCGGTCCGTGACCTTGATGTCATCCAGTTTTGCGGCCACGGCTGTCATCTTTTTGACCCCCTCGGCCAGTGTCCTGTCAGTGCGGAACACGGCGGCATCTTCCTGCATTGTCTTTTGCATCTCAAGCCGCAGATCGGCAGTCGGCACCGATCCGCTTGCATGGCGGTACGTGTCGAAACGGTCGAAGCAGGCATCGACCGATTTGGTGTTCAGGGTCGGGTTTGCGCTTGTCGGGTCAACAACTTGCCCGGCGCGGATCGCCGCCGCCCGACCAAAGACCACAAGGTCGATCAGCGAATTTGATCCCAGCCGATTCGCCCCGTGGACGGAAGCACACCCCGCCTCGCCCACCGCCATCAGGCCGGGGACGGTCGCATCGGGATTGTCGGCCGTGGGATTCAGCACCTCGCCCCAGTAATTCGTCGGGATGCCGCCCATGTTGTAATGCACTGTCGGCAGCACCGGAATCGGTTCGCGGGTCAGATCGACACCGGCAAAAATGCGCGCACTTTCGCTGATCCCTGGCAGCCGCAGATCAAGCGTTTCCTTGGGCAGGTGGTTCAGGTTGAGGTGAATGTGATCCTTGTTCGCCCCGACCCCCCGCCCTTCGCGGATTTCCAGCGTCATGCAGCGGCTGACCACATCGCGCGACGCCAGATCCTTGTAGGTCGGCGCATAGCGTTCCATGAACCGTTCCCCTTCGGAGTTGGTCAGATAGCCGCCCTCGCCCCGTGCCCCTTCGGTGATCAGGCACCCGGCTCCGTAGATGCCGGTCGGGTGGAACTGCACGAACTCCATGTCCTGCAACGGCAGCCCCTGCCGCGCCACCATGCCGTTGCCGTCGCCGGTGCAGGTGTGTGCACTGGTGGCGCTGAAATAGGCGCGGCCATAGCCGCCTGTAGCCAGCACCACCATCTTGGCATTGAACACGTGCATCGTGCCGTCGTCCAGTTTCCACGCGATCACGCCCTGACATTGGCCGTCGTCGGACATGATGAGGTCGAGGGCAAAGTATTCGACGTAAAACTCGGCCTTCTGCTTGAGGCTTTGGCCGTAAAGCGTGTGCAGGATCGCGTGCCCGGTGCGGTCGGCGGCAGCGCAGGTTCGCTGCACCGGCGGGCCTTCGCCGAATTCGGTGGTATGGCCGCCAAAGGGACGCTGATAGATCTTGCCTTCTTCGGTGCGCGAAAACGGCACACCGTAATGTTCCAGTTCGTAAACCGCCTTGGGTGCCTCGCGGGCGAGATATTCCATCGCGTCGGTATCGCCCAGCCAGTCGGACCCTTTGACGGTGTCATACATGTGCCATTGCCAGTGGTCCGGCCCCATGTTGGACAGCGACGCAGCAATGCCACCCTGCGCCGCGACAGTGTGCGAGCGTGTCGGGAACACCTTGGTAATGCAGGCGGTTCGCAACCCCTGTTCGGCCAAGCCCAGCGTGGCCCGCAGACCGGCCCCGCCAGCCCCCACGACAATCGCGTCGTAGACATGGGTTTCGTAGTCATAGGCAGCCATAGGCGGAAATCCTTAAAGCGCGATGCGGGCGACGGCGAAAACGCCGGCGGCGGCGGCGGTGTAGCTGAGGCAAATCATCGCGATGATCAACGCCTTGCGGGCGAAACCATGCACATAATCTTCGATCAGCGTCTGCACGCCGCCACGGAAATGGATGAACCCGACCAGCAAGGTCAGGGCGGCAATGATTGCTGGGAACGGGTGCTGGTAATAGGCCAGCGTCTGTTCGTAGGTGCCGCCAAGCGCGTGCCCGAAGGTGAATACGAACAGCGGGATCAGGCCGACCAAAGCCACCGAACTGACCATCATGTGCCAGTGGTGCATGGTGCCCGATTTCGCCGACCCAAGGCCGGTGGCGCGTTTGCGATCTGTCAAATAGCGCATGGCGACCCCCTACAGCACGATGACGGTGAGGATGGTCAGCAGCACCGACCCGCCGATGATACCCCAGCCCATCATCTCGGATCGGGGCACGTCGAGCAGGTGGCCAGAATCCCAGATCAGATGCCGGATGCCCGACAGGCTGTGATACCACAGGCAGGCGACTGATCCGAACATGACCAGATCGCCGAACCACGAAGTCAGGAACCCATTGGCGCGGGCATAGGCGGCGGGGCCGGTGGCCGCAGCGATGAACCACCAGACGATCAGCAGCGCCCCGACCAGCAGTGCGTTGCCGGTGATCCGGGTAAAGATCGACGTCATCGAGGTCATTTGCGGGCGATAGATCGTCAGGTGCGGCGACAGCGGGCGATTGCCCCGGTTCACATCGGCCATGCGGTTCCCTTTGGTCGGTTCGCGGCGCGGGCCCGCGCCTTTGGCCCTGTCTTGGCGCAGTTTTAGCGGGATGTCACGGGGCAGCATGCCGCAGCGGGGTTAAAAACGTCGAAGGAGCCGTCAGTAGTGTGACCTGTGATCACAGCCTTCGGCCATGTGATCACTTGTTGCCATTGTGACGGGCCGGCCCACCTCGCGCAGCAGTTTCCGGGTGATTTCGCGGGGATAGTCGGCATAGGAATTGGCAGTGACGGCAAAGGCTCCCGGCCCCGTGATCACATTGCGGCGGAAATAATCGGTCAGGCCGGGCAAGGACTCCTCGATCACCAGTGCATTCACGGTAATGCCCGCCCGCGCCATCGCGGTGCGCAGGGTTTCGGGCGGGATGCCTTCGTTCGACGGACCATCGCCGGAAATGTCGATCACCCGGCGTTTGCATTCGGGGACAGCGGCAAAAGCGGTTTCGCCCAGCAACAGCGCCTCGCCGATGGCGGTCGAAAAATCGCGCCATGCGCGCGGCATCGTCAGGATTGTGTTTGCCAGCGGAACAATGTCGTCGTGGTCGGTGATCTGCACCCAGTCGATGCTGATGACCTGCCGCGACGACCCGGTCCATTGCAGCAGGGCGATCTGGGCGCGGGAGGTCACCAGCGCCTCGGCAACCTCGCCGTTTTGCAGGGCGGCGGCGAGGCCCTCGATCTGGATCGCGTATTCGCGGTTGTCGACCGAACCAGAAATGTCGACGGCCAGCAGCAAGGCGATATCACAGGCGCGGGCCGGGGAAGCGAGGGTGATCAGCAGGGCGATCAGGCGGCACATGCGGGCAGACTAGCCGCTGGCTGCCCGGATTCATACCGCTCTAAAGCGGCATCAGCGCCCAGTAATCAAGGTCGAGCAGAACCTCGGGCGCATATTTCCCGTCAGCGCCTTTCAGCACGCCCGCCGCACCCTTAGTCGCGACCAGCCGCAACCGGATCGCGCCCACACCGGGGGCGGGAGTTTCGGCCTTGTCCAGCACTTCGGACCATGCCCTGACCGTGTCGCCCGCAAAGCAGGGGTTGGCATGCGCCCCCGCGTTCAGCCCGACGATCAGTTGCGCGTTGGCAAGCCCGTTGAACGACAGGGCGCGGGCCAGGCTGATGATATGGCCGCCGTAGATCAGCCGCCGCCCGTCGGGCCGCTGGGTCACGTCGAAATGCACCTTGGATGTGTTCTGCCACAGCCGGGTGGCCATCAGATGATCAGCCTCGTCCACCGTCACCGCATCGACATGGTCGATCACCTCGCCTACCGCATAGTCGCCCCAGCGGTGGGGTTCCCCGGCAAGGGTGAAATCGTAGCGGCTGAAATCCAGCCCCTTGGGGATTTGCAGGTCGGTGGGCGCGACCGCCGGGGCAAGGTCGGGCACGATGGTGTCGCCTGATGCGCCGCCACGGGTGCGCACCATGACCCAACGCACAAAGGTCAGGACCGGGGTGCCGTGCTGGTTCGTCCCGGTCGTGCGGACCCAGACGACCCCGCTGGCGCCCTTGGAATTGCGTTTCAGGCCGATGACTTCGCTAGTCGCGCTCAGCGTATTGCCGGGCCAGACCGGGGCCAGCCAGCGTCCTTCGGCATAGCCAAGGTTGGCGATGGCGTTGAGCGAAATATCAGGGACGGATTTGCCGAAAACGGTGTGAAATACGATCAGATCGTCTAAGGGGGCGGCCGGCAGTCCGCATGCGCGAGCGAATTCGTCGGAGGATTGCAGCGCGTGTCGGGCGGGATAAAGCGCGTGGTAAAGGGCGCGTTCGCCCCCCGACAGCGTACGCGGCACGGCGTGAGGGATGATCTGGCCGACCGTGTAGTCCTCGAAAAACCGGCCCGGATTTGTCTTGGTCACTGGTCGCCCAGTTTCATGTCGGGGGTATAGGTGCCCTCAACATCCTTGGTAAGGGCTTGCCCGCAGCGCATGACACCGTTGGCGGCGTCAAAGGCGTAGGTCGGGCTGCCGTAAAGTTCCCAGCCTTTCGACAAGGCGGACGAAACCTTGTGGCAAAAGGCCGATGTGTCGTCGTCGGTCAGCAGGCGATACAGTTTCATGGGGTCATCCGAAGGGGTTAACGCCAAGCCAGATATGGATCGCGGCGACGACCCCGAACACGATCACAGTGGCGATGACGGCGGTGATTTCCTTGCGGATCGGGACCGCGTGGGCGGGCGTCCAATTAGGCTGGGTCCGGTTCAGCACGGCGATTTCGGCCAAGGCCCAGACCAGCAACCCACCAAACAGCAGGAACGAGGGGGTGTCGCCGTTGACCAACAGGTGTGCTGTGGCCCAGACGATCACGGCAGTCAGTTGCGGGTGGCGGATTTTCGTGGTGATCCACGTTCTAGCACCGGATGCGGCGTACAGGTAGAAGGCGAACACCATCAATAGGTTGTTGATCCCTGTCATCGCCCCGGTGCGGCCCCAGTAAACCGTGCCATCCCAACCACGATAGCCGATCACCATCAGGACGATGGCGACGATGGACGCAACGGCGACCAGCCCCTTGCCCGCGTTGCCCATCGCGGCCCGCTGGTCGGGCAGGGCGCGTTTGAAAAAGTGGGCGGCTGACCACAGGATCAGACCCAGAAGGATCAGGAACATTGCAACTCCATGTCGGCGCTTGCCGCCGGTTTAGCCAAGGTCGCCTGTGTCGTGAGGATATGCAAGCCATTGGCGATGCATGTTCGACGCAACGTCCCGCCCGTTAACCATATTTTCGGGCCTTCGGTCGCAAAGTTCCCCCCGCAAGCCCGCAAAGTTCCGGGGTCAGGCTTGCCAAGCGCCCCCGCCCAGCCAAGGTGATGATATGACCAGTTCGATGATTGCACTTTCCTTTAGCGTCGGGATGATGCTTTTCGCGGCCGACCATGCCCATGCCCAGACCGCCAACTGCGCACCGCACGATGTCATCGTCGAACGGCTGGCCGATCGTTTCGGCGAAAGCCGCCAGTCGATCGGCCTGTCCAGTAACAACGCCGTGGTCGAGGTGTTCGCCGCGCTGACAACTGGCACATGGACGATCGCACTGACGCAGCCGGGCGGACCAACCTGTCTGGTCGCATCCGGCGAGGCATTTCAGACGCTGTCCGAGGCGCTGCCGAACAAAGACAATCCGGCTTGAAACGGAAATGCTACAGCGCAACCAGGCCCTGCCAGATCAGCCGTAGCGAAATGCCGAGCAGGGCCCAGAACACGATCCGGAAAAACAGCACTTCGGGCAGGATTTTCACCAGCCGGACACCGGCAAAGACAGCGATGACCGCAGGCAACGTCAGGATCGCGGCGATGTGCAGGTTGTCGGGGCTAAGCTGGCCCAGCGCCCAATAGGGCACGAGCTTGATCGCGTTGACGCAGGCGAAGGTGATCGTCGTGGTCCCCGCGAACACAAGCTTGGGCAGACGCAGCGGCAGGACATAGACCTGATAGGGCGGCCCGCCGGTATGGCTGACGAAACTGGTGAACCCGGCGACACTGCCCCAGAACAGTCCCGGCGCGATTCTTGCAGGACGCGGTTCGCCGGTGACATGCTTGCGCAGCAGCGTGTTGGCTGCGAAGGCCGCTCCGATCACCCCGACAAGCATGGTCACGACCGGTTCGGGCACCAGATGCGCCGTCGCCCAACCCAGGCCGACGCCGAGCGTCATCGCCGGGATCATGATCGCCAGCACCCGTTTGTCGAACGCCGCGCGATAGGCCCAAACGCCGAACATGTCGGACAAAACATACACCGGCAGCAACACCCCGGCGGCGGTGATCGGCGAAATGACCAGCGACAGCACCGGCACCGCCATCACCCCGATGACCGGCAGACCACCCTTGGAAAACCCGATGAACAGGGCCGCGGCCGTTGCCGCCAGCCAAAATGCGCTGCCTTCCACGATGTCTTCCCCACGCTGGTTTCACCCGATTAGACCAGCCCCGCGGCGGGCGACAGCCTTGCTTGTGTGGACACAAGCGATTACCCCATGCCGCAAATTCATCCCATCAAAGGATCAAGTGACATGGCCAGACCCAAAATTGCCCTTATCGGCGCCGGACAGATCGGCGGCACGCTGGCCCATCTTGCCGCGATCAAGGAACTGGGCGACGTCGTGCTGTTCGACATCGCCGAAGGTGTCCCGCAGGGCAAGGCGCTCGACATTGCCGAGGCGGGGCCGGCGGCCAAGTTCGATGTGTCCCTGAAGGGCGCAAATGACTACGCTGATATCGCTGGGGCTGATGTCTGCATCGTCACCGCCGGGGTCGCCCGCAAGCCGGGGATGAGCCGCGACGATCTGCTGGGCATCAACCTCAAAGTAATGAAATCGGTTGGCGAAGGCATTGCCAAACATGCGCCGGGCGCCTTCGTCATCTGCATCACCAACCCGCTGGATGCGATGGTCTGGGCGCTGCGCGGATTTTCCGGCCTGCCGCACCATATGGTCTGCGGTATGGCGGGGGTACTCGATTCGGCCCGGTTCCGGCATTTCCTGGCGACCGAATTCGGCGTTTCGATGCGTGACGTGACCGCGTTCGTGCTTGGCGGACATGGCGACACGATGGTGCCTCTGGTTCGTTATTCGACGGTGGCTGGCATCCCGCTGCCCGACTTGGTCAAGATGGGCTGGACCACGCAGGACAAGCTGGACGGCATCGTTCAGCGCACCCGCGACGGCGGCGCCGAAATCGTCGGTCTGCTGAAAACCGGATCGGCGTTCTACGCACCGGCGACCAGCGCCATCGAAATGTCCGAGGCGTTTTTGAAGGACCAAAAGCGCGTACTGCCCTGCGCTGCTCATGTGACCGGGGCCTACGGACTCGATGGGTTCTATGTCGGCGTCCCCACGGTGATTGGGGCCGGTGGGATCGAACGGGTGGTCGAAATCAAAATGGACAAGGCCGAACAGGCGATGTTCGACAAGTCAGTCGATGCGGTCAAAGGGCTGCTTGCGGCTTGTCGGGCGATTGATCCGTCACTGGTCTGACACAGTCTCAGTCAGCATTTGCGAATGACTTACGCGCGCCAGAAATGGCGCGTTTTTATTTTAAAGCAAAGCCTTGCAGATCTACGTCATGAGAAACGCAGAGTCGTCGCCGCGGAGTTTAAGCGCATCCCAGTCGCTCTGGAGCAATTCTCGACGCATCATCCCGCTTGTGCCTCTCCCCCCGCTCTTTTAGACCTTTCTGCGAACCATTTGCCGCTGAAGGACTTGTGCCATGAACGTCACATTCGACAAATCCCGCCTGCCGAGCCGTCATGTGACCGTCGGCCCCGAACGCGCGCCGCACCGGTCCTATTATTATGCAATGGACCTTGATGAATCCGACATCGCCAAGCCGTTTGTCGGCGTCGCGACTTGCTGGAACGAGGCCGCACCCTGCAACATCGCGCTGAACTGGCAGGCCCAGTCGGCCAAGGTCGGCGTCAAGGCAGCGGGCGGCACGCCGCGCGAATTCACCACGATCACCGTCACCGACGGCATCGCGATGGGCCACGAGGGCATGCGCAGCAGCCTTGCCAGCCGCGAGGCGATTGCCGATACCGTCGAACTGACGATGCGCGGCCATTGCTATGACGCCCTTGTCGGGCTGGCTGGATGCGACAAATCGCTACCCGGGATGATGATGGCGATGGTGCGGCTGAATACGCCGTCGGTGTTCATGTATGGCGGGTCGATCATGCCGGGCAAGGTGCCTGCAGGTGCCGACGTTCCCGCCGATTTCGCCGACCGCGACCTGACCGTGCAGGACATGTTCGAGGCTGTCGGGCGATATCAGGCGGGCGAAGTCACCGAGGCGCAGTTGGAAATCCTCGAACGCGTCGCCTGTCCGACCGCGGGGGCCTGCGGGGGTCAGTTCACCGCAAATACGATGGCGTGTGTCAGTGAGGCGATCGGCCTTGCCCTGCTGAATTCGTCTGGCATGCCCGCACCCTATACTGACCGCGCCAAATATGGCGAGGCGTCGGGGATCGCAGTGATGAACCTGATCGCAAAGAATATCCGCGCCCGCGATGTTGTCACCCTGAAATCGCTGCAGAACGCGGCCCGCGTGGTTGCCTGCACTGGCGGATCCACCAATGCCGGGCTGCATCTGCCCGCCATCGCCCACGAGGCCGGGATCGATTTCGACCTGTTCGACGTCTGCGAGATTTTCCGCGATACCCCCTATTTCGTCGATCTGAAACCGGGCGGCAAATACGTCGCCAAGGACCTGTTCGAGGTTGGTGGCGTCCCTGTCGTGATGAAAGAGTTGCGCAAGGCCGGGCTGATCCACGAGGATTGCATCACCGCCAGCGGTCGCACCATCGGCGAGGAACTCGACATGATCGCAGGCGAGGCTGACGGCCGCGTCATCTATTCCATCGCCGCGCCGATCAGCAAAACCGGCGGCGTCGTCGGCCTGAGCGGCAACCTTGCGCCCGACGGGGCCATCGTCAAGATCGCAGGAATGTCCGAGGCCGAACAGGTGTTCACCGGTCCCGCCCGCGTATTCGAATGCGAAGAAGACGCGTTTGCCGCCGTCAAAGCCCGGACTTACAAAGAGGGCGAAGTGCTGGTCATCCGTAACGAAGGCCCCGCAGGCGGCCCCGGCATGCGCGAGATGCTGGCAACCACCGCCGCCCTGTCCGGGCAGGGCATGGGTAAAAAGGTGGCCTTGATCACCGATGGTCGGTTCAGCGGCGCGACCCGCGGTTTCTGCGTCGGCCATGTCGGCCCCGAGGCGGCGCATGGCGGCCCGATCGCCCTATTGGCCGATGGCGACATGATCACCCTGAACGCGATCACCGGCGAATTGTCTGTGGCGCTGAGCGACGCCGAACTGGCCGCCCGCAAGGCGCAATGGAAGGGTCCGCGCCCGACCAATTACGCCAGCGGGGCGGTGTGGAAATTTGCCAAACTTGTCGGTCCGACCCGGACCGGCGCGGTGACGCATCCGGGGCAAAGGGCCGAAACCCACGTTTACATGGACCTGTAGCGTGGGCCTGCGCCGCCTGTTTTGCGCGACCCTGATGGCGGTTGCGCTGGCAGGCTGCGACGGTATTGACCTGAGCACCGGTCTGCCGTTTGCCGGGCCTGCCAAAGGGCCGGGCGTGCGCACGCTGATTATCATGAACGGCAGTCTGCGGGTGCGCGGGCCAGATGGGTATTGCATCGACCAGCGGGCCAGTCGGGCCGCCGCCGGATTTGTGGTCATGGGGTCCTGCGCACTGGTGTCCGCAACCCCCATCGCCCCTGCCCAAGCCGGAGTGCTGACGTTTCAGGCGGGCGAACCGGGATCGGCGGGGGTGGCCGGGGCCGAACAGGTGTTGGTCAACATGCTGCAAACCGCCCCCGGACATGCCTTGCTCAGCGCGAAAGGCGATTCTGCAACGGTGCGCGAGGTCTCGGTAACAAGCCAGCCGGGGGCGGTGTTTGTGCAGTTCAGCGATACCGGCCCAGATCCGGTTGCGGGGCTGCAGGATCATGAATGGCGGGCCTTTGCCGATCTCGGCGGGCGGTTGGTGACGCTGGCGCTGCGGGTTCCGGCGCATCGGCCGATGACATCGGCGCAGGGTCTGGGCGTGTTGCAGCAGGCTATCGACGCGTTACGGGCGGCAAATTCGCCGGAAAGCTGACAACTGTTTCATTCCTAGAAACAGTCTGGCAGATATGGTTCGCAGGGCCGGCACAGGCCGCGGGCACGACAAGAGGGCAGGCAGGAATATGGGGCGGTTCGGGCTGATCGACAGGCTTTTGCACCAGAGCGTGTTGCGCCGTTGGTCGCAGGCGGCGCGTCGGGCCGGATCGGCCGAATTGTCCGGCCTGCGTGCCCAGCGCCAGCGCGCCCGCCAGTTACGCCTGCACCTTGACGAACTGATGCATGTCGCCGACAGCCGTCTGGCGCTGCCCCGGATCGGATCGAACGCATTCCCGAAACCTGCCGGGACCGATTGGTCGTGGCGCCCTCAGGTCTGGCGCGGCCCGCTGGCCCGCAAGGGCGATTCAAGCGTCAAAAGCAAAGCGACAGTCGGCGACGAGGTGACGATTTTCCATGATTGCCGGATCAGCGAACTGACCCTGCGCCAATTGCGCAACGCGCGCGAATCCGATCTGGCGCCGTACGGCCTGCGGCTTGACGTATTCCGGTTCGACGGTTCGTTCCTCAGTCTTGTTCTGGATGTCCCCGAAGAGGCCTGTCAGGGTCTGAAAAAGCGGCATCTGATCCGGCTGGATACCATCGTTGAAATGGAAAAACCGCTGGAAATCTTTGCGCGACTCAACGTCAAACACGGCCCCAACACCGAACAGATCGTGCGCGAGTTGCCGCTGCATCAGGACGATATCAGCATCGAATTCGATCTGGCCTATACCAAACTGAACGAAAAGCGGGTCGAGCGGATGTGGATCGACCTGATTTTCGAGGGCCCCGAAATGAACCAGATCACAATCCGTGACATCACACTGTCGCGCTATCCCCGCGCCGAACTGTAAAGGACGCCGCCGATGACCGACCTGACCCTGACCAAAACCCGCATGGCTGCCGGTGTCTGGGAGGGTGTGCTGACCCGCACCGGCACCGGCAATGTCCAGCCCGACCTTGCGGTATCGCACCAGAACGAAAAGGTCGCCGGCTGGTCGGTGGCCGAAGACGCCGCCACCGGAACCTGGGTCGTGCTGGTGCCGGTCCCCGCCGACCTGATCGCCGACGGGGTGCAGACCTTTGTCATCTCCGACGCCCGGTCTGGCGAAACCTTGGCCAGTTTTGCCCTGCTCGCCGGTGAAGCGCTGGCCGAAGACATACGCGCCGAAATAGACCTGCTGCGCGCCGAACTGGACATGCTGAAACGCGCGTTCCGCCGGCATTGCGTCGAAACGGCCTGACCGGGGCCACCAGCAAAAAAGCTTGAATGACAAGGTGCGCCTTGCGCCGCGCAACTGTCGCGCGACGTCTCGACGTTTTTAAGTGCTCTATCTCACGGTTTCATTTTGCGCTGCTTTCGAGGGAATTGAAGAACGCACTCTGTGACAGGTTCGTCGCGCACGCCCTACGACTACGCATGCAATCAGAGCATCGCAAGCGTCACTCGCGGGGGCGGTGCAAGGGACTCGGGATCAGTGCATCGACAGTGGCCAAGTGGCGCAAGCGGTCGGGCACCGGCTGATGAAACCCAGCCACCCCTGGACCAACGGCCAGATCGAAGGGATGCAGCGCACGATCAAGGACGCCACCGCGAAGCGCAGCCTCGAACGTTTGCGCATGCCCCTCGCGGACGTCTTGGCGACCGACAGCTTTGCCAGCAGGCAAGACCCTCGGCGGTCTCACGCCAGACGATCGCACGAACCCTAGAACCGGATCGATTCAGCGTCAACCTGGCCCACCAGAACCCCGGACTGAAAAGCTAGCCCGCCTTACAACCTTGAATGTCGACAGCCTTGTCGCTGCCCAGCACGGTGATCCGCACTGCAGACCGGTTCAGCGCAAAGCCGGTACCACCGGACTGCACCAGATCAGCGACGGCGGTCAGGCGGTTGCCGTTGCGTTGGCTGATGGGTTCGGACACCCAGACCGAGGGGTCGCCCGCCTCGATCACCACGATTTCGGGGCTGCCCGTGGGGGGCAGGATCAGCGATGCCGTCAGGCGTAGCCCGCCGTCGGTCGGGACTACCGCACACCTTGCACCACTGACGCCGCCTTCGTCGGCATCCAAGGGTTGATCCAGCAACGCGGCCATAATGACCGGATCACGGTCATCCCCCGCGGGCAGCACTGCGTCGAAATCGAGCGTGACCGGCACGCAAACCTCTTCGCAGACCCCCAGTTGCACTTGCCCCTTCATTTGGGCCGGACCGCTTCCGGTGGTCAGCGCGACCGGGATCACGACCCGGTCATGATAGCCGATGGACCGAAGGCCGTTGATCGTGAAAACCTCGGGCGTTGGCCATTTGAAATCGGCCGCTCGGATGTTGTCGGACCCGGTCCAGTCGAATAGCGGCGGGATGCCGGCGTCGCCGGGGGCGCGCCAATAGGTTTTCCAGCCGGGGGCGAGGGTGATCGACAGCGCGGCCATATGGGTGCCGTCGGCCATGCGCCATCCGGGCAGGACGGTCAGGCTGGCGATATCGCCAAGGTCTTGGGCCGCGGCGGCAGTGGCGGTCAGCAGGGCGGCGCAAAGCGGGGCGATGATCTGTTTCATGATCCGGACCATACGCAGCAGCGATGTAATGGGAAGTCACGATGTGGCGAGAGCACCCTCTTGTATCGCGGCCCGGCCCATTCCATCATCGGGTACATGAAAGCCGAAGCAACCAATCTTGTGGGCAAGCTGTTGATCGCCATGCCGGGCATGGGCGACGCGCGGTTTGATCATGCCGTCATCTATATGTGCGCCCATTCCGACGAGGGCGCAATGGGGCTGATCGTCAACAAACCCGCGCCCGAGGTGCGGTTCGCCGAACTGCTTGAGCAGCTTGGGATCACGCCCGGCGACGGGGCCCGCGACATCCGGGTGCATTTCGGCGGGCCGGTCGAGCATGGGCGCGGGTTCGTGCTTCATTCCGGTGACTACACGTCGGGGCAGGGGACGCTGCAGGTCGATGCGGATACAGGCATGACCGCGACGATGGATGTGCTCGAGGATCTGGCCCACGGGCGGGGTCCGGCGGCGTCGATGCTGGCGTTGGGCTACAGCGGCTGGGGACCGGGGCAGTTGGAGGGCGAGATCGCCCGCAACGGCTGGCTGACCTGCGACCCGCGCAGCGAAATCGTTTTCGGGCGGGCCAATGAACACAAGTGGAGCGCCGCGCTCAAGGTGCTGGGGATCGACCCTCTGGTGTTGTCGGCGCAGGGCGGGCGGGCCTGAAGGTAGCGACCCTGCAACTTGCCCTACTCGCCCGCGATCAGTGCCGCGATGATGGCGCGGGCGGAATCGGATGACCAGTCAGCCTCGCCCTGCAACCGGGCGATTTCCTGCCCTTCCCGGTTCAGGATGACGCTGACTGGCAGGCCCAGCACGCCCATGTCGCGGGCGAATGATTGGCGCGGGTCGGTGTGCAACGGCAGGTTGGTGACATTCGCATCAGCGAAAAATCGGGTCATCGCGGCGGCATCGTTGCGCCCCGTGGCGATGGTCACCACGGCGAAGTCGTCGCCGCCCAGATCGGCCTGAAGCGCGGACAGGGTGGGCATTTCCTGCCGGCACGGGGCGCACCATGTGGCCCAGAAGTTCAGCAGGATGATCTGACCGGTGTAATCCGCCAGTGTCATGGCGCTGCCATCTTCAGCGGTGAACGCCGTCGTTGGTGCGGCCTGCGGATCGGCGGCAAAGATCAGCTTGCGCATGTCGCCATCGCGCAAGCCTTCAAGGGTCGCCTGATCGGCGGCGGCGATGTTTGCAAGGCCGCTCAAGCCCGTATAAAGCAGCGCGAGCATCAATTTCCGCATCGGACGCCTTTCATGACCAAATCCAGCAACGCGATGTGGGGCGGCCGTTTCGCCGCCGGGCCGGACGCGATCATGGAGGCGATCAACGCCTCGATCGCATTCGATCAACGGCTGGCGGCGCAGGATATCGCCGGGTCGCGTGCCCATGCCGCGATGTTGGCGGCCACGGGCATCATCAGCGATAAAGATGCCGACGCGATAGGGAAAGGCCTGCTCACCATCTTGTCAGAAATTGAAACGGGCGATTTCGTGTTTTCGACGGCGCTGGAAGATATTCATATGAACGTCGAATCCCGCCTGCGCGATCTGATCGGTGATGCGGCGGGGCGGCTGCATACGGCCCGGTCGCGCAACGATCAGGTGGCGGTCGATTTCCGCCTCTGGGTGCGCGATCAATGCGACGCGGTTGATGGGGCGCTGATGGCTTTGATGGGCGCGCTGGTCGGGCAGGCGGATGCCGGGGCCGATTGGGTGATGCCGGGGTTCACCCACCTTCAGGTCGCCCAGCCGGTCACTTGGGGCCATCACATGTTGGCCTATGTCGAAATGTTTGCGCGTGACCGGGGCCGGTTCGTCGATGCCCGAAGACGTATGAACCTGTCGCCGTTGGGCGCTGCCGCACTGGCGGGCACGTCGTTTCCGATTGACCGCAACATGACGGCCAAAGCGTTGAGGTTCGACGGGCCGACGGCGAACAGCCTTGATTCCGTGTCTGACCGGGATTTTGCGCTGGAATACCTCGCAGCGGCCAGCATTTGCGCGATGCACCTGTCGCGGTTGGCCGAAGAACTGGTGATCTGGTCATCCGCACAGTTCCGGTTCGTCAAGATGTCCGACAAATGGTCGACCGGCAGCAGCATCATGCCGCAAAAGCGTAACCCGGACGCCGCCGAACTGATCCGCGCCAAGATCGGGCGGATTTTCGGGGCTAATGTGGCGCTGATGACGGTGATGAAGGGCCTGCCGCTGACCTATTCCAAGGACATGCAAGAGGACAAGGAACAGGTGTTCGATGCCGCCGACACCCTGCTGCTGGCGCTGGCGGCGATGACCGGAATGGTGGCCGACATGACGGCACAGACCGACAATCTGCGCGCGGCGGCGGCCACCGGGTTTTCCACGGCGACGGACCTTGCCGACTGGCTGGTGCGCGAACTGGGCCTGCCGTTTCGCGACGCGCATCATGTGACGGGGTCGCTGGTGGCGCTGGCCGAAGGGCGGGGGTGTGATCTGCCCGATCTGCCGCTTGATGACATGCAATCGGTGCATGCAGGAATCACGGCGGCGGTTTATGACGTGCTGGGCGTGGCCAATTCGGTCGCGTCGCGGGTCAGCTATGGCGGGACGGCCCCGGCGAATGTGCGCGCGCAAGTGGCGCGATGGAAGGAAGACCTGAAATGAAAATAGTTTTCACTTTGACCGCGCTCGTCGCACTGGCGGCTTGCGGGGCGGGCGGCCCGCCGTTCAAACCGACCGCCAACATCGGGCTGACAGCCGGGCCGGGTGGGGTCGGCACGACATGCAGTGTTGGTGGGACCAACGGCACCGTCACCATCGGGGTCGCCTGCTGATGGCGCTGCGTTTGGTCTGGCTGGCGCTGGCGATCTGGGGCGCGATCCACCCGATGTGGTATTTTGTCGCCTATATGCGGGAAACCGGCACGGGCCTCGGCGGTCTGATAAACGCGTGGTATGTCAATGCGTCGACCACCGGGCTGACGTGGGATCTGACCATCGCGGCGATCACCCTGACCGTCTGGATCGTCGCCGAGGTGGCAGTGCGCCGCAACTGGCTGGCGCTGGTGGCGATCCCTGCGACGTTCTGCATCGGGGTCAGTTGCGGGTTGCCAATGTATCTGTTCTTGCGGTCGCGCCCGGTCGTTTGACGGCAGGTTCTACCGATCTGTCGGAGCCTCCGGCGGGAGTTTCAGGGACCAAAGAAGGGGTTACGGTTGGATCATTTTCTGTATCGTGACGGCATCCTGATGGCCGAGGACGTGCCGCTGGCCGAGATCGCAGCGGCGGTCGGCACGCCGTTCTACGTCTATTCGGCGGCCACCCTGCTGCGCCATTTCCATCTGTTCGATCAGGCGCTTGACGGCCTGCCCCACCTTGTCTGTTTCGCGATGAAATCCCTGTCGAATCAGGCGGTTCTGAAACTGCTTGGCGATGCGGGCGCGGGCATCGACGTGGTATCGGTCGGTGAATACCTGCGGGCGCGGGCGGCTGGGGTTCCGGGCGAACGGATCGTGTTTTCGGGTGTCGGCAAGACCGCAGAAGAAATGCGCGTCGCGTTGCAAGGCGGCATCAGGCAGTTCAACGTGGAAAGTGAGCCAGAAATGGTCGGCCTGAATGCCGTCGCACTGTCGCTGGGTGTCGTCGCGCCGATCACCATACGGGTCAACCCGGATGTCGATGCCAAGACCCATGCCAAGATTGCCACTGGCAAAAAGGAAAACAAATTCGGAATTCCGATCAGTCGGGCGCGTGACGTTTACCGCTTGGCCGCCACGATGAAGGGACTGCGGGTCATCGGCATCGACGTACATATCGGGTCGCAACTGACTGAATTGGCCCCTTTTGCCGCCGCCTATGCCAAGGTCGCCGAACTTACTGAAATCCTGCGGGCCGACGGGCATGAGATCATCCGGCTTGATCTGGGGGGTGGGCTGGGCATCCCTTACGAACGATCCAACACTGCACCACCCTTGCCGATCGACTACGGCCAACTGGTCAAGGATACCCTTGGACATCTGGGCTGCGAGATCGAGATCGAGCCGGGGCGACTGATTGCGGGCAACGCCGGGGTGATGGTGGCGTCCGTCATCTATGTGAAATCGGGCGAGGATCGCGAATTTCTGATTCTCGACGCCGCGATGAACGACCTGATCCGCCCGGCGATGTATGACGCCTGGCACGATATCGTGCCGCTGATCGAACCTGAACCGGGGGTGGACCAGCGTCCCTACGACGTGGTCGGCCCGGTCTGCGAAAGCGGCGATACCTTTGCCAAGGCGCGGATGCTGCCCCCCATTGCGGCGGGCGATCTGGTGGCTTTCCGCAGCGCCGGGGCTTACGGTGCAGTGATGTCGTCGGAATACAATTCGCGCCCGCTGATCCCCGAAGTTTTGGTGCGCGGGGATCAATTTGCAGTTATCCGCCGACGTCCTACCTATGAAGAGATGATTGCCCGCGATAGCATGCCAGAGTGGCTTTGACGTGTTAACAAAAGCCGGTTGCGTGGGAGAGGACTGTTGACCGACCAGATGCGCCACTTGCGCCTGCCGATCCTGTTGACCCGCGCCGGGATGGTGGCGGAACGGGCGGTGCGGGCGTTCTGGCCGTTATGGACGGTGCTGTTCATCGCCATCGCGCCGCTGATGTTTGGCTGGCAGGATATCGCCCCGGTCGAGGTCGTCTGGGGTTTCGTTATTCTGGCACTCGTTGGTCTGGTCGTCACCATAGTTTTGGGAACCCGCGCGTTTCATTGGCCAACGCACCCCGAGGCCGTTGCCCGCGTCGACGCCGCCCTGCCGGGTCGCCCGATTGCAGCCGTCGCCGATACGCAGGTCATCGGCAGTGGCGATGCCGCGTCCGAAGCCGTGTGGCAGGCGCACCTGGCGCGTATGGCCGAACGCACGAAACAGGCCCGCGCCGTCGATCCCGATCTGCGGATTGCCGGGCGCGATCCCTACGCCGTGCGCTATGTCGCGCTTTTGTTCTTTGTCGTTGCCCTGTTGTTTGGGTCCCTGCTCAAGGTCGGGTCTGTCGCCACGTTGGGCAATGGCACCCAGACTCTGGCCACTGGCCCGGTCTGGGAAGGCTGGATCGCGCCGCCCGCCTATACCGGCAAGCCGACGCTGTATCTGGCCGACCTGCCGCAGGGGCCGCTGAACCTGACCCAAGGCAGCACAGTCACCTTGCGCCTATATGGCGAGGTTGGGGCGCTGACCGTGGCGGAAACCGTATCGGGGCGCACCGGCGATCTGGGCAGCGCCAGCGATGCGGCGCAGGAATTCACCGTCACCAAGTCGGGCGAGATTGCGATCAGCGGCGAAAACGGGGCCAGTTGGACCGTCACAGTGTTGCCCGACGCGCCCCCCGCCGTCGAACTGACCGGTCCGGTCGAGGCGGACGCGATGGGCGAAATGCGCCAGCCGTTTCAGGCGATGGACGATTACGGGGTGGATGCAGGAACAGCGACGATCACCGTCGATCTGCCGAAGGTCGATCGCGCTTGGGGGCTGGCAACCGACCCCGATCCGCGTGACCCGCTGGTGCTTGACCTGCCGGTGCCCTTCAACGGGGATCGTGCGGATTTCGAAGAATTCCTGACCGACAATCTGAGTGAAGATCCCTTCGCCAATCTGCCCGTCACTATCCAGCTTGCGGTGACGGATGGCGCTGGCCAGACGGGTGAAACCCCGGTCGAGCCGATGATTTTGCCCGGCCGGCGGTTCTTTCAACCTGTCGCCAAGGCGGTGATCGAACAGCGGCGCGATCTTTTGTGGTCCAAGGCGAACGCCCGGCGTGTCCTGCAGATCATGCGCGCGGTGACGAACCGCCCTGACGAATTATTCACGTCCGAAGCGATCTATCTGCGCGCACGGTTCATCATCCGCCGTCTGGATGGCTATATTGCGGCCGGGCTGACAGATGAGGAGCAGACCGAAATTGCCGCAGCGATGTGGGAACTGGCGGTGCAGCTTGAGGACGGATCGCTTGCCGACGCCCGCGCCCGGTTGGAACGCGCACAGGAGCGGCTGGCCGAAGCGATGAAAAACGGTGCCAGTCAGGAAGAGATCGCCGATCTGATGCAGGAACTGCGCGAAGCGATCGACGACTACACCCGGATGCTGGCGCAGAACGCCCAGCCGCCCGAAGATCAGACCGATCAGCCCAACAGCGCCCAGAACGACAGCATGGAAATTACCCGCGACCAGATTCAGGCGATGATGGATCGCATCCAGCAGTTGATGGAAGAAGGCAAGATGGCCGAGGCGGCTGAATTGATGCAACAGCTGAACGATCTGATGGAGAACCTTCAGGTGACCCAAGGCCAGCAGGGCGATGGCCAGCAAGGCCCCGGACAGCAGTCGATGCAGGATCTGGCCGACACGCTGCAAAATCAGGAAGGGCTGTCGGACGAGGCGTTCCGCGATTTGCAGGAACAGTTCAATCCGGGCCAGCAAGGCCAGCAGGGTCAGAACCAGCCGGGGCAACAGCAGCCGGGCCAACAGGGCCAGCAAGGCCAAGAGCCGCAAAACGGGCAGGACGGCCAGCAGGGGCAGGGTCAAAGTCCGGGAAGTGACAGCCGGCAGGGCCAGCAAAGCGACTCCGGTCAGGGTGGCGAGGGCGATCAGGGCAGCCAGCAGTCTCTGGCCGAGCGGCAGCAGGCCCTGCGCAACGAGTTGGAGCGTCAGCGTGAGGGCCTGCCCGCGCTGAACGGCGAAGCCGGCGATGCCGCCCGTCAGGCGCTCGAACGTGCCGAGGGCGCGATGGACGGGGCCGAACAGGCGCTGCGCGACGGCGATCTGGCCGAGGCGATCGACCGGCAGGCCGAAGCGATGAACGCGCTGCGCGAAGGTCTGCGCAACCTGGGCGAAGCGCTGGCGCAGAACCGCACCGACGAGCCGGGGCAGGGCACGCAAGAAGGGTCGGCGACCAGCCGGGTGCAACCGGCTCAGCGCGATCCGCTGGGCCGCCAGATGGGCAACACCGGGCAATTCGGGTCGGACGAGAATATGCTGCAGGGCCAGGATGTCTATCGGCGTGCGCAAGAGCTTTTGGGCGAAATCCGTCGCCGGTCAGCCGAACAGGACCGGCCCGAGGTCGAACGCAATTACCTCAAACGGCTGCTGGACCGGTTTTGACTGATCGGATCAGTTTGCAGCCGAATCCGCAGGTGGATTCATCTGCGCCAATATCTGCTGCATCTTGAGATCGAGCCACAGCCGCACCTGATCGACGGCGTTGACGTAGGCGCTCAGCACGCCTTCAGTCGCCGGAATCGCTTCGATGATCTTGGGCTCAGCAATATAGATGGCGGCGGCTATCACGGCGATCAGCACCATCGTGCCAAAACCGAACCGGAAGCCACGCCGTCGTTCATTGCCATGCAACGGCGGGTCGTCGGCCATGTCGGCCCGCTGCGTGGTCGCTCGCAAGGTCGAGTTGATCTCTTCGATGTCGGGCAACAGGTCGCGGCGCGATCCGGTCGTGTCGGCACCGGGGGTCGGGGCCGTTTCACCGCGCATCCGGGCCATGCGGCGCCGGGATTCCTCGATGCGCTGGGCATCCGGATCGGCCGCGTCGATGCCCAGATCGGGCTGGGTTTCCAACGTGGCGCGGATATTGGCGCGGCGTCGTTCGTCCTCGCGGGCGGCTTCTTCCTGCAGGATTTCGGCGACTTCAGGGGCGATTTCGCGGCGTTGCGGGGTTGCCACGGTGACGGCGGCTATGGCGGCGGCAATGTCGGAATTGTCGTTTCCGTCTTCCTCGTATTCATCGGTCGGCGAGGCATGTTCCGGGGGCTGATCGGCGTCATCGTCCTCGGCCGTTTCGGCGTCCGATTCGGTCGAATCATCGGCCGCATCCTCGTCTTGCCAGACGAAAGCAGCGAGTTCTGGCTGGGCGATGACCGGATCGGCCACCGATCGGGCAGCAGGTTGCGGCTGCTGGGCCGTGGCAGGCTCGGGCAGATCGATCCCGGCCTCGGCCGCTTCGGACCCGCCGGGAATTTCAAACCATGTATGGCCGCAATTCGAACACTGGACATCACGCCCTGCGGACGGGATCACATCGTCGCCGACCTCGTACTGGGCCCCGCAGTTCGGGCAGATCAGCCGCATTCTCTGGTCCCCTCTGCCCGTATTGCGCAGAACTTAGTGTTATTGTTTCACAATATCTAACAATCATCCGCCGACAAGCCAAGGAAATGCGTCCATCCGGCGCAGATCGGTTCCGAGGTGTGATTGAAACTCGTCACGAAGTTGGGCAGAAGGGCGCAACTCAGCAAAGGAATGCCGCGTGATCGAGCTTGACAAGGTGGCCTATAGTTACGGCGGAGCCGAATTGTTTGCCGACCTGTCGTTGACCCTCGCCCCGGGCACCTTTCATTTCCTGACCGGACCCTCGGGCGCGGGCAAGACGACCCTGCTCAAACTTTGCTATGGCGAACTGATCGCCACTGCCGGCCAAGTCCGTCTGTTTGGCGAGGATACGCGGGGCATGCCACGCGATCAGATCGCGCTGGCGCGGCGGCGGATCGGGGTCGTCCATCAGGACTGTCAGTTTCTCGATCATCTGCCGATCATTGACAACATCGCTCTGCCGCTGAGCGTGGCTGGGCGGCTGGCCGAGGCGGAAGGGAATCTTGATGATCTGCTCGGCTGGGTCGGGCTGTCCGGACAGGCGGCGCAACTGCCGCCGCAACTGTCCGGTGGGGAACGCCAGCGCGCGGCATTGGCCCGCGCCGTCATCATGTCGCCCGACGTGGTGATCGCCGACGAACCGACCGGCAATATCGATTGGGAGATGTCGCAGCGCCTGCTGTCCCTGCTGGTCGAACTGAACCGGATGGGCAAGGCGGTACTGGTCGCCACCCACGACATGAACCTGATCCGCGCCGCCAAGGCGCAGGTGTCGGCCCGCGTACTGCGCCTGAAAGGCCGCCGGTTGCAGGCAGCGGGGGCCGACCTGTGAGGATGCCTTTCCGCCGCCCCCTGTCGCTGCTTGTCGGCGACCCCGAAGCTGACCGGGCCGTCCCGCCGACCGGATTCACTGCGCGTCTTACCGTGTTCACCGCCGGGGCGATGGCGTTTCTGGCGGTCTTTGCGCTGGCCTTGTCACTGGCGACGGGTCGTCTGGCCGACCGTTGGGCGGCAGAACTGGCGCGAACATCAACCTTGCGCATTTCTGCCCCCGTCGATCAGATGGCGGCGCAGACCGCCGCCGCTGTCCGATTGCTGGAAACCACGCCCGGTGTCGCGTCGGCCCGCCCGCTGACTGCCGACGAACAGCGCGCCCTGCTCCAACCGTGGTTCGGCCCCGATCTACCGATCGAAAGCCTGCCGATCCCGCAATTGATCGAAATCGTTGAGGTCGGCGATGGCTATGACCCGACCGGCCTGCGCGCCCGATTGCAGGCCGAAGTGCCGGGCGCCGTGCTGGACGACCACACCCGCTGGCGGCAACCGCTGATCGCCGCCGCCGGGCGGCTGCGCAGTCTGGGATTCATCGCGATTGCCCTGATCGGATTGACGACGGCGGCGATGATCACGCTGGCGGCACAGGCTGCGCTGGCCGCCAATTCGCAGGTGATCCGGGTGATGCGCCTTGTCGGGGCGCGGGATGTCTATATCGCCGGGGCCTTTGTGCGCCGATTCACGTTGCGCGCCTTTGCCGGGGCGGCGGTGGGAACATTGGCCGGGATGTTCGCCATCCTGTTGCTGCCCAGTGCCGACGTGGCGGGCGGTTTCCTGACCGGCCTTGGATTTCGCGGCACGGGCTGGCTTGCCCCGCTGGTCATTCCGCCATTGGCGGGCATCGTCGCCTTTGTTGCCACCCGCGCGGCGGCGTTGCGGACATTACGGGAGGGGTCATGAGTTACGCCATCCAATGGGTCCGGTCCCTGATATTCATCGGCCAGATGTATCTGGCGATGCTGGTGATTGCGCTGCTCTATCTGCCTTGGGCCATCTTCTCGCGCCAGGGGGCTTACGCGGCCTGCCACATGTATTGCCGTTGGGTTCGCTGGTCGGCCGCGTGGATGGTCGGGCTACGCAGCGAAATCCGTGGCACCCCGCCGACCGACGAGGTGCTGATCGCGGCCAAGCACCAGTCGTTTCTGGACATCCTGATGATCTACAGCGCCGTGCCGCGCGGCAAGTTCATCATGAAGCGCGAGCTGATGTATGCGCCAATCCTGGGCCAGTACGCCCTGCGGATCGGGTCGGTCCCGGTGAACCGGGGCAAGCGGGCGCAGGCGGTCAAAAAGATGGTGGCGGATGTGGCTGCGGGGCGGTCGTTGCCGGGGCAGCTCATCATCTATCCGCAGGGCACCCGGATTGCGCCGGGGGTTTCAGCGCCGTTCAAGATAGGATCTGGTGTTTTGTATACCGAATTGGGGCAGGATTGCGTGCCCGTCGCCTGCAATGTCGGCGTGTTCTGGCCCCGGCATGGGATCTATCGCAAGCCGGGGCTGGCCGTGGTCGAATTCCTGCCGCGCATCCCCGCCGGATTGCCGGTCGATCAGTTCATGGTGCAGTTGCAGGCCGAGGTTGAAACCCGGTCCATCGCGCTGATGGCCGAGGCCGGGTTTCACACGTCCGGTTAGCCCTCGGGATTGGGAATATTGCGCGCCTTGGCGACGGCCGGGCGGGCAAAAAAGCGGTCGACATAGGCCGGGACGTTTTTGAGATCGTTGTAGCCGGTTACGTCATTGGCGCCGTAGAAGTCGAGCGCGTTCAGCCAAGGGGCCAGTGCCATGTCGGCGATCGAATAGTCGCCGGCGATCCAGGTTTGACCGTCGAGTTGCTTTTCAACCACGGCCAGAAGGCGCTTTGCCTCGTCAACGTAACGGTTCTGCGCGGTCTTGTCCTCGATCTTGGACCCGGCGTATTTGTAAAAGAACCCAAGCTGCCCGAACATTGGCCCGACGCCGCCCATCTGGAACATCAGCCACTGGATGACGCGGTATTTGTCAGCCGGGGTCGCGCCGATGAAAGTGCCGGTCTTTTCGGCAAGGTAGATCAGGATCGCACCGCTTTCGAACAGGGCCAGCGGGGTGCCGCCGGGGCCGTTCGGGTCGATGATCGCGGGGATCTTGTTGTTGGGGTTCAGCGACAGGAATTCGGGGCTTTTGACATCACTGTCCTTGAGCGTGACGAGGTGCGGTTCGTAGTCCAGCCCCATTTCCTCGAGCGCGATCGACACCTTGACTCCGTTCGGGGTGGGATAAGCGTAAAGCTGGATCGCGTCGGGCCGGGTCGCGGGCCAGCGGTTGGTAATTGCAAAGGCGGAAAGATCGGTCATGTACGGGTTCCTTGGTGAGGCATGATGTTGCCTTAATTACCTAAGGAGAAAGTCGCGGCAAATAACCCCATGGATTTGTGGAATTCTGGCACTAAGAGAGTGCGCATCCGCGCAGCCGGCATCAGGATCGGCGCGTTTAGCTGTTGTGGGGACGATAATGATTAAAGAATTCAGGGACTTCATCGCCAAGGGCAACGTCATGGACCTTGCCGTAGGGATCATCATCGGTGCCGCGTTCACCGCCATCGTGTCGTCGCTGGTCGATGACCTGATCAACCCGATCATCGGGTTGATCCTTGGCGGTGTCGATTTCACCAGCATGTATCTGGTGTTGTCTGGCACCGTTGCCGACGGCGCCAGTCTTGCCGCCGCCCGCGACAGTGGTGCGGCGGTGTTCGCTTACGGGGCATTCATTACTGCCGTGATCAACTTTCTCATCATCGCCTGGGTCGTGTTCATGCTGGTCAAGGGCGTCAACCGGATGAAACAGGCCGCGATCCGCAAGGACACAGCCGCCCCCGCCGATGCGCCCAGCGCGCCCAGTCAGGTCGAACTGCTGACTGAAATCCGCGACGCCCTGCGCCGCGCCTGATCTCCGGCTCGATAACGCGAAAGGCCCGCTAGCCCGGCGGGCCTTTTTTCGTTTCCAAGCAGCGCCGCCATTTCGGTCATGGCGAAGGCAGGCGCATCACCAGCCGCGCAGAGCGCCACGCGCAGGGTGTGTGTCTCGTTGGGATTAATTGTCATATAACAGCCCTCGCCAATTGATTGAAATCAAGGCCCGGTCGCGACGTCCCGCTATGGTTCGCATATTGCCCATCGAAGGAAAGCCGTCATGAAAAACGCGACCCTACTGGTTGTTCTCGGAGAATCCGCCAAGCCCGTCGATCTTGAACCGCTGAGCGAGACGGCGCGCACTGGCAACCTGCATCTGATCGTCCTGATCTTGGGCGCAATGCCGCAAATCCCGGTCTACTTTTACGGCATGGGCGGATATGGGGCGTATACTCTCCCCGATGGTTGGCAAGACGACGTCGATAATGCAAATGCCCAACTGGAGACCTTGCGAACCGAGATCTCGAAGTATCTGGCGGATCAGGGTGCCAGCGCCGACGTGCGGGTGGTTGGCGGCGAGGCCGTCGCCCTTCCCGACGCAGTGGCGCGCGCCGCGTTGACGTGCGACATGGTCATCGTCGGAGACGACTTGCGCGACGATGAACGCCTTTTCAGCGAAGTTGTGCGCGCCGTCCTGTTCCGGGCGCCTGCAGGTGTCATGCTGAACGCGATGACGTCGATGACGGCCTTGCAACCAAGATCGGTTTTCGTGGCATGGAAAACTGGAGTTCCGGCGGCGCGGGCGGTTCGCGCTGCCATGCCGGTTCTTTCGACCGCCGCAGAAATCACGGTTGCCCTGTTTGATCCGGTCACAACCCGTTCACACGCCAGCGAAAACGCGGGATCGGATGTTGCGAGCTGGCTGAGCCATAAAGGCTGCAACGTGACGGTTCAGCAGTATCCCAGCGGTGGCGAAGAGATTGGTACCGTCATGATGAAGCGCGCCAAAGAAGCCGCAGCCGATCTCATCGTCATGGGCGCATACGACCATTCCCGCCTGCGCGAAGTCGTCTTTGGTGGAACCACCCAGACGCTGATTGACCAAAGGGACTGCCCGGTGATGCTGTGTCATTGACCGCGCGGCTTGCGATCAAATGTCATGTTTCCACGCTTTGCCGGGGGCGGCAGCTTTCAGGACGGTTCGTGCCAGTTGATCTGGGCTACGCTGCTGCGGACATGGTCAAGGGGATCACTCCCACCGCTTAGGAAGTTCGGACTTCGCCAGATTCTTGCCGGTCTGCGTGACGGCAATCTGCGGTCTGCAGGGTGCTGAATTGTCGCAGGATGGCGCCAGGCCCGAGTTGGTCGGCCACGGCTATCGCGCCATTCTCGATCCACGGCGGAACTTTCGTATCAGCCTGACCGTTTGAACACGAACATAGGATTCCAGCAGGACTGAGGAAAACGGCCATGTCCGAACAGAACGAGCCGGTCAAGACATCCGGTCGTCGCGTCCCGATAGCCGAAGAGGAATGTTGATTTGCAATGGATTTGACAGGCCTCGGACAGTTCGAACCAGTGAAGGAGCATTGCGGTCAGTGGTGGGATCGCCGCCCGACATCGTGGCTCGGCGGACCTACGTCGAAAAGTGGCGTTCAATTTCGAAGGTATTTGGACGGTCAAAAGCGGATTGTAACGGCAGTCCCGCCTGACGGCATTCAGCAAGCAAACGAACGACAGGAGCAACCATGGGCGAATTCGCACTGTCGAGGGATCCGCGCCAAAGTGGCAAGGCAATCGTCTATGCGGCGCTGGCGGCGAACTGCGGGATCGCCGTGACCAAGTTCGTGGCCGCCGCGCTCTCAGGTTCATCGGCGATGTTGGCAGAAGGAATTCATTCGACCGTCGATACTGCCAATCAGGGATTCTTGCTTCTGGGCATGGCACGGGCGAAAAGGCCTGCCGACCCGGAACATCCCTTTGGTTACGGTGCCGAAATCTATTTCTGGGCCTTCATCGTTTCAGTGCTGATCTTTGCCTTGGGGTCGGGGCTGTCGATCTACGAGGGTATCCGCGCGCTTTTGCATGGCGGACACGAAGCAGAGGGTGTGCCTTGGATTCCGTTTGCCGTGCTGGGGGCAGCGTTCTTTTTCGAGGGCTATTCGCTATCCGTTGCGGCACGACATTTTGGCAAGGTCAGGCGGGGAGGTGGCTTCATTCGGGATTTGCGAGACCTCAAGGATCCATCGATTTTTGTTGTCCTCGCCGAAGACAGCGCAGCTTGCGCCGGTTTGGTGATTGCCGCAGCAGGACTGGCGGCATCATGGCTCACCGGCAATCCGGTCTGGGACGCGGTGGCCTCGATCGTCATTGGCGGTCTGCTGGGGTTCACCGCATTTCTACTTGCGATCGAGGTCAAGGGACTTCTGATCGGTGAGAGTACCGACCCCGACATCATCGCGAGCATACGCGGAAAGATCTGTGACTTGCCTGAGATCCTGGCCGTCAACGAAATCAAAAGTCTGCATTTCGGTCCTTACGACGTCCTTTTGACAATCAGCATCGACTTTGCCGATGATGTGCCGTCTCAGCGCATCGAAGAGATCGTGTCCGAAACGGAACGGCAGATCAGACAGCAGTTCCCGATTGTGAAACAGATCTTTCTCGAAGTCCAATCGCGCAGTGGGCATGCCACATCTTTGAGTCCCCCTTATTCATCGAAAGCGGAAGGGATTGGTTGCGTGCGCCTGAAAGCGCTGTAGATTCAAGCTGCTAGACACAAACCGACAGCAGCATCGGACGCACGCATGGGTGAAACGTTACTTCCGGTCACGATGGGT
>JBBSBK010000013.1:0-49630 GCA_038251315.1 Rhodobacterales bacterium | reverse complement strand
TCGGGTTTGCGGCGGCAGTGGTGCGTCGGGGGGTGCGGTTCGTGCAGATTCCCACGACCCTGCTGGCGCAGGTCGACAGTTCGGTGGGCGGCAAGACCGGGATCAACTCACCCCACGGCAAGAACCTGATCGGAGCCTTTTATCAGCCTGTGCTGGTGCTGGCGGATACTGCCCTGCTGGACACCCTGCCGCCCCGCGATCTGCTGGCGGGCTATGGCGAAGTGGTCAAATACGGGCTGCTGGGTGACGCGGCGTTCTTTGACTGGCTCGAAGTGCAGGGGCCGTTGCTGGCCACCGGCGATTTGGCGGCGCGGGGCGAGGCGGTGCGCAGGTCCTGCGAGATGAAAGCCGGGATCGTCATGCGCGACGAAACCGAACAGGGCGAACGGGCTTTGCTGAACCTCGGGCATACGTTCTGTCATGCGCTCGAGGCAGCAACGGGCTATTCCGACCGGTTGCTGCACGGCGAGGGGGTGGCAATCGGCTGTGCGCTGGCGTTCGAACTTTCGGCCCGGCTGGGCCTGTGCAGTCAGGAAGATCCAAGCCGGGTGCGCGCGCATCTCAAGGCGATGGGGATGAAGACCGACCTGTCGGACATCCCCGGCGACCTGCCGGGCGCCGAGGCCCTGCTGGACCGCATGGGTCAGGACAAAAAGGTCGTGGACGGAGCGTTGCGGTTTATTTTGGCGCGGGGGATAGGCGACGCCTTTGTCACCGGCGACGTGCCGCGCGATGTGGTGCTCGGCGTGTTGCAGGATGGGTTGGCCGGGCGATAACAAAACGCTTTGAAGCGTTTTGCCAAGGCTTCTCAACAAGCTTTGGCAATTACCGGGGTCTGATCCTCAGAACGGAATCTCGTCGTCCATGTCGCGGCTACTGCCACCACCGCCCCCGCCCGACCCGGAATCATACCCACCGCCCTGATCGCCGCCACCATAGCCACCCCGATCATCGGAATGACCACCGCCACCGCCACCGCCGCCCGATCCACCGCCCGGACCATCAAGCATGGTCATCACCCCGTCGAATCCCTGCAGTACCACCTCGGTGCTGTATTTGTCCGCGCCGGACTGGTCCTGCCATTTGCGGGTCTGCAGCTTGCCTTCGATGTAAACCTTGCTGCCTTTTTTCAGATACTGCTCGGCAATCCGCACCAGCCCTTCCTGAAAGATGGCGACCGAATGCCATTCGGTCTTTTCCTTGCGTTCGCCCGATTGCTTGTCCTTCCACGTTTCGGACGTGGCGATGCGCAGGTTGCACACCTTGCCGCCGTTCTGGAACGTGCGCACTTCGGGGTCGCGGCCCAGATTGCCGATCAGGATGACTTTGTTGACGGAGCCGGCCATGAGAATTTTCCTTTGCGATTCTACTTTGCGATTCTGGGATAAGGTTTCGGTCAACCTACTTTTCCACGGGGATGGTTAACAGGCCCTTTCCAAAATTGAGGTGGCGGGCGGGCTGATTTACGCTAAGGTCACGTACAATAAACGGCTTGGGGGCCAAAGAATGCGGGTCATTTGCGGGGCGCTGACGATTGCGGCTGTCGGGATGGCGCAGGTTACTGTCGCCGATACCGTTTCGACCCGGTCGCGCACCGTACTTTTCCAGTCGCAACTCTCGGTCCTCGATGGACGGGCGTCGCAGCAATATGCCAATTCGGTGCGCCTGCAACCACCAACCGTCACCATCCCCGGACAAGGCGATCAGGACAGCCCGCGATTTACCGGTCGCTACAACGGGCCATACCTTGAACTGGCGCGCGCTGCTGCCACCCGTCACAATGTGCCCGCCGACCTGTTCCTGCGGTTGGTGCAGCAGGAAAGCGGGTGGAACAATGGCGCTCGGTCGTCGAAAGGCGCAATGGGGCTGGCCCAACTGATGCCCGAAACCGCACGGCGTTTGGGGGTCGATCCGACCGATCCGGCGCAGAACCTTGAAGGTGGGGCGCGGTATCTTCGCCAGCAATACAACACCTTCGGCACTTGGCGGCTGGCGCTGGCGGCTTACAACGCGGGGCCGGGTGCGGTACAGCAGCACGGTGGCGTGCCGCCCTACGCCGAAACGCGCAACTATGTTCGGGTGATCTGGGGCAGTTGACCGCTCTGTCGCCACTATAAAGGAACAGCGATGTCCAAACTGCGCTGGACCCTAAAACAGCTTTCCCGCCAGGTCTGGTTTCCGGTCACAGTCTATGGCCTGATCGGCCTTTGCGGGGCGCTGATTGCGCGGCCCATCGGTCCTTACCTGCCCAAAACATTCAGTGAACTCGTTGAGGCGCAGGCGGTCGACACCCTGCTGCATATCCTTGCCAATTCGATGCTGACGGTCACCACGTTTTCGCTGTCGATCATGACGGCGGCCTATGCGTTCGCGTCATCCACGGCGACGCCGCGGGCATTCCGGTTGCTGCAATCGGACCGCACGGCGCAGCGGGTCTTGGCGACGTTCCTGGGAGCTTTCATTTTCAGCCTTGTCGGGATTATCGCGCTCGAGGCCGGGTTTTACAATGGGCGCGGGCGGTTGGTCTTGCTGGTACTGACCATCGGTGTGCTGGCCCTGATCGTTACCAACCTGATCCGCTGGATCGAACAACTGACCGACTTTGGCCAGATGGACGACACCATGGACCGGGTCGAAACCGCCGCGACCAAATCGCTGCGCCAACGCCTCTGCGACCCCTACTTTGGTGGGCGTCGGGGGCAGGGTGCGCCTGCGGGCAGCGTGCCTATACTGGCCGGGCAGGTCGGGCATATCCGCCACATCGACATGGATGCACTGGCCGATGCGCTGAAGGGGCACAAGACGACCCTTGCGTTGGCTGTTCTGCCCGGTTCGCTGGTCTATCCAACCTCGCCGCTGGCCCATGTCAGCGATTTGCCGACCGATACAAAGACCATTACCGATATCCAATGCGCGATCATCGACGCTATCGTCATCGGCCCTCAGCGCGATTTCGCTCAGGATCCCCGGCATGGGTTGATCGTGCTGGCGCAGATCGCCACCCGCGCCCTGTCGTCGGGCATCAACGATCCGGGCACGGCCATCGGTGTCCTGCAACGGCTGACGCGGGTTCTGGCGATCTGGCCGACTACGATCCCGGCGGGCGGTGGCCTGCATTATCCGGCAATTTCAGTACCCCCCCTGCAGGTTCAAGACTGCCTGAACGACGCGTTCGGTGCCATCGGCCGCGATAGTGCGGGTATGGTCGAGGTCACGTCGCGCCTGATGGAATCGCTGCAAGGGCTGACCGATCTGGACCCTGCGGTTTTCGGCGCCCCGTCAGCTGCGCTGGCGGCTGAGGTGAACGCACGCGCCCAGATCGCCTTGTCGCTCGACGCCGACAAGGACAAGGTCGCAGCACTGGCCGACACCGTGCGCCGGGTCGCCGATACCGGACTTATTCCGCAGCAATCTCGATAACCGGGGTCATCTGCGCCAGTTCTGCGTCGGGCAGGTGGCATTTGATCTGATGCCCCTCTTTCAGCATCCTGACCGGCGGCACCTCGATTTCGCAAAGATTGCCCGCGACCTTGGATTTCCAGCGGCAACGTGTCTGGAACGGGCAACCGGGCGGCGGGTTCATCGCCGACGGGATGTCGCCCTCGAGCACGATGTGGCGTTTCTTGACCCGCGTGTCGGCGATGGGCACGGCTGACAGCAGAGCCTCGGTGTAGGGGTGATAGGGCGGCGAAAACACCTGATCGGTGGTGCCCATTTCGACCACATGGCCCAGATACATCACCATCACACGGTCCGACAGATAACGCACGATCGACAGATCGTGGCTGATAAACAGCAGCGTCGTCTTTTCCTTGCGCTGAATATCCATCAACAGATCGGTCACAGCGGCCTGCACCGAAACATCGAGCGCCGACACCGGCTCGTCGGCGACCACCACCTTGGCCCCACCGGCAAAGGCGCGGGCGATTCCGACGCGCTGTTTCTGGCCGCCCGACAGTTGGCGCGGCATCCGGTCGGCAAAGGCGCGGGGCAGTTTGACAAGGTCCAGCAAGACCAACATCCGGTCGTGCCTGTCCTTGTCTGACGTGCCGATCTGGAAAATCTCAAGTGCGCGGATGATCTGGCGGCCCACCGACATCGACGGGTTGAGGGTATCGAACGGGTTCTGAAACACCATCTGCACGCCCGACACTGTGTCAGTCGACCGCTTTTCGATAGGCGTGTCCTGAATGTCCTGCCCATACAGCATGATCTTGCCTTCGGTCGCCGTTTCCAACCCCATCAGAACCTTGGCGAATGTGGATTTGCCGCAGCCGCTCTCGCCGACGATGGCGAGTGTTTCGCTTTCGCGGGCCTCGAAACTCAGGGTCTCGTTGGCTTTGACCACTTTGGCCGCACCGCCGCCGAACAACTTATTGGCCGAAACCTCGTAATATTTCTTGAGGTTCTCCATCTTGAGAACCACCTTGCCCGGCATTTGTTTTTCCTTGGCAACCACCTTGGCCAGCGGCGCGTGCCAGTCGATTTCCTTGAACCGCAGGCACCGGGTCTGGTGCCGGTCGTGGCCTTCGACGGGTTCCATCACGATCGGACCCTGATCGCAGCGCCCGGCCTGAAAGTAATCGCAGCGCGGCCCGAAATTACAGCCCTGCGGGCGTTCGTGCGGCAAAGGAAAGTTGCCGGGAATGGCGATCAGCGGATGCGAGTTCTTGTTGGCGGTGGGCAGCGGGATCGAACGGAACAGCGCTTGCGTGTATGGGTGCTGCATCTTGTCGAAAACGTCCTTGATGCTGCCGCGCTCGACCGCCTCGCCCGAATACATCACGCAGATGCGGTCGCAGGTTTCCAGAACCAGCCCGAGGTTGTGGCTGATGAACAGCATCGAGGTGCCGTATTTCTTGCCCAGATCCTTGACCAGTTGGACCACGGCTGCTTCGACCGTTACGTCGAGTGCGGTCGTCGGCTCGTCGAGGATCAGCAACGCCGGTTTGCTCATCAGTGCCATTGCGATGACGATGCGCTGCTGCTGCCCGCCCGACAACTGATGCGGATAGGCCTGCAGGATGCGGTCCGGGTCGGGCAGTTTGACGTCGCGCACCACTTCAAGGGCGCGCGCCTCTGCTTCTTTCTCGCTGATCCCTTCGTGGATCATCGGCACTTCCATCAATTGGCGACCGACCTTCATCGCCGGGTTCAGGGATGCCATCGGTTCCTGATAGATCATCGCAATCTGGCTGCCCCTGATTTCGCGCAGGCGACCCGGCGACATCGTGTTCATTTCCTCGCCCTTGAACTTGATACTGCCACCGACGATCCGCCCGTTGACCCCAAGATCCTGCATGACACCCAAGGCGACGGTCGATTTGCCGCAACCGGATTCACCGACCAGTCCCAGCGCCTCGCCGGGCATCACCTTGGCGGAAAAATCCATCACGGCAGGGATTTCGCGCAGGCGGGTGAAAAAGGAAATCGACAGGCGGTCGATTTCCAGGATCGGGCCGGAGTAGTCAGCAGTATCTTTCATCGGGCGTCTCCCTTGGAGCCGAAATAGAGGTTAGTCCCGCAGACTTTCTTCACGCAGCCCATCGGCCAGCAGGTTCAGGCCCAGCACCATCGTCATCAGCGCCAGCGCGGGCGGCAGGGCAGGGTGCGGATAGACCGAGAGCAGCTTGCGCCCGGCGTTGATGGTGGATCCCCAGTCGGGGCTTTCTGGCGGCAGGCCAAGGCCAAAGAAGCCCAGCGTCCCCAGCAGGATCGTCGCATAGCCAATCCGCAGACAGAAATCGACGATCAGCGGCCCGCGTGCGTTCGGCAGGATTTCCCACAACATGATGTACCACGGCCCCTCGCCTCGGGTCTGCGCGGCGGCAACGTAATCGCGCGAGCGCAGGTCAAGCGTCAGGCCGCGCACGATCCGGAACACCGTGGGCGAGTTTACGAAGACCACCGACACGAACACGACAAGTATGCCGGACGGAACGTCGAACAGATCAAGCCAGCGCGGCAGGAAATTCAGCGCCGTGCCAGCTTGGGAAATCAGCGACAGATAGATGATCCCTGTCACCGCAATCACCCCGATCAGGATCGGCGTGCGGGTGCCGGGTTGGGTGTGATAGCGCGAATTCAGCAGCACCGTCAGAAAGATGATCGGAAAGATGAACAGCACCGCCGCCATGAAACTGGGGATGCCCGTCAGCACGATTTCAGGTGTCACCAGCAGGTAGAACAACAGGATCACCGGAAAGGCGAGGATCAGGTTCGCGAGGAACGACAACAACGTGTCCAGCCGTCCGCCGTAGTATCCCGCAGGCAGGCCCAGAGTGATACCGACCAGAAAGGCGAATAGCGTCGCCAGTGGCGCGATCTGCATGACGATCCATGCGCCTGCGACCATCCGGCTGAAGTTGTCGCGGGCCAGATTGTCACCGCCCAGGATGAAGTGCGACCCTGGCACCATGTCAGTGGCGCCCGGCACGGGTTCGCCGGGCAAGGCGTTCTTCATGCCCGACGTCTGCGAAATCGGATCATGCGTCGCGATCAGGTCGAAAACGCCAGTAAAGATCGCGGTGAACACCCAGAACATGACCAGTGCAAAACCGATCATGCCGACAGTGCTGTCGAACAGCTTGCCATACAGACCAAGGCGGCGCTTGAACCGGATCGACAGCGCAAAGGTCACGATCAGCGCGGCCCAGACCGGCCACAACTGTTTGGCCATCGCGCCGACGATCCCGGCGGACCCGTAAGGCATGACGACGCCCAGCACGATGTAGGCCGCCAGAATGATAACCAGCAGCAGGGCAATCCAGCGCATTCCGGTTTCGACACCGCCCAACATGCCGCCACGCGCTACCAGGGTGCCGTCGGAGTTGGATTGCAGCGTCACCGGGGGCGCAAAAAGGCTCATCACCAATTGCGCCACGACCAGCAGTGCGAAAATGGCCGCGGCAACCGCAAGGGCAGGGTCAAGAAATGTTCCGGGCGTTCCAGTCCAGCTGAGGGCTTCCATGCGTTCTCTCTCCTCAGGAAATGCGGATACGGGGGTTCAGAAAGACATAGCCGATATCGGAGATGAGCTGTGTGAACAGCACGACGAACACCGACACGACCGACACGCCCAACAATAATTCAATGTCGTTGTTGCCGGCGGCCTGCACCAGCACCCAGCCGAAGCCTTTGTAGTTGAACAGGCTTTCGACGATAACGACGCCGTTCAGCAGATAGGGGATTTGCAACATGATGACTGTGAAGGGCGCGATCAGCGCGTTACGCAGGGCATGCTTCATCACGATGTTAGGAAACGACACACCCTTGAGGCGGGCGGTGCGGATGTACTGCGCTGTCATCACTTCGGTCATGCTGGCGCGGGTCATCCGGGCGATATAGCCCATGCCGTACACGGCGATGGTCAATACCGGCAGGGTAAAGTTCGAGAACGTGATGTCGTCCATTGCCGATGTGGCCGATCCGTTGAACCACTTGAGGCCAAAGGCGGACGACGCGAAGACCGCGATGAACACGACGCCCGACACATATTCAGGCGTCGCCGTGGTTACGATCGAAGCCGTCGACAGGGTGCGGTCGGTGCGCGACCCCTCCTTCATTCCCGCCAACACCCCGATCAGCAGCGCGGACGGCACCATGACCAGCAGGACGGCCAGCATCAGCTTGCCCGTCAGGCCCAGTGACCGGCCGATGATCTCGGTCACGTCACGGCGGAATACGGTGGAAAAGCCCCAGTCGCCCTGAAACACGCCGCAGAATGTCGGCGCCGTGGCAGCATCTTCGCCGGGATCGATACACCGGCCCGTCACCTTGCCGTCAGAATCGGTGTAGGTCCAGCCGGGGATGACGCCCAGCCATTCGCCATAGCGGTGTACAGTGGATGCGCCATAGCCGTTCTTGTTTAGCCAGCTTTCCACATCGGCATCGGTGATCCGTGCACCAAGTTCGGATTTGGCGACCTTTTCAAGGTTTGGTCCGAGGTTGGTCAGAAAAAAGACGATGAATGTCAGACAAAGCGCAGTCAGAAGCATGGTTCCGATCCGGCGCAGCAGAAACTGCAGCATGGTTGTTCATCCTCTGTGTGACGGGGTTGCGAGGCAATTTGCTGCCCTCTTCGTACCCGTCACGTCCCCGTCACGTCCCCGTCGCCGCCAGCGGCTTGTCCGTATTTTTTTTTGGTTGTCGTGGCGCGAACGTTGAGGTCCGCGCCACGATTCATTCGATTGGCCGATCAGGCTTCCATCCACCACTTGTAATGGTGATGTTCGAACAGCGGGTGCATCTCGGCATGTACCTCTGCCTTGGTATGGCGGTAAAGGCTGCGCCAATAGGGCTGGATCAGCACACCTTCGGCCTGCATGATCGTTTCGATCTTCGCCATCACCTCGCTGCGCTTCGCAGCGTCCGAAATCGACATCGCTTCGGCCAGCAGGGTGTCAAACTCAGGGTTGTTGAACGCCGCCTCATTCCAAGCGGCACCCGAGACATAGGCCAGCGCCAGAATCTGCACGCCCAGCGGACGCATGTTCCATTCAGTGGCCGAGAACGGGTATTTCAACCAGTCGTTCCAGTACGTCGAACCGGGCAGGATGGTCCGCTTGATGTTGATCCCGGCATCCCGCATCTGCGCGGCGACGGCATCGCAACTGGCCGACTGCCAGCCGTCGTCGATCGAGATCAATTCGAACTCGGTATCGCCATGACCAGCGGCTTCAAGTGCTGCCTTGGCGGCGGCAGGATCGACGACCAGGGGTGCGAGTTGGGCATATTCCGGGTGGATCGGAGCGACGTGGTGGTTTTCCGCCACGGTGCCCAGCCCGTTATAACCCAGTTCCAGAACGATCGCATTGTCGACCGCCAATTGCATCGCCTTGCGGACCTCGACGTTGTCGTAGGGCGGCTGCTGCTGATTGAAACGGATCTCAATTGTCGCCGCTGTGGCGGCTTCGGACTTTTCCCAGCCTAAACCGTCCATGATTTCGACGTAGTCGGCAAAGGTCTGATACAGCGCGTCGATTTCCCCCGAATCGGCAGCGGCAAGGTAGGCGGCCGGATCAGTGCCGTAGTCGATGTATTCGATCCGGTCCAGATACGGGCCGCCGTAGACTTCGGTGCCCCACCAAGGGTGATCGGCGTTCAGAACCAGAACCTGCTTGACCCCGACCTCGTTGGTTTCCGGCAGATAGGCGCCGGTGCCGATCGGATTGGCCGACGGATCGCCGTTATCGAAGGAACTGTGGACCACGGCCGCAGGATAGTCGGCCATACCGACGATGATCGCAATGTCGGGCGCAGACAGCGCCAACTTGACGGTGTGATCGTCGACCACGGTGATTGCCCCGTCGCGGGCCATCTTGGTGGTTTCATCGACCAGCGAGGTCATCCGCGATGCCATCGAGTTGCCTTCGACATTACCATCGCACCAGCGGGTAATGTTGTTGGCCACGTCCTGTGCCGTGAACGGATCGCCGTTGTTCCAGGTGACGCCCTGACGAACGTTCAGGGTGAATTCGGTCGCGTCCGCGTTGGCTTCCCAGCTTTCCAGCAACATGCCGCGCAGCGAACCATCACTTTCGTATTCGACCATGTAATCAAGCCAGCCACGGGCGAAGTTCGCTATTTCCGACCAATCGGCGAGGCGGGGATCCTTCAGCGCCCGCGTGGCCATCTGCATCCGCAGGGTCCCGCCTGCGGTCGCATGGGCCTCGGCGCGGGCAGGGGTTGCGCCCAGCAGGCCATAGGCGGCGGTTGCGGTCAGGCCCAGCGCGGTCGTGCGGGTCAAGAACTCGCGCCGACTCAGATCGCCCGACTTGGCTTCATTTGCGTACATGAGCGCGGCGGGGTGAACCGACAGGCCCTTGTGATTGATTTGCGTCATTCTTCTCTCCCTGTGACACAACATTTTTACGATCGGGAATAACAAGCGGTCTCAGGCCATGACTGGCCCCGCGACAGTTCGCCGGACATCCCCTCTCGGCGACCATTCGGCATTTTTTTGCGACGCAGGTCAATGATTGCTTTGTGATCGCACATCACGTTTGCGACGTAACCCTCGATGCAAAGCGACATTTCTGCAGTGCAGCAAAGGTGTTCGCGCTGCGGCCGAGTCGTCGCAGCGCGCTAGCGCGTCGTTTTGACAGTGTTGCCGCCACGGCGAAACGCCGAAGGCGTCAGCCCGGTTTCGTGTTGGAAGCTGCGGCTGAAATAGGCCGCCGACGCGAACCCCAGATCGACCGCGATCTGGTTGATCGGGGTCCGGGTATCGCGCAAAAGCTGACGCGCTTCGAACAGGATACGGTCGTTCAAGAGGGCGTGCGCAGACCGCCCGCAAGTCAACTTGCAACAGCGCGTCAGATGGGTCGGAGTCACGCCTAGTGCTCCAGCGTACTCCGCAACTCCCTGATGGCGATGAAAATCGCGTTCGATCAGATCGGCGTAGGCGGCGACAAGCCGCGCCGCAGCGGTGCGGCTGCGGATGTCGGACGGGTCAGCGGTGCGCGCATCCATCTGGCGCTCAAAGTAAACCGAAAGGATCCCAAGGTAATAATGCGCCGCCCGGCTGTGCCCGATCTTGGCCGAAAGCAGTTCCCGGTCCAGTTGATCGAACAATGTCGCCAGTTCCTTTTGGGCCATCACGTCGCGCAGTCGCAGATGCACCGGATTTTCGGGCCATTCGGCCGACATCGCCGCCGGGATTGCCAGCATTTGCCCGAACACCGTCGGTCCGACCTCATAGCCGAACATCGTCCGTGCAGGCAGGAATATCAGGTTGTTCGGCCCGTAGCCGCTGGTCAGTCCCGACACGGTGATCCGCCCCTGACCCTTGGCGATGAAAAGCAACCGGGGCGATGCATGACTGCGCATTGCCTCGGTTCGCCAACGATTCGGTGGCGTGGTTTGTGCGACCGGGGTCAGTGACAACCGGTTGGCAAGCGGATCGGTAGCATGCGGCATCATTTCTCCGTCTGTTCGATTTGTGTAATTCTGAGCCGAGAACAATCGTCTGACAATGACAAAATATCGCAGTTTGCCAATGTCTGTTAATCAATCTGTGGATGGATTGTGGATAACCCGCCAATCACGCATTCGTTTTCGAAACCATGTGCGTTGCCGTTTGGCATACTGGCGGCTGGCGGTGACGGCGGCGTCGCGCGCCTGTTCCAGCGACACCGCGCCGCGCAGATATGCGATCAGGTCGGCGGCGCCGATCGCCTTGGCCGAAGCATGGTCGGGGTTCCAGTTTGGCAGGATCGCCCGCGCCTCCTCGAGCAGTCCTTGCGCCAGCATCGCATCGAATCGTGCTGCGATCCGGGCGTTCAGCCAGCCCGGCTCGGCCTGCACCAGCAGCGCGGTCGTCTGTTGCAGCGGCAACAGCGGCGCGGGGGTTTCGGCCTGCCAATCGACGATCCGCCGCCCGGTGGCCTGCAAGACCTCATAAGCACGCTGAACCCGCGCCCGGTTTGCGACATCGAGCGCGGCGCGGGTTTCGGGGTCGAGTGCCGCCAGCAAATCGGGCAGGGTCAGGTCATTGGCAGCCGTCCGCACCGCTGCAGGGGTCAGCGGAATATCGGCCAGCCCTTCGGTCAGGGCGGCAAAGTTCAGCCCTGTCCCGCCAACGATGATTGGCCGCAGTGGCCCATCAAGAAGCGGCGTAGCATCACGCAGCCATTGCCCGACCGAATAGGGCGCATCGAACGGCACATGCCCGTAAAGCGCATGCGGTGCGCGGTCCAGATCGACTGCATCGGGGCGGGCCGTCAGGATCCGCCAGCCATCGAACACCTGCAAGGCATCGGCATTGATGATGACGCCGCCCTGCGCGGCGGCAATCTGCAGGGCCAGTGCCGATTTGCCGGCCGCCGTCGGCCCGGCAATGAGGACTGGGCGGTCAGCGGGAACATTCGTCAAATCTATCATTGCATTGCGGTGTCGTGCTCAAGTACCGGACCGGCTGATCGGCCGGATGATCCCCAGCGTTACTCCGAATCCGACCCAACCGCCATTGAACCCGGCGCCGGATTGCGACATTTTGCGCCCCGAACCCAAGCCCGAAGGAAATCTCATGCCCGACCCCGATCAATCGACGTTCCGCCGGGTGATGCTCAAAATTTCCGGCGAAGCGTTGATGGGCAATCTCGGCTATGGTCTGCACCCACCGACGGTCCAGCGGATCGCCAACGAGGTGAAATCGGTCCACGATCTTGGCGTCGAAATCTGCATGGTCATCGGCGGCGGCAACATCTTTCGCGGGTTGCAAGGGTCGGCGCAGGGGATGGAGCGGACGACCGCCGATTACATGGGGATGCTTGCAACGGTGATGAACGCGCTGGCAATGCAATCCGCGCTTGAAGAACTCGGCGTTTTTACCCGTGTGATTTCGGCGATTCCGATGGATCAGGTCTGCGAGCCCTACATCCGCCGCCGCGCCGTCCGCCACCTTGAGAAAAAGCGGGTCTGCATCTTTGCCGCCGGCACCGGCAATCCCTATTTTACCACCGACACCGCAGCGACCCTGCGGGCGAACGAAATGTCCTGCGAGGCGATTTTCAAGGGCACCAAGGTCGATGGGGTCTATGACAAGGACCCCAAGAAGTTTCCTGACGCCAAGCGCTATGAGCGCGTCAGCTATGACGAGGTGTTGCAAAAGCATCTTGGCGTGATGGACGCCAGCGCCATCGCCCTTGCCCGCGACAACAACCTGCCGATCATCGTGTTCAGTCTGGACGAACCGGGCGGCTTTCGCGGGATCCTGGCGGGCGAGGGGACGTATACGACGGTGCATAACTAATCGCCCTTGCACGAAAACTGCCCAATCGCTGCCCGGGTTCTGACCCTGCTGCCCCTATACAACCTGTTGTATTTCCCGCTATAGAAGCGAAAACAGGATTGATCCCGCTAAGGGAGAGCAGCGACATGGCAGACGATTTTGAACTTGATACCGACGATTTGCAACGCCGGATGGACGGCGCGATTGCGTCATTGCGCGTCGAACTCGCGTCTTTGCGCACCGGGCGCGCGTCGGGATCGATGCTGGAACCGATTATGGTCGATGCCTACGGATCGCCGACGCCGATCAATCAGGTTGGCACCATCAACGTCCCCGAACCGCGTATGGTCACCATCAACGTCTGGGACAAGGGCCTTGTGAACAAGGTTGAAAAGGCGATCCGCGAAAGTGGTCTGGGGATCAATCCGCAGATGAATGGCACGATCATCATGCTGCCGATTCCCGAACTGAACGAAGAACGCCGCCGCGAGTTGACCAAGGTCGCGGGTGGTTACGCCGAACACGCCCGTGTCGCCGTGCGCAACCTGCGCCGCGACGGTATGGACCAGATCAAACGGGCCAAGGCTGAAAACCTGTCGGAGGACGACCAGAAATTCTGGGAAGCATCGGTGCAGGAACTGACCGACACCTATATCAAGCTCGTCGACCAGACGCTCGACATCAAACAGGCCGAGATCATGCAGGTCTGACCTGCGTTGCAAGGGGGCCCCATGGCCGACATCATCAAGAGAGTGCCGACCGGCCCCCGCCACGTGGCCGTCATCATGGACGGCAACGGTCGCTGGGCGCAGATGCGCGGCCGCCCGCGCCTGATGGGGCATCACGCCGGGGCCAAGCGGGTTCGCGAAATTGTCGAGGCCTGCCCCGATCTGGGGGTCAAATACCTGACCATCTTTGCCTTTTCGACTGAGAACTGGAAACGCACCCAGACCGAGGTTGCCGGTCTGATGAAACTGTTCCGCCGCTATATCCAGCGCGAAGCCGCCGACCTGTTCAAGGACGGCGTGCGTGTACGTTTCATCGGCGACCGGATCAAACTGGACGACAAACTGGTCAGCCTGATGGATGATCTGGAATTGATGACCGCTGACAACGACCGCTGCCACCTGACCATCGCCATCAACTATGGCGGTCGGGATGAGGTGACCCGGGCCGCCAAACGGCTGGCCTACGAGATCGAGCAAGGCCGCCTGAACCACAAGGACGTCGATGCCGAAACCTTGGCCCGGTTCCTTGACACCCACTTCCTGCCCGACCCCGATCTGGTGATCCGTACCAGTGGCGAAGCGCGGATTTCCAACTTTCTGCTCTGGCAGTCGGCCTATGCCGAATATGAGTTCATCGACACCCTCTGGCCCGATTTCACCGCCGCCGAATTTGCCCGCATCCTTGATCGTTATGGCGTGCGCGACCGCCGGTTTGGCACCGTCCGGGCCTGAGGATGGCGCAACCCGAAACCGGCAACTGGTCCGACCTGCGCACCCGGATCATATCCGCCGCAGTTCTGGCCATCGTAGGGATCGCAGGCATCGCACTCGGCGGGCTATGGTTTCAGGTCATGGTGACAGCCGCCATCGGCATCATCGTCTGGGAAATCTGGACGATGATCTCGCCCGAACAATCGGGCAGTGGTCCGGTCATTGCCATCCTTGGAGCTGCGAGCGTGTTTGAAACCACAGGCCTTCCCACCTCCATCGCCCTTGCGCTGCTGCTGACCGCCCCGGTGATCGGCGCCGTCTTGATCCGCCGACATGGGCTGCTGTTCGGCCTTTACGCTTGGGCCTGCCTGCTGGCTGGCTGGGCGCTGATCGCTTTTCGGGCAATTCCAGATGTCGGACTGGTACTAATATTGCTGTTGGTCCTGATCGTCGTGGTGTCCGACAGCTTGGGTTATTTCGCCGGGCGCATCTTGGGCGGGCCAAAGTTCTGGCCCGCCATCAGCCCCAAGAAAACCTGGTCGGGCACTATCGCCGGGTGGATCGGCGCGGCGCTGATCGGGTTCGTGATGATCCTTTGGGGCTGGGCTAACTGGATCGTCATGCCCGCAGTGGTCTTGGTCGCGCTTGCCGGGCAGTTGGGCGACATCGCCGAAAGCGCGCTGAAACGCCGGATGGGTATCAAGGACAGCTCCAACCTGATTCCCGGCCACGGCGGTTTTTATGACCGCTTTGATGCCCTGATCGGGGCGGCGCTGATGATGTTCGTCTTTTCGCTGATCGGGGGCGGCTTTTGAGGCGGGTCACGATTCTGGGTGCGACAGGCAGCATCGGGCAGAACACCATCGACCTGATTGCTCGCGACCCCGGTGCCTATGACGTGATCGCGCTGACCGGCGGGCGCAATCTGGACCAGCTTGCAGCGGATGCGGTGCGGTTGAACGCCGGGCTGGCAGTGACCTGCCATGACGAACTGTACGAGCCGCTTAAAGACAGGCTGGTCGGTACCGGGATCGTTGTTGCTGCAGGGGCCGATGCCGTGGCCGAGGCGGCCAGCCGCCCGGCCGACTGGGTCATGTCGGCCATCGTTGGTGCGGCAGGCCTTGTGCCGGGGCTGGCGGCGATCGGGCAGGGGGCGACTCTGGCGCTGGCCAACAAGGAAACGCTGGTCTGCGCCGGGGCGATCGTGATGCAGGCTGCGCGGGACACGGGTGCCACCATCCTGCCCGTTGACAGCGAACATTCGGCGATCTTTCAGGCGTTGGTGGGCGAGGATATCGCTGGCGTCGAGCGGATCATCATCACCGCCAGCGGTGGCGCATTCCGCGACTGGCCGACCGAAAGGCTGATCCACGCGACACTTGCCGAGGCATCCAGCCACCCCAATTGGGCGATGGGCCAGCGGATCACCATCGATTCCGCCTCGATGTTCAACAAATCGCTGGAACTGATCGAAACCCGTGAATTTTTCGGCGTCACCCCCGACCAGATCGAGGTGGTGATTCATCCTGAAAGCCTGATCCACGCCCTTGTCGGTTTCCGTGACGGGGCGCTGATGGCCCATGTCGGCCCGCCCGACATGCGCCACGCCATCGGTTACGCCTTGCACTGGCCCGACCGCAAGGCGCTGCCGGTCGAACGGCTGAACCTTGCAAGGATCGGCCGGTTGACGTTTCGCGCCCCCGACCTGAAACGCTATCCGGCACTGGCGCTGGCACGCCGCGTGATGGACATGCGCGGCATGGCGGGGGCGGCGTTCAACGCGGCGAAAGAGCGGGCTCTGGATGCCTTCATTGCCGGGCAGGTCGGTTTTACCGATATGGCGGGGGTTGTCAGCGCAACGCTTGACACGATGTCGGCCCATGATGGGCTGGAAAATGCCCCGATGACCCTAGATAACGTGTTGGAAACCGACCGGCTGGCGCGTATCCGTGCCGCCGAGGCCATAACAAAGCTGGGATAATTCGTGGACCTGACCCAAATCCTGCCAACCTTCGGCAGTGCCGCCTGGACGATTGCCGCATTTGTGGTCGCGCTGTCGATCATCGTCGCGATTCATGAATACGGGCATTATATCGTCGGACGCTGGTCGGGCATCCATGCCGAAGTGTTCAGCCTTGGCTTTGGCCCGGTGATCTACAGCCGGATCGACAGGCGCGGCACACGCTGGCAGATCGCGGCACTGCCGCTGGGCGGCTACGTGAAATTTTTGGGCGATGCCAACGCCGCGTCGGTCGGTGGCACCGGCGGCGCGCGTAACACAATGCTGGGCGCGCCGCTCTGGGCGCGGGCCCTGACCGTCGCGGCGGGGCCGGTGTCCAATTTTATCCTGTCAATTCTGATTTTTGCCGCCGTGATCATGTATCAGGGCAGGACCGCCGATCCGCTGACCTTTGCGGCGACCAAACCGTTGCCGCCGTCGATCGAACAGCCGCTGCAACCGGGCGACCGGATTTTGACCATCGCAGGTGTCGTGGTTCCGGCAAGCGACGATTTCAGTGACATCATCGACGAACTGCCGCGCCAGCCGATGCTGGATTACGCCGTTCAGCGCGACGGCGCCGATCTCACCGTGCAGGCGCCATACCCCTATCCGGCGATGATCCTTGGCCTCAGCCCGGTCTCGGCCGCTTATGACGCGGGTCTGCAGACCGGCGACGTGATCACGGCGATTGACGGCACCCCAGCATTCGCCTTCGCGCAACTGATCGACATCGTCGCGGCGTCCGAAGGGCGCGATCTGGTGTTGGACGTATGGCGCGACGGCCAGACAATGAGCTTTACGCTTGCCCCACGTCGGGTCGATCTGCCAGCGGCGGAAGGCGGATTCGAAACCCGCTGGCTTTTGGGGATCACCGGCGGTCTGTTTTTCGATGCGCAGACCCAACCCGTCGGGTTTCTTGATGCTCTGACCGCAGGGGTAAAACAGATCTGGTTCATCATCACCTCGTCGCTCTCCGGCCTCGGGCACATGGTCACTGGCGCGATTTCGTCGTGCAACCTGTCCGGTCCGGTCGGCATCGCCCAGACCAGCGGCGCGATGGCGGCGCAGGGGGCAAGCAGTTTCATCTGGTTCGTCGCCGTCCTGTCGACCGCCGTAGGTCTGCTGAACCTGTTCCCGATTCCGGTACTTGACGGCGGCCACCTTGTGTTTCACGCCTATGAGGCGGTGACGGGGCGGACCCCGTCGAATGGGGCGCTGCGGGTGCTGATGACCCTGGGGATCGCGATAATCGGCACTTTGATGGTGTTCGCGCTGGCCAACGACCTGTTTCTTTGCCCGTAACTGGCGCTGCCATCGTGTTGACACATTCCGCTGGCAACAGAGGTCCACGTGTTTCCTTTTGGACGGGGCAAGCCACATGCAGACCATCGCCAGCGGCTATCGTGGGCTGTCATTTCTGATCGGTCTGAACTGGGACCGGTTGTTGTATGGCGCGACCATCGTGTTCGCGCTCTGGGCCGGGGCCTTTCTGGGATCGCTTTGATACCGGGCGGTGCCAGACCACCACATCTTGATTATTTACTGCGGTGCGCCCCCAGCAGGGCGCATTCTTGGTTTTGACAACCCCCCCCAATCCCGTTAGGCAAAGACTAACAGGAACCATTTCAGTGGCGGGACAGATGGGCAGATTTTTAGGCGACGCTGTCAGCGGCTTTTTCGGCCGGGCCGGGCGCGGATTTTTCGTTCTGGCGCTTGTGGTTATGGTATTCGGCACCGCACAAGCGCAGACCCAGTCGTTCAGCTTTTCCAACATCACTGTCAGTGGCAACCAGCGGATCGAGACGCCGACGATTCTGGCCTATGCCGGAATCGCCCGCGGCCAGACCGTTTCAGCGGCCGAACTGAACGACGCGGTGCAGCGGATCCGCGCTTCCGGCCAGTTCGAAACCGTCGACGTGTCGCCTCAGGGTGGCACGCTGGCGATCACCGTTGTCGAATATCCGACAATCAGCCAGATCGGTTTCGAGGGGAATGCGCGGCTGAAAGACGAAGATTTCGCCGCGGTGATCGGCTCGCAAACACGGCGGGTCTACAGCCCCGACCAGGCCGAACGCGACGTCGCCGCGATTGCCGCCCTTTATGCCGAACGGGGCCGGATCAACGCGACCGTCACTCCCCGGATCATCCGGCGCAACGACAATCGCGTCGATCTGGTGTTCGAGATTTTCGAAGGCGGCGTGACCGAGATCGAAAGCATCGCATTCGTCGGCAACCGCAACTTTTCCGACCGTCGTCTGCGAGGCATTCTGGAAACCAAACAGGCCGGCATCCTGCGTGCCGTGATCCGCAGCGACACCTTCGTTGCTGACCGGATCGCCTTTGATCGCCAGATGTTGACCGACTTCTATCGCTCGCGCGGCTATGTCGATTTCATCGTTCAGAACGTCGATGTGACGCTGACCCGCAACCGCGATGCCTATCTCATCACGTTCAATGTGCAGGAAGGCCAGCGCTACAGCTTTGGCGACATCACCGTCTCGTCCGATCTGCCCGAGGTCGATGTTGCGGCGTTCCAGAATGCGGTGCGCCTGCGTTCAGGGACGACCTATTCCCCCATCGACATCGAAACCAACATCACCCGGCTCGAACGTCTTGCGATCCAGCAAGGCCTGGATTTCGTTCAGGTCGACCCACAGATCACCCGCGATGACCGCAACCTGCGGCTGAACCTGAATTTCGCGCTCGTGCGCGGGCCACGAATATTCGTTGAACGGATCGACATTGAAGGCAACAACACCACGCTCGACAGGGTCGTTCGCAACCAGTTCCGGGTGGTCGAGGGCGATCCCTTTAACCCCCGGTCGATCCGCGAAAGCGCCGAACGAATCCGGGCCTTGGGCTATTTCAGCAACGCCGACGTGCAAGCTCGCGAAGGATCGACCCCGGATCAGGTCATCGTTGACGTCAATGTCGAAGAGGCACCGACCGGATCACTGTCGTTCGGGGCCAATTACAGTTCCGACGTCGGTATCGGCCTGGTCGCCAGCTTCAAGGAGCGCAACTTTCTCGGTCGGGGTCAGACGCTGAATTTCGAACTGTCGACCGCTTCGTCGAACAAGGTGTTTTCGTTTGATTTCACCGAACCGAACCTTTTGGGCCGCGATCTGAGCGGTAGTTTGGCGCTTGCTTACAAGACGACGAACAGTGAAAACGCGGTTTATGACACGGAAACTTTTCAGTTCCGCCCCTCGCTCGGCTTTCCGATCAGCGACAATGGCCGCCTGTCGGTATTCTATTCTGCCGATTATGCCGACATCACCGATGCCGCGACGGCCAGCCCGCCGATCATGGCCGATGCGGCGCAAGGTGGGTTGTGGACCAACTCGATCGGCTATGCCTATTCGTACGATTCCCGCCGTGCCGGGCTCAGCCCGTCGTCCGGCATCAGCTTCCGGTTCAGTCAACAATTCGGCTTTGGCGACACAAGCTTTATCAGCACCACTGCGTCGGTCAGTGCCGAAACCAGGGTTGTGAACGAAGACGTCACCCTGCGCGCTTCGCTGGACGGCGGGTACCTGAATTACTCCGATGGCAACAGCCGCGTCACCGACCGCTTTTTCCTTGGCTCGCGGCAACTGCGCGGGTTCAAGGGAGGAGGACTCGGGCCGCGATACAACAACGGTACGTTTGACGACGCGCTTGGCGGAAACATTTATGCGGTCGCGCGGCTCGAAGCGGAATTCCCGCTGCCACTGCCTGAAGAATACGGGCTGTCAGCCGGGGTGTTCTACGATTACGGCTCGCTTTGGGACAGCGGCGTCGTCGGTCCCAACGTACTCTACGATGACTTCACCCCGCGCAGTGTCGTTGGCCTGTCGATCTTCTGGACCACACCAATCGGGCCGTTGCGGTTCAACTTTACCAATGCGTTGGACAGTCAGGAATTCGACCGGCCCAAATCGTTCGATGTGACCATCTCGACCGATTTCTGATGCGCCTCCGGTTTGCCGCGCTGCTGATCGGTCTCTGGGCGGTCATTGCTGGTCAGTGTGGCTTGGCGCAGTCTGATCCTGCGGCCGACCCGCCAGCCGTCGCCAGCCCGACCCTGACCATCGACCCCGAAGCGCTGTTCAACCAAAGCCTGTATGGCCAGCGTATCCTGCGCGATATTCAGGCCGAAACCGAGGATCTGGCGACTCGGAACCGCGATCTGGCCGCCGATCTGACGGCCGAAGAACAAGACCTTGCCGTCCGACGTCCGACGATGGACCCCGCCGACTTTCGGGCCGAGGCTGAGGCATTCGACACCAAGGTGCAGGATATCCGCACCGCCCGCGATGCCAAGGAACGTGCATTGCAGGACAGCGTGACCGCCGGACGCGACGAGTTCTTTGGTGCAGCGACTCCGGTGCTGGGGCAGATCATGCGCGATCGTGGTGCGGTCGTGCTGCTGGACCGGCGCGGCGTCATCATCAGCGCCGGTTCGGTCGACATCACTGACGCAGCCATTGCCTCTGTCGATGCCGCACTGGGCGACGGGAGCATCCCGGTCCCGCCCGAAACTGTCCCCGATACGCCTCCCGATCCAGGCCCCACGCCAGACGGTGGAAACTGACACCCGCCTTGCCGCCACGGGACGGGCTTGCTAGTCAGTTCCGAACCGGCCCCGCGTGGCCGACATCAATCCACGGAAGATCGTCATGACCGATCCTGTCACAAGCGCTGATATTCAGTTGATCCAGAAGATCCTGCCGCATCGCTATCCGTTCCTTCTGGTCGACCGGGTCCGCGATATCGACGGCACCACCAGTGCCGTCGGCATCAAGAACGTGACGATGAACGAGCCGCATTTTCAGGGTCACTTTCCCGGCAATCCGATCATGCCCGGCGTCACTATCGTCGAGGCGATGGCCCAGACTGCCGCCGTGATGGTCGGCGCGACGATGGGCCTGACCGACGGCAACCTGCTGATCTACTTCATGGCAATCGACGGTTGCAAGTTCCGCCGCAAGGTGGTGCCCGGCGACGTTCTGGAAATGCGCGTCAGAACGACCCGCGGCAAACCCGGCGGGAAGGTCTGGCGTTTTGCCGGCGTCGCCTCGGTTGGTGGCGAAATGGCGGCAGAGGCCGAGTTCACTGCGATGATGGACCTGCGGCCGTGACCGACATTCACCCTTCGGCCGTGATCGAAGACGGCGCGCAGATCGGCGAGGGCTGCCAGATCGGCCCGTTCTGCCTGATCGGGGCCGGGGTGGTTTTGGGCGAAAACTGCGTACTGAAATCCCATGTCGTCGTCACCGGCGACACCCGGATCGGATCGGGCTGCACGATCTTTGCCTTTGCCGTGATTGGCGAAATCCCTCAGGACCTGAAGTATGCCGGCGAAAAGACCCGCCTGCGGATCGGTGCCAACAACCGCATCCGCGAGCATGTCACGATCAACACCGGTACCGCCGGAGGCGGCGGCCTGACCAAGGTCGGCGACGATTGCCTGTTCATGGCCGGGTGTCACATCGCGCATGACGCCCAAGTCGGCAACAGGGTGATCGTAGTTAACAGTTCCGCCGTCGCCGGGCATTGCGTGATCGAGGATGACGTGATCATCGGCGGTCTCTGCGGCATCCACCAGTGGGTGCGGATCGGTCAGGGCGCGATCATCGGGGCGCTGACGATGGTCACCAACGACGTGATCCCGCACGGGCTGGTGCAGGGGCCGCGCGGCGTGCTGGACGGTCTCAATCTGGTCGGGCTGAAACGCAAGGGCGTGGACCGCGCCGATATCACCGCTTTACGCGCCGCGTTTCAATCGTTGAAAGATGGCGAAGGCACATTTCAGGACCGCGCCCGGCGTCTGGGCACCGAAACCGACAGCGCCTATGTGCAGCAAATGGTCGACTTCATCCTCGGGCGGACCGACCGCAACTTTCTCACCCCGGGCTGATGCCCCCCCCGCCAACGGGAACGCTGGCGCTGATCGCCGGAACCGGGGATTTGCCGGGGATCCTGGTCGACCGGTTGCGGGCGGCGGGCCGATCCGTTTTGATCTGCGAAATGGCCGGGTTTGTGCCTGAACTGCCGGACGGTCTGCGGCGCCTGTCATTCCGCATTGAAACCCTCGGCACGTTTCTGGAGCGGTTGCGCGAGATGAATGTCACCGAGGTTTGCATGGCTGGCGCGGTGCGCCGACCGCAGATCGACACCGTCATGATCGACGCCGCGACCCTGCCGTTGATGGGTCGGCTGTCGGCGGCCCTCGCAATGGGCGACGACGCCATGTTGCGCATCTTCATCGCGATCCTCGAAGACGCGGGCCTGCGGGCGATCGGCGCCGACGCAATCGCGCCGGACCTGCTGCAATCCGCTGGCATTTTGACCATTCGCCAGCCAGAGGCGCGACACCGCGCCGATGCGCATTTCGCGGTCGGCGTGATTGCCGACATGGGTCGGTCCGATCAGGGTCAGGCCTGCGTGGTGCGCGATGTGCGGGTCTTGGCCCGCGAGGCGCGGGGCGGCACGGATGCGATGCTGACGGCACTCTGCAAACCCCGCGAAACCACTCCGATGGCGAGCGATCCGCTGCGATGGACCTTCGATCTTGCCAGCGATCTAATCGGTGGCGCGGCGGACTGGCTGGCCGGCCAAACCGGCCCGCACGACAGATTGCCGGGGCAGGACGCCCTGTTGTTCAAGGCCCCGAAGCCCGCGCAGGATCGTCGCGTCGACCTGCCGACCATCGGTCCCGACACGGCCATGCGCGCCGCCGAAGCGGGGCTGGACGGCATCGTTATTGCGGCCGGAGGTGTGATGGTTCTGGACGCACCGCAGGTCGTGCGTATCCTCGACGCCAATGACATGTTCCTTTGGGTGCGCGAGGCATGAAAGTATTCCTGATCGCTGGCGAGGCGTCGGGCGACAAACTGGGTGCGGCCCTGATGGCGGGGCTGAAACAGCTTCTACCTGATGTGTCGTTCGACGGTGTCGGTGGCCCGCTGATGCAGGCCGAAGGTTTGATCAGCCGGTTCCCGATGGATGAGTTGAGCGTCATGGGTCTGGCCGAGATCCTGCCGAAATACCGCGCCCTCAAGGCCCGGATCGCGCAGATGGCGGCGGCGGTGCTGGACACAGCGCCCGACGTCCTGCTGACCATCGACAGCCCCGATTTCTGCCTGCGGGTCGCCAAAAGGGTGCGCGCAGCCAGCCACCTGCGCACGATCCACTATGTCGCACCGACGGTCTGGGCATGGCGGCCGGGCCGGGCGGCGAAAATGGCGCGGTACATCGACCACGTCCTCGCCCTGTTGCCGTTCGAGCCGCCCTACATGCAGGCGGCGGGCATGAGTTGCGATTTCGTCGGGCACCCGGTCGTCGCCGAACCGCAGGCATCTGCGGCCGAAGCCAAGGCGTTTCGCGCCACTGCCCTCGGGACGGGCCAAGGCCCGTTGATCTTGACCCTCCCCGGATCCCGGCGCGGCGAGGTGACGCGCCTTGCCGCGACCTTTGGTCAGGCGCTGCACACCTTCGCCGTGGCCCACTCAGGCCTGCGCGTCGTCATCCCGACCACCGCCAACGTGACCGCACTTGTGCGCGACCTGACCCGCGACTGGCCGGGCGATCCGCTCGTCCTCGAGCCGACGTCGGAGACTTATCTGCGTGACAAACGTGCCGCCTTTGCCGCCGCCGATGTGGCGCTGGCGGCATCGGGCACAGTGTCGCTTGAACTTGCAGCAGCAGAGACACCGATGGTGATCGCCTACGATATGGCCTGGCTCAGCCGCCAGATCATCGCCCGGATACTGCGGGTCGATACGGTAACACTGGTCAATCTGGTCAGCGAAAGCCGCACGATTCCGGAATTCATCGGTGCCGATTGTCAGCCGGAACGGATTGCGAGGGCGTTGATCGGTGTCCTTGCCAACCCCGGCGGACAGGCGCAGGCAATGCGCCTGACGATGGAACGTCTGGGGCAAGGGCAGGAACCCCCCGGTTTGCGCGCCGCCCGGTCGGTCCTGACCCACCTCTAGGGTTTTTCGCCTAGCGCCCCCGCCAGATCCAGCCGCCACCCAGCACGCGGCTGCCCTCGGGGTCGTAGAACACGCAGGCCTGCCCCGGCGAGACACCTTCCTCGGCAACCAGCAATTCCACCTCGGCCTCGGTCGCCGACAGGGGTCGCAGCAACGCCGGAACGGGCGGTCTGGTCGACCGTACCTTGACCGCGACATGGCGCTCCGCCATGGCGGCGAACCCGTCATCGCCCAGCCAGTTGATTTCGCGCAGCGGCACCCTGCGGGTCGCCAGCAGCGATTTCGGGCCGACGATGACCCGGCGGGCCTCAACATCGAGCCGCACGACGTAGAGTGGATCGGCCAGCCCGCCAATGCCAAGCCCCCGGCGCTGCCCGATGGTGTAATGGATCACCCCGTCATGGCTTCCCAGCACGCGGCCTTCGGTATCGACGATCTCGCCCGGTTCGGCCGCACCGGGGCGCAGTTTTTCGATCACTGCGGCATAGTTGCCGTTGGGCACGAAACAGATGTCCTGACTGTCGGGCTTGTCGGCCAGCGCCAACCCATACCTGCGGGCAAGATCGCGGGTTTCATCCTTGGACCGTAAATAGCCCAAGGGAAAGCGCAGATAATCAAGCTGTCCCGGGGTCGTCGAGAACAGAAAATACGACTGATCCCGGTTCGCGTCCGCCGCGCTGTGCAACTCCGGGCCAAGATCGCCCATCTTGCGCTGGATGTAATGGCCGGTGGCCATGCAATCGGCGTCAAGATCGCGGGCCGTGTTCATCAGGTCGGTGAACTTGACCCGTTCGTTACAGCGGATGCAGGGAACTGGCGTCGCCCCCGCCAGATAGCTGTCGGCGAATTCGTCAATAACCGCGTCTCGGAATACGTTTTCATAGTCTAAAACGTAGTGCGGAAACCCCATATCCGCCGCCACCCGGCGGGCATCGTGGATATCGCGCCCGGCGCAACATGCCCCCTTTTTAGCGAGTGCCGCACCATGGTCATAGAGTTGTAGGGTGACGCCAACGACATCGTAACCCTCGTCCGCCAGCATTGCCGCGACAACCGAACTGTCCACCCCTCCAGACATCGCCACCACCACCCGCGTCTCGGCAGGCGATTTGGCAAAGCCAAGCGAATTCAGGGAAGGGTCAAGGGGCATCATCTCTCCGGGGTCAACGCAAGTCCGAGGCAATATAGGAAAATGCAACACACTCTCAAGGTCCAGTTTCATCCACCGTTAAACCTCGCAAGGGCATTGTGACCGGGGTGGATGATACATGAAGGGGTGAGAACGATGTATTTGCGCAAGGTGGACGGGCCCAGATCGGTGACTCTGCCCGATGGCCGCATCATGACTCGGGCCGATCTGCCGCCCAAGGACACCCGCCGCTGGGTCGCTTCGCGCAAGGCGGCAGTGGTGCGGGCGGTGGCGGCAGGATTGCTGTCACGCGCGGTCGCACTGGAGACCTACGGGCTGTCGGAGGATGAATTCAACGCTTGGGAACAGGCGGTTATCGATCATGGCGAAGGTGCGTTGAAGGCGACCGCGTTACAAAAGTATAGACAACCATAGGATGTTTTGCGAGGGTCTCATTAACGGTAACGGGTGATTAACCATTGGGCGCATATGTTGAATAATCTGATTTGATTGGAGACCTGAGATGCGCGTACTGCTGGTAGAAGATGACCCGACAACCTCGAAAAGCATCGAACTGATGCTGACCCATGCCAACCTTAATGTCTATGCCACAGACCTGGGCGAGGAAGGGATCGATCTTGCGAAACTTTACGATTATGATCTGATCCTGCTCGATCTAAACTTGCCCGACATGAACGGCCACGAAGTGTTGCGGCAGTTGCGGTTGTCCCGCATTGATACGCCGATCCTGATTCTTTCCGGCGATGACGGCACCGAAAGCAAACTCAGGGGGTTCGGTTTCGGGGCCGACGATTACCTGACCAAGCCTTTTCATCGCGAAGAACTGGTTGCCCGCATCCATGCGATCATCCGCCGCTCCAAGGGACACGCGCAATCGGTCATCAGGACCGGGACCATCGCCGTCAATCTGGACGCCAAGACGGTTGATGTCGGCGGCACCCCGGTGCATCTGACCGGCAAGGAATATCAGATGCTTGAACTGCTGTCGTTGCGCAAGGGCACGACGCTGACCAAGGAAATGTTCCTCAACCACCTGTATGGCGGAATGGACGAACCGGAACTCAAGATCATCGACGTCTTCATCTGCAAGCTGCGCAAGAAGCTCAGCGTGGCGACGGGCGGCGACAATCACATCGAAACGGTCTGGGGCCGGGGCTACGTGCTGCGCGATCCGCAGCCCGTTCGAGGGAGTGAAAGATTGGCAGTCGGTGCCTGACAAGGCACTGGCGGCGTCAGGCTTTTGTCTGGCAGCGGTTGTCGGTCGGATGTCAGCAGGCCCGAAACTGCCGAGCGCCGACAGAAGCGGCAGGCTGGACGTAGGTCGGTGCGCCGCCTAAGACTTGGAGCCAGCAATCACGCCGCAGACGGGGGTGGCATCCGGTGGTTTCCACGCAAGCCGACATGGCGGCAAATGTCGCGGTCGACGATCTGTCCGTCGATCTGGCGCGGGTCGAACTGGCGCGGCTGGCGGCAGTGATTGCCGCCGCCAACGCGGCCTATCACACCGCCGACGCCCCCGAGATCGACGATGCCGCGTTCGACGCCTTGCGTCGCCGCAACGCTGAAATCGAAGCGCGGTTTCCAGACATCAAACGCGCCGACAGCCCCAGCGACCAGGTCGGTGCGGCTTTGGGCGCCGGGTTTGCCAAGATGGCGCACGCCGTGCCGATGCTGTCGCTTGGCAATGCTTTCGACGATGACGAGGTCGTGGAATTCGATCAACGGGTGCGCAAATATCTCGGGCTGGATGACGCGGTTCTGACCTACACCGCTGAACCCAAGATCGACGGCCTTTCCCTGTCGCTGCGCTATGAAGACGGCGCGCTTTTTCGGGCGGCCACCCGTGGCGATGGCGCGACCGGCGAAGATGTCACCGCCAACGCGCGCACGATTGGCGATATTCCCGCGACGCTGACCGATGCCCCTGCCGTGCTCGAGGTGCGCGGCGAGGTTTACATGAGCCACGATGATTTCGCTGCCCTCAACGCCCGCCAATCCGGCCTTGGCGCCAAGACCTTTGCCAACCCGCGCAATGCCGCCGCCGGCAGCCTGCGCCAGCTTGATCCGACGATCACTGCATCGCGCCCACTGCGGTTCTTTGCCTATGCCTGGGGGCAAATTTCGGCCCCGCTGGCCGACACCCAGATGGGCGCGATCAAGCGGCTCGCCAGTCTAGGCTTTCAGACTAACCCGCTATCTGGGCTTTGCGACGGTCCGGCGGCGATGCTGGACCACTACCGGCTGATCGAAACTCAACGCGCGACGCTTGGCTACGACATCGACGGCGTTGTTTACAAGGTGAACGACCTTGGCCTGCAACGACGCCTCGGGTTCCGTTCGACCACGCCGCGTTGGGCTATCGCGCACAAATTCCCCGCCGAACTGGCCTGGACGTGGCTTGAATCGATCGACATTCAGGTCGGGCGCACCGGGGCGCTGTCGCCTGTCGCGCGGCTGCGTCCGGTCACGGTCGGCGGCGTCGTGGTCAGCAACGCAACCCTGCACAACGAAGATTACATCGCCGGGCGCGGCGGCGACGGGCAGGCGATCCGTGGCGGCAAGGATATTCGGGTCGGCGATTGGGTGCAGGTTTACCGGGCCGGTGACGTGATCCCGAAAGTTGCCGAGATCGACCTGAACAAGCGACCGCAAGGCGCTGAAAAATATGTGTTTCCGGTGAAATGCCCGATTTGCGGCTCGGACGCGCTGCGCGAGGACGGTGATGCGATCCGCCGCTGCACCGGCGGGATGATATGCCCGGCGCAGGCGGTAGAGAAGCTCAAGCATTTCGTCAGTCGTGCGGCGTTCGACATCGAAGGACTGGGCGCGAAACAGATCGAGATGTTCTACGCCGACCCGGACCTGCCAGTCCGCGAACCGGCTGACATATTCACCCTGGCTGCGCGGGATGCCGCCAACGGTCCCAAACTGGCCAGCCGCGATGGGTTTGGTGCGACCAGCGTCAGGAAGTTGTTCCAAGCCATTGATGACAGACGAGAAATACCGCTCTCGCGCCTGCTTTTTTCGCTTGGGGTCCGGCACTTGGGCGAGACCGGGTCGGCCACCCTCGCGAACCACTACGGCACCTGGGACTCTTTCATCACCGCGATGGACGCCGCCGAGACCGGCGGTGGCGACGCCTGGGGGGAATTGACGAATATCGACGGGGTCGGCGCGGTCATGGCGACCTCGGTGGTGACCACGTTCCACCAACCCGTCGAACGCGCGTCGATCGACCGCCTTGTCGCACAACTGACGGTACAGCCCGCCGTCGCCCGTGCGGCCACCGACAATCCGGTCTCGGGCAAGACGGTTGTCTTCACCGGAACCCTAGAAAAAATGACCCGCGCCGAGGCCAAGGCGCGGGCCGAGGCGTTGGGGGCGAAGGTCGCGGGTTCGGTCAGCGCCAAAACCGATCTGTTGATCGCTGGGCCGGGGGCCGGATCAAAGGCGACAAAGGCGGCGCAACTGGGGGTCGAAACGATTGACGAAGACGGCTGGCTGGCCCTGATCGCAGGCCTATGAGCGGACGGCCCGAAATCCTGTTTCCGTTGTTCGCCGACTTGCAGGGGCTTGACGGGATCGGCCCGAAAACCGCGCATCTGCTGACCGAAGCGGGCATCGCCAAGCCGCGTGACATATTGTTTACGCTGCCCACCTCCGGAGTCGACCGCCGCCGCCGCGCGTCGATCCGCGAGGTGGTCGCCCCCGCCACGGTCACGGTCGAGGTCACGATCGGCCAACATCATCCGGCAGCGACGCGCAACCGTCCCTATCGCGTCACGGTGCAAGATGCCGAAACCAGCTTTCAACTCGTGTTTTTTCATGCCCGTGGTGATTTCCTGCGAAAGCAGTTGCCGACCGGCCAGCGTCGGGTGGTGAGCGGCAAGATCGAACTGTTTGACGGCATTGCCCAAATGGTCCACCCCGATCACATGGTCACCTTGGCCGAGGCCGATGATCTGCCGGTCTTTGAACCGGTCTATCCGCTGACCGCCGGGATCAGTCAGAAGATGATGTTCAAAGCATCGCGGTCAGCGCTGGACCTTGCGCCGAAACTGAGCGAATGGATCGACCCGGTCCTTCGGACGCGCGAGGGCTGGCCGGACTGGCACGCTGCCCTGACCCACGCCCATGCCCCCGAAAGCACAGTGGACCTCAGCCCGCACGACCCCGCCCGCGCCCGACTCGCCTATGACGAACTGCTGGCACATCAACTGACCCTGGCGCTGGCCCGCGCCACCGCGCGGCGTGGCAAGGGGCGGCCAAGCCGGGGCGACGGGCGACTGTGGGGCAAGGTTCTGGCCGCGCTCCCCTATCGACCGACCGCCGCCCAGACCCGCGCGGGTGCCGAAATCGCTGCCGACATGGCCGCCCCGACCCGGATGAACCGCCTGCTTCAGGGCGATGTGGGGTCGGGCAAGACGCTGGTCGCGCTGCAGGCGCTGTTGACCGCAGTCGAAGCGGGCGGGCAGGCGGTGCTGATGGCTCCGACCGAAATCCTGGCGCGCCAGCACCTGACCGGGCTGCGCCCGTTGGCCGAAACGGCGGGCGTCGTGCTCGACCTGCTGACCGGTCGCGACAAGGGGGCCGAGCGCGATGCCAAGATGGTAGCACTGGCGCGTGGCGACATCCAGATTCTGGTTGGCACGCATGCGGTTTTCCAGAAAGGCGTCGCATTCCACGATCTGCGCCTTGCCGTGATCGACGAACAGCACCGGTTCGGCGTCAGTCAGCGGATGGAACTGGGGGCCAAGGGACAGGCGGCTGACGTTCTGGTGATGACGGCGACGCCGATCCCGCGATCGCTGGCCTTGGCCCAATACGGCGATATGGACGTCAGCGTGCTGGACGAAAAGCCACCCGGCCGCACCCCGGTGCAGACCGCGCTAGTCAGCACGGCGCGGATCGACGAGGTGGTGGGGAAACTGCGGATTGCTGTCGCCGAGGGTAAGCAGGCCTATTGGGTCTGCCCGCTGGTCGAGGAATCCGAGGTCAGTGACATGACCGCCGCCGAGGATCGGTTCAAACGGCTTCGCGCCGCATTGGGTGAGGGGGTGGTCGGGCTGGTCCACGGCCAGTTGCCGGCCGCCGACAAGGACGCGGCGATGGCGCGGTTCGTCGCGGGCGTGACAAAGGTGCTCGTGGCGACGACGGTAATCGAGGTCGGCGTAAACGTCCCCAACGCCAGCATCATGGTAATCGAACGCGCCGAATCGTTCGGGCTGGCGCAGTTGCACCAGTTGCGCGGCAGGGTCGGGCGCGGGGCGGCCGCATCGACCTGCCTGCTGCTCTATCAGACGCCCCTGACCGAAAGCGGTCGCCGCAGGCTCGAGATCCTGCGCGAGACCGAGGACGGGTTCCGCATTTCCGAGGAAGATCTGGCGATGCGCGGTGCGGGCGACGTGATCGGCACCGCGCAGTCCGGGCTGCCCCGGTTCCGCATCGCCGATCTGGAACGGCAGGCCGGTCTGATGGCGACGGCGCAGACCGACGCGCGCAAGCTGCTGGCCGACGATCCGGGGCTGACATCCGACCGGGGCAAGGCGGCGCGGGTGCTGCTGTGGCTGATGGAACAGGACAAGGCGATTCGTTTGATATCAGTAGGTTAAGCTGCGCCGATCACGATGTTCGCAAATGTTCTCAAAAAGTTCTTTACATATCGTTAACCATGTGAGAACAAAGAGGCAACAAACGAGCATTGAGGAGCACGAGCATGGCCCAGCAAATCAAATCCGCACTGACAAGGTCGCCCGACACGCTTTTGGCCGATGTCCTTGGCGCACTGTCTTTGATGGCAATGCTGTTTGCCGCCCTATCGCTCCCATCTTTCGTTTAGATCGTCACTGCCCAGCGTCTTGCGCCGCTCGTCCGCCCGTCGCCCTGTCCCAAACACGCGATGATCGACTGAACACTGCCTGTCTTTAGTCCCGAAAACGAAGGTTTGCCGCCTTCGCTTGGACGATCCGGGTCCCACGCAAGCACGCAAACCTGCCGCCGCCATCCCCCCGGATGCGCGGCGGTTTTTTTATGCGCTGCGGGTGGCTAGAGTTTTTTGCAGCGCTTCGAGCGTCGCATCGAAGGCCAGCAGGATCGAGGCGTGGCGGTTCTTGTAATCCCGCGCGGCCTCCAGAACCGCCAGTCCGTCGAACGGGGGGCTGGGGGCAGGGCCGCCATTTTCCAGCATCGCGGCCAGTTCATCACGGCCGCGCTGCACCTCGGCCGGGGTTCGCCCGAGGATATTGGCCCCGATGACAGACGCCGCCGCCTGGCCCAACGCGCAGGCTTTCACATCCTGCCCGTAGTCCGCAATCACGCCGTCGCGCAAAGTGACGTCGACCGTCACCGTCGACCCGCAAAGTGGCGCACGTTTGCGCGCCGTGCCGTCGGGGTTCGACAGCCGCCCGGTGCGCGGCATGTCGGCGGCCAAAGCCAGAATGCGGGCCGAATACAACTTGAAAAGATCGGTTTCCGCGCTCACGCCGTTTGCCCTTTGTCGTTGTCACCGTTAGATAGGCGCCGTTGGCGACAATGCCAAAGGGAAATCCACGATGACCTTCGATCCCGCCAGTCTGGCCTTCAACGATGCCGGTCTGATTCCCGCGATCGCGCAGGATGCGACCACGGGCGAGGTGCTGATGCTGGCGTGGATGAACGCCGACGCGGTGGCGCAGACGCTGGCGACGGGCCGCGTGACCTACTGGTCGCGCTCGCGCCGTGAACTCTGGGTCAAGGGGGCCACCAGCGGCAACACCCAGGCACTGGTCGAAATGCGGGTCGATTGCGATGCCGACTGCCTGCTGGTGCGCCTCAACCAGACCGGCCCGGCATGTCATACCGGCGCACAGAGCTGTTTCTTCACGCCCGTCAGCTAAAGTCCGACCATCCGCCTGATATTGTCGGCGGTCGCGCCTTCAGCGCGGTATTTCGACAAGGCGCGTGCATCGTCTCGTTTGGCTAGGCGCTTGCCCGCATCGTCGCGGATCAGTCGGTGGTGGTGGTAAATCGGCGTCGGCAGGCCCAGCAGATGTTGCAAGACAACGTGGATTTTCGTCGCCTCGTACAGATCCGCGCCGCGCACAACATGGGTGATGCCCTGCGCGGCGTCATCCAGCACGACTGACAGGTGATAGGACGTCCCCATGTCCCGTCGCGCCAGCACGACATCGCCGACCTCGCAGGCAAGGTTGGCCAAGGTGAATCGGATCGTTCCGGTCTCGCCCTTCGGCCCGGAACCGGTTTCTGTAAGCCACAACCCCTTTGGGTCGTCGAACAAGCGCCGCAAGCGACCCAGATCCAGTCGCAAGGCGGCGTCGTTCGGGACCGGAAGGGCAGCGCGGGCATCAGACGGTGTGTGGCAGGTGCCCGGATAGATCCGACCGTCGGGACCAAAGGCGGGCACACCCTCTTGCGGCGCGGCGGCTGCGGCGGCGATGTCGGCGCGGGTGCACTGGCAGGGATACAGGAAACCGTCGCGAAAAAGCTGATCCGTTGTGGCGCGATAGCGGTCCATCTGATCGGACTGACGCATGACGGGTGTCGCCCACCTGAGCCCCAGCCAGCGGAGGTCGTCGTAAATCTGCGTCTCCCACTCCGGGCGGGCGCGGGACAGGTCGATATCCTCGATCCGCAAGAGAAATTTACCTTTTGCGGCCATCGCCATGTCATGCGCCAGTATCGCCGAATAGGCATGTCCCAGATGCAGGGGCCCGGTGGGCGACGGGGCAAAACGGGTGATCATGGCGCAGCAAATTCTGCCAGAGCTGTCGCCGTCGGTATTGCATATCGCGCGGCATGAACGTCGGCGTCAAAATCCTTGGCCCAGCCGGCATCGATCTCCCGCATTTCGGCGACGCCATGTGGGTTACATTGCTGGGTATTCATCGTCTTGATTGCCACGCTCAGGCCAGCGCGTCGGCCCGGTCGGCGTCCAAGGGGGATGCCGCCAGCCATGACGCCCAATCGGCTTTAGCGCGGTCAGTATAGCCCTTGTAACGGTCCTTGCGACCCCGCCGCCCGCCTTTGACCCCGTCGAGAGGCGGGAACAGGCCAAAATTGACATTCATCGGCTGGAATGTCTTGGCCTCGGCCCCGCCGGTGATGTGGTGGATCAGCGCGCCCATCGCAGTCGTCGGCGGCACCTGCGCCAGCCTGCACCCGGTCATTTCGGCGACAGCCATACGCCCGGCCAAAAGTCCCATTGCGGCGCTTTCAACATAGCCTTCAACGCCGGTAATCTGCCCGGCAAAGCGGATGTTGGGGCGTGAGCGCAGCCGCATCTGGTCATCCAGAAGGGTCGGTGCATTGATGAAGGTGTTGCGGTGGATTCCGCCAAGACGCGCGAATTCGGCGTTCTCAAGCCCCGGAATCATCCTGAAAACAGATGCTTGGGCCCCATATTTCATCTTTGTCTGAAAGCCGACGACGTTGTACAGCGTCCCCAGCGCGTTGTCGCGACGCAGTTGGACGACCGCATAGGCCTTCGTCGCCGGATCGTGGGCATTGGTCAGGCCGACGGGCTTCATCGGTCCGAAACGCAGGGTTTCTCGGCCACGTTCCGCCATCACTTCGATAGGCAGGCAACCGTCGAAATAGCCTGCAATTTCGCCTTCGTGGAAAACCGTTTTGTCGGCAGCCAGCAAAGCGTCGATGAACGCCTCGTAAGTCGCTTTATCCATGGGGCAATTCAGATAGGCCGTCTGCTCGGCCTCGGTTTCGCCCTTGTCATAGCGCGATTGCATCCAGGCGACGTTCATGTCGACGGAATCGAAATAAACGATGGGCGCGATGGCATCGAAGAACGCCAAGGCGTCAGCCCCGGTTTCGGCACGGATCGCGTCGCCCAGACCCGCCGAGGTCAGGGGGCCGGTGGCGATGATCCAGTGACCGCTTTCAGGCAGGACCGTAATCTCTTCATATGAAACGGAAATCAACGGGTGTGCCAGCAAAGCGGCGGTGACGCTTTCGGAAAATGGATCACGGTCAACTGCCAGCGCGCCGCCCGCCGGCAGCCGGTGCTGCGCCGCCATCTGCATGATGATCCCGCCAGCTGCCCGCATTTCCCAGTGCAGCAATCCGACCGCGTTCTGTTCGCTGTCGTCCGACCGGAATGAGTTGGAACAGACCATTTCGGCAAGGTTACCGGTGCGGTGCGCAAAGGTGGCGACCTTGGGCCGCATCTCGTGAATGACCACCGAGACGCCCGCCTGCGCGGCTTGCCACGCGGCCTCGGATCCGGCCATACCGCCGCCGATTATGTTCAGAGTGTTGGTCACCGGGCCGATGTAGCCCTGCCAGGCCGCAAAGAAAAGGGGCAGCCCACAGGCCACCCCGATCACGGGATCAGGCGATCCGCGCCGCGCCGCCCATCCGGGCGTCGAGCGAATAGGCACCGGCCCCGTACGCGGCGATCATGATCAAACCGCCGGCAAGCCCGAGGTTTTTGAAGAACATGGTCATCTGCATCTGGTCGGCGGGCACAAAATGGAACAGCATGGCCGACAGCAGGGCGAACCCGGCCAAGGCCAGCGCCGCGATCCGGGTCTTGAAACCGATCAGAACGGCGATGCCGCCCAGAACCTCCAGCGCGATCACGGGCCAGGCGAGAAAGGCCGGGACGCCGCCCGATGTCATGTAGCCGGTGAACCCGGCGACATCGGACAGCTTTCCGAGCCCGGCAACGATAAAGAGGGCGGAGAGCAGAACCCGCGCGATCAGGGTGGCAAGCGAAGTGTTGGTCATGGGTGTCGTCCTGTTTTGCTGCCGGTATGCGGCGATAGCGTCATATTAACCTGTGCAGTCATTCAGAGATATACTGCAAAAAACAACATGCCGCGGGCGATATTGCACAGAAGTCACGCATCGGGTTCGTCTTCGGCCTCGGCAATCCACGCCACGCTGACCACTTCCTCGCCCTTGGCTGTATCGAACACCTTGACCCCCCCGGCGCTGCGCGAGCGGAACGAGATGCCCTCGATCGGCACCCTGATCGACTGGCCGGCAGACGTGACGAGCATGATCTGGTCGCCCATATCGACGGGAAAGGCCGACACGATGGTACCGCCACGCATCGCCTTGTCCATCGCGATGACCCCCATGCCACCGCGCCCGCGCACCGGATAATCGTGGCTGGAGCTGAGTTTACCCGATCCTTTTGATGTAATTGTCAGCATCAGGTTTTCGGCCGCCGACATTTCGGCATAGCGTTCGGTGCTGATCGCGCCCGCGACGGCTTCATCGTCGTCATCGGCCTCTGCCTCGTCAGTCAGTCCGGCCATGGCCCGGCGCATCCTGAGGTATCCGGCGCGTTCTTCCGCACTCGCGTCGAAATGCCGGATCACCGCCATCGACACCACGCGGTCGTCGCCGCGCAGGCGAATGCCACGCACACCCACTGATGCGCGGCTGTTGAAGACGCGCACGTCGGTCGACGGGAAACGGATCGCGCGGCCGGAATCCGTGACCAGCATGACATCGTCATCCGGCGAACAGATACGCGCGTTGATAAGGCGGGTGCCCGCATGTTCGTCCTCGAACTTCATCGCGATCTTGCCATTGCGCATCACATTGGTGAAATCCGACAGGGCGTTGCGCCGCACGGTGCCGGCAGATGTGGCGAACACGATCTGCAGGGCGTCCCATTCTTCTTCGGGCCGATCGACCGGCATCATTGCCGCGATGCTGACGCCGCCGGGAATTGGCAGGATGTTGACGATCGCCTTGCCCTTGGCGGTGCGCGACCCCATAGGCAGACGCCAGGTTTTCAGCTTGTAAACCATCCCGTCGGTGGTGAAGAACAACAGCTGTGTGTGGGTATTGGCGACGAAAAGGGTCGTCACGGCATCCTCTTCCTTGGTTGCCATCGACCCGACGCCCTTGCCGCCGCGCCTCTGGGCGCGGAAATCGGTCAGGGCGGTGCGCTTGATGTAGCCGCCCTGGGTTACGGTCACGACCATATCCTCGCGCTCGATCAGATCCTCGTCCTCCATGTCGCCCGACCAGTCGACAATGGCGGTGCGGCGCGGCACGGCAAACAGGTCGCGGACCTCGCGCAGTTCGGCGGCGATGATCCCCATGATCCGCTCGCGGCTACCCAGAATTTCTAGGTACTCCGTGATCTTGCCGGCCAGGTCGCGCAGTTCGTCGGTGACTTCCTTGACGCCGATCTGGGTCAGGCGTTGCAGCCGCAGTTCCAGAATCGCACGGGCTTGCGTGTCGGACAGGTTATAGGTGCCGTCGGGGTTGGCGGTGTGGGTCGGATCGTCGATGAGGGCGATGTATTCGAGTATCGGCTGGGCCGGCCAGCGACGAGTCATCAGGCTCTCGCGGGCTTCGGCGGCGTCGGCGGATTTGCGGATCGTGGCGACGATTTCGTCGATGTTGGTGACGGCGACCGCCAGACCGCACAGGATATGACTGCGCTCGCGCGCCTTGCGCAATTCGAACGCGGTGCGCCGGGCGACGACGTCTTCGCGAAAATCGATGAACGCGGTGAGAAACCGCCGCAGGGTGAGCGTTTCCGGACGCCCGCCGTTCAGTGCCAGCATGTTGCAGCCGAAATAGGTCTGCATCGGGGTGAACCGGAACAACTGGTTCAGCACCACCTCGGCGGTGGCGTCGCGTTTCAGTTCGACGACGACGCGCACACCATTGCGGTCGGATTCGTCCTGAACATGGGCAATCCCCTCGATCCGCTTTTCGCGGGCGGCCTCGGCGATCCGTTCAATCATCACCATCTTGTTCACCTGATAGGGGATCTGGTCGATGATGATGGCCCAGCGGTCCTTGCGGATTTCCTCGATATGGGTCTTGCAGCGGATGATGACCGACCCGCGCCCTTCAAGGTAGGCTTTGCGCGCACCGGACCGGCCCAGCATGATGCCGCCAGTGGGGAAATCGGGGCCGGGAATGAATTCGATCAGGTCTTCGCTGGTCAGGTCGGGGTTGTCGACCAGCGCGAGGGTCGCGTCGATCACTTCGCCCAGATTATGCGGCGGGATGTTGGTCGCCATGCCGACGGCGATCCCGCCGGCACCATTGACCAGCATGTTGGGAAACCGGGCTGGCAGGACGGTCGGCTCGCGGTCCTTGCCGTCATAGTTGTCCTGAAAGTCGACGGTGTCCTTGTCGATGTCGTCGAGCAGATATTGCGCGACCTTTTTCATCCGAACTTCGGTGTAACGATAGGCGGCCGCCTTGTCGCCATCCATCGAGCCAAAGTTGCCCTGACCGTCGAGCAGGACCAGGGACATCGAGAAATCCTGCGCCATCCGCACCAGCGCGTCATAGATCGCAGAGTCGCCGTGCGGGTGGTATTTGCCCATCGCCTCGGCCACGGGACGCGACGATTTGCGGTAGGGTTTGTCGTAAGTGTTGTTGGTTTCGTGCATCGCATAGAGGATGCGCCGATGCACCGGCTTTAGCCCGTCGCGCAGGTCAGGGATAGCCCGGCTGACGATCACCGACATCGCATAGTCGAGGTATGACGTTTTCAGCTCGTGTTCGATGGTCACAGCGGGGCCGCGATAAACCGGCTTTTCGTCCTTGTCCTCAGGGGCTTCGGGGGTGTCGCTCATGTCGTTCGCCTGTCTGCCGCCGGGCGGCTGTATCTGGTCGCGGAAGCTATATCAGACCCATGATATGGGGTGCAATGCCGTGTGACCAAAAGGTCTGGCAGCCAGTATGGGGGAGTGCCAGCAATCTGTTTTCATTGACTTTTAATCTGTCTGTGCTGGGATGCGATCAAGGCAGGCCGACACACCCCACGCGAGGCAGCGACAATGACGACTGACACCGAACTGATGCTCAAGGGCTATGGCCTGACTACGGCGCAGATGTATTATCACATGCCTGACCATCCGCATGTGCTGAACACCTTTATCTGGCAGGACTACGACCTTGCCCCCGACCACGACAAACTGCTGGGCTTTATCGCATTCTGGCGTGATCAGATCGACGGACAGCTGCATTCGGTGCAGTTCATTCACCGGCGGATGATCGGGCCGGGGGCGTGGCGGCATGTGGTCGGTGAATACGACGCCGGGCGCGGAATCGTGCTACACTAGGCTGCGTTGCAGCATGCCGAACAGGTCGCGCGGGTCGTCAGGGTCTGCCAGCATGTCAAGTTGCGTAAAAAATGATGTCCCGACGATCCGGTCGCGCACATAGCGCAGGGCGCTGAAATCCTCGATCGCGAACCCGACTGAATCGAAAAGCGTGATCTGCTGCGCATCAACCCGCCCGGTGGCCGCGCCGTTTATCACCTGCCACAGTTCCGTGACAGGATGATCGGGGGCCAATTGCTGAATTTCACCCTCGATCCGGGTCTGCTCAGGGAATTCGACGAAAATCGACGACCGTAGCAGGATATCGCGGTGCAGTTCCGTCTTGCCCGGACAATCGCCGCCAATGGCGTTGATGTGGACACTAGTGCCAACCATGTTATCGGTCAGGATCGTCTGGTTCTTCTTGTCCGCCGTCACGGTTGTGATGATCTGGGCTCCCGTGATCGCATCCTCGGGCGTGGTGCAGGCGACAACGCGCAAACCCTGACCGGCCAGATTGCGCGCCGCCTTGCCGGTTGCGGCAGCGTCGATGTCATATAACCGCACGGTCGTGATCCCGCAGACCGCCTTGAACGCCAGACACTGGAATTCGGACTGCGCCCCATTGCCAATCACCGCCATCGTCGTGGCCCCTGCAGGCATCAGGTGTTTGGCCGCCAGCGCCGACATCGCCGCTGTCCGCAGCGCCGTCAGCAAGGTCATTTCCGATAGCAGCACCGGATAGCCGTTGTGAACATCCGCTAGAAGTCCAAAGGCCGTAACCGTTTGCAGCCCCTCCTTCATGTTCTTGGGATGGCCGTTGACGTACTTGAATCCGTAAAGATCGCCGTCAGACGTCGGCATCAGTTCGATCACGCCGACATCGGAATGCGACGCGAGTCGGGGTGTTTTGTCGAACTTCTCCCACCGCAGAAAATCAGCCTCTATTTCGTCGGCCAGTTCCCGCAGCATTGTTTCGACCCCGATATGATGCACGAGTTGCATCATGTGCTGCACCGACACGAACGGGACGAGCGCCTTTTTTCCGGGCGGCGTCATGCGAAACTGCGCGTCGGGCGGTCGAACACCTTGCGCCCCAAGAGGGATGCGGTGAGATCGACCATCAGGCTCGCAGTCTTGCCCCGGTCATCCAGAAAGGGATTCAGTTCGACAAGGTCGAGCGAGCAAACGAGGCCGTAATCGTTCAGCATTTCCATCACCAGATGACCCTCGCGCACCGTCGCCCCGCCCGGAACTGTCGTGCCGACAGCGGGCGCGACCGATGGGTCCAGAAAGTCGACATCGAGCGAGACATGCAGCATTCCGTTTGCCGCTTCGACCCGGTCGAGGAATTCGGCCAGCGGCGCACGAATCCCCACCTCGTCGATCATCCGCATGTCGATCAGCGTGACATCAAGGCTGCCAAGTGCCGCCCGTTCCGCATCATCGACTGACCGCAGACCAATCATTGCGACGTTTTCGGTCGGGACGACGGCGGACAGGGGCGGAAAATCCTCGAACCCTGCGCGCCCGGTGACATAAGCGACCGGGGTTCCGTGCAGGTTGCCGCTGTCGGTCGTCACGGGGGTGTGGAAATCGGAATGGGCATCGACCCAAAGCACGAACAGGGGGCGGCCGACCGATTTTGCATGGGCCGCCATTCCGGCGACGGAACCGAGCGACAGGGCATGGTCCCCGCCCATGAAGATCGGCAGACCCTGGGGGGCGGCCTCTTGCGCGACATGTGTCAGCGTTTGCGTCCAGCCAACATTTTCCGCCAGCGCGTAAACCAGCGGGTTCTGGGGTTCGCCCACCGTGACGTGTGCCGGGGCGAGGTTGCCCATGTCGGTGACCGTGTGGCCGAGTGCGGTGATCGCCTGTGCCAGACCTGCGGTGCGAAAGGCGTCGGGCCCCATCAGGCAACCGCGACGACGCTTGCCGCAATCCACCGGGGCGCCGATCAGGATGCAATGGGTGTGTGTCATGGGCCGACTATCAACCGGAAACCCGGTGGTCACAAGCGGGGCTATCACGTCCGCCGGGCCGCCATGATCCAGACCCCGACGAGGATCAGCGAGAACAGCGCGTTCCACGCCGCCATCGACAGGCCGAACATCTGCCAACTGATGACGTCGCACATCACCAGTCTCGGCGTGTCGGTCGACAGCAGATCACCGGTGATCGCGCCGCTGCCGGTGCAGGTCGACGGCCCCAGCCACCATTTCTGTTCGACCCCGGCATGGTAGAACCCGATGGCAGACGTCGTCAGCGCGGCCAATGCACCTAGCCATGCCAGCGCCCGGTTGCCAAAGGTCAGCGCGGCAAACCCGATCAGGATCGCCACCGCGTGCGGCCAGCGTTGCCAAAGACACATCGTGCAGGGCGGATAGCCCATTGCCTGAAAAATGAATGCGCCGCCGAGAAGTGCCGCCGACCCGGCGGTCGCCAGAAGGATCAGGAATCGAGAGGTCATAGGTATTTCACCAAAATAAATCCGCCGATCAGGATGACGCAAAACCCGGCAAAGACCAAGCCCAGCCGGCGTTCGATGAAATCGCGGATCGGGGGCCCGAATTTCCACAGCAGGGCGGCGACCAGAAAGAACCGCAGGGCGCGGGCGATGATCGCTGACACGATGAACACCGGCAACGACAGGCCGGTCGCTCCCGATGCAATCGTGACCACCTTGAAGGGAAAAGGTGTGACTCCGGCGATCAGCACCGCCCATGCGCCATAGGCGTTGAACCGCTGGGCAAAATCGTCGAATGCGGCGCCTTTGCCATAAAAATCGAGGATCGGCTGGCCGAGGCTCTCGAACAGCCCCCAGCCAATGTAATATCCCAGCAAACCGCCCATGACCGACGCAACGGTCGCCACCCCGGCGATGAAAAAGCCGCGGGACGGGCGGGCAATAATCATCGGGATCATCAGTACGTCAGGCGGAATTGGAAAAAACGACGATTCGACGAAGGCGACGATGGCCAGCGCCCAAAGCGCATAGCGATGGTCGGCCAGCGACAGGGTCCAGTTATAAAGGCGGCGGATCATGGATGCTCGGGTGTTGTTTTGGCCCTTAGGCCACGGCGGCGGGCCACGGTCAACCTTGCGTGGAACCATCAGGCGCCTACACTCGTTTGTCATCGGGGAGGGCACGTCAATGAAATGGCAAGGTCGGCGTGGCAGCAGTAACATATCTGACCGGCGACGCAGCGGTGCCGCATCGGCGGGCGGCATCGGCGGGGTTGGTGCCATCGTGCTGTTGTTGGCGGGCTGGTATTTCGGCGTCGACGTCAGTGGGTTCATCGACTCTGGCAGCAGCATCGGCAGTAGCGGGCCGGTGGAAATCACCGCGCAGGATGAACGCGCGGCCGAATTTGTCTCTGTCACGCTGGCTGATACCGAGGACGTCTGGACAGACGTCTTCCGCACCCAGGTCGGTCAGACATTTGTGCCGCCGACGCTGGTGTTGTTCAAGGGTGCGACCCAATCGGCCTGTGGCGGTGCAACCGATACCAGTGGCCCGTTCTATTGCCCAGGCGACAAGCAGGTGTACCTCGACACCGACTTTTTCGTGGTGATGCAACGGCAACTGGGGGCCAACGGCGATTTTGCCCAGGCTTACGTCGTGGCGCACGAGATTGGTCATGCGGTGCAGGACCAGTTGGGAATCCTTGGTCAGGCCGATCAGATTCGCGGGCAATCGTCGGCGGAACAAGGCAACGCGGTATCGGTGCGAATCGAACTTCAGGCTGATTGCTATGCCGGGATTTGGGCGGCGCAGGCGCAGGACAAGTTCGGCAGCCTGGAACCCGGCGACATCACGGAGGCGATGAACGCCGCCAAGCAGATCGGCGACGACACCCTGCAACGCAACGCCGGTCGGACGGTGCAGCCGCACACCTTTACGCACGGCACATCGGCGCAACGTCAGCGCTGGTTCCAGCGCGGTTACGAGAGCGGCGATCTGACCCGCTGCGACACGTTTTCGGCCGATCAGTTATGACGCGGGGGCGTTGACGCCGCCGCCGCGCCCAGCTAATCAGCCAGTCGCACCGGGCCGGTGTGGCGGAATGGTAGACGCAGGGGATTCAAAATCCCCCGTTGGCAACAACGTGTGGGTTCGAGTCCCTCCACCGGCACCACATCTTTTATAAAGATATATATTTTTCAGATGGTTGCCTGATAGCGTCTCGTTTAAATCCACCTTTCTGCCCCGTTCGTGTCGGCGGTGACGCTCCGAAAGAAGGGGTCAGCGCCAAACGCATCATCATCGCTTCGACTCATTGGTCCACTTGTTCGTCGTATTTGGCGCATGGCCTGTCAAAAGTGGTCCAGTGATTGCCCTTGGGCTCAAATACCGAGCTGCCGCATAGGAATGGACGCCGTTCAGTCGAAGAGGGCGGTTTTAATTACCTTGCCACGCTGCGTCCACTATTGCGGGGCGATGGAACAACAGCCGGTGAGCATCTGCGGCTGACCACTGCCCTCCAGAACCACGGTGACATCAAGCCCATAGGCCCGGTCGGACATCCCATCCGAACATTCCATGGGCACAATGACCGCGGTCATGCGGCGGGAGTCATCCTGCGCCGAAACCGATCGACGGGGGTCCCGGAACATCCCTGTCGTCAGCACTTGCTGAAGCCGCATCACACTTTCTGGCACCTCCGGCGTCGAGAAGACCACCAGGTCGCCCCTTGGCCGGAACGACCAGAATGGCTCGTTGCCAAGGCAATGCAGGGTTGGAGGCAGTGTGTCGGGGGTCCAGATGTCGACCTGATAGGCGAGGAAGCGTAGCGCGGCCCAGCCGCTCTGCTCGCCCGTGTTGATGCGTGCCCAACGGCCGGTTGCATCAGAGCCCACCACCTCGACATCGCGCGCCTGAGGCGAGAGCGTTCCGATGATCGGAGCACTGGCGTTCGGGGCCGACCGGATATTCAGCACGTCATTGGCTGCAACGCCAGTCACATCGAACAGTGTGGGCAGGATGTATTCCTGCGTTGCCGCTGCAGGCGAGGCTGCGACGAGGAAGACACCAAGCAGGAGTGCCTTCACGGCAGCGAGGCTTGGAAGCCACCTGACAGTCGCCGGAACAATGTCCATGTTCTCACCTCATTCGCTGCGCCTTGCCTGCGAGGCCATATGCCTCATGACGGCGACGCTGATGCACTGTTGACCAGCATACAGCCAAACAGGACCCTCACATCATTTTTTTCCGGTGGTGTGACTGCGCCCAAATCGTCGCCCCGAATATCGGCGCCCCAGACGCATCTGGTGGGGTCATTCCAGATTATCTGGGGATCGAAACAATCTAAACTGCGGGTTTCGGAAATTCCGGGACAGGGATCTAGTAATTTCGGGACAGCGATTGCAGGAAGTCCCGGAGAGGGATTTCACTAATTCCGGGACAGCTCGCCCCGGGCTCTGACGGTGGTCGTCACTCGCGATGTCGCGGCACTCTTCCAGTCTCAAAAAGGGACTGGGAGGGAACATGCCGCGACGCAGACAAGTGAATAGCCCCTAGATTTGTAGACGCCCTGCTTGGTAATTTTTGAAGCAAGGAGGACAATATGTCCGGAGCTAAATTCACAGACGAGCTCAAACGCGATGCAGTTGCGCAGGTCGAGGATCGGGGCTGCCCGGTGCGCGAAGTGGCCGAGCGTTTGGGGGTCAGCACGAAGTCGATCTACACTTGGCAAAAGCTGTTTTCGCGGCCCGCGAAGGTGATCAAAGAGGTCGCTGCCCAGGCCGATGAGATCAGGCGGTTGAAGCGCGATCTGGCGCGTGTGACGGAGGAGCGGGACATATTAAAAAAGGCGATCGCATACGTCGCCAGGGAATCCCGCGCCAGCATTGGTTCAAAGTTCGATGTCCGGCAGGTCGTCGAACGCTCGTTTCAGCGCATCGCCCCAGCCGAGCGAGATTTCGCGGAAATAGGGGTCTGATGCCTGGATCCGGCGGGTTGTGCCGACGTTGTAGGTGTCGGTTTCGTAAAGTTGCATGTCGATTGGCAGGCCGACGGACAGGTTGGCCTTGGCGGTCGAATCGAAGCTGACCAGCAGCAGCTTGACCGCGGCGGCAAAGCTCATGTCGGGGTCATAGGCGCGCACCAAGATCGGTCGGCCGTATTTGGTTTCACCGATCTGAAAGAATGGTGTGTCGAGCCCGGCTTCGATAAAGTTGCCCTCGGAGTAGATCAGGAACAGGCGGGGCAGGCTGCCCTTGATCTGGCCGCCCAGGATGATGCTGGCATTGAAGGTCGAGTCTGCCTTTTGGCCGGTATCGGCGTTGATCGCGATCACCTCGCGCAAGGTCTGGCCGACGATCCTGGCGATCTGGAACATCGACGGCGCGTTCAGCACCGAAGGGGCACGATCGCCGGGCGCCTTCGTGCGTTCTTCGAGCATCGATACCACCGATTGTGTCGTCGCCAGATTGCCAGCCGTCAACAGGGTGAGCACCCTGTCACCCGGTGCCTCGAAGGTGAACATCTTCTTGTAGGTCGAAATGTTGTCGAGCCCGGCGTTGGTCCGGGTGTCCGACATGAAGATCAGACCGCGGTTCAGCCGCATTCCGACGCAATAGGTCATATTTTGTCTGCCCGCATTCTTATTGTTGTTGCACTTGCACCTGCACAGCCATTGTTTCGGCCGCGCTGCCATAGCGTGTTCCTGATACCGGGGCCGCATCCCCATAGTCCAGCCCGGTCGCGACCCGGACATAGCGGGTGTCCGGCGCGATGCCATTTGAAATGTCGAAACCGACCCAGCCAAGGCCGGTGACGAAAGCCTCGGCCCAGGCGTGGGTGGCGTCCTGTTCGATCCGGTCGTCCATCATCAGATATCCCGAAACATAGCGTGCCGGGATGCCCAGCAACCGCGCCCCGGACAGGAACACGTGGGTATGGTCCTGGCAGACGCCACAACCCGCATTCATGACGTCTTCGACCGTCCAGGTGATTTCCGACATGCCAGTCAAATAAGTGACACTTTCGCGGATCGCAGTTGACAGGGCGTGAAGCCGGGGCAGCGGGTCGTCGATACCTTTCAGGGGCGCGACAAGTTTGCGCACCAGTGGCCCGGGTTTGGTGAGCGGTGTGTCGCGCTGGAACATCCAGAGCGGCATGAACCCGCCATGTTGGCCCAGAACGCCAGCGTTTTCCGTCACCTCCACCTCGCCTGTGCATTGGATCACGACCTGACGGGTGTCGGTGTCCAGCCCGATCAGATCGACCACGTTGCGGTGCGCATCCTCGTATTGCAATTGCTTGGCGCCGCCTGTTACCCGGATATCCCAGTTCAGGATTTTCTGGGTGTCATGGGATTTCGGCGTCATCCTCAGTTGTTGGAGCGCATAGGGCACGGGTTCGTCGTAGTCATAGGTCGTTGTGTGGCTGATCCGCAGGCGCATATCCGTTCCCCCGCCTAAACCGAAAACCGATAGTCAATTTCGGTTTGTTGCCCCAGGCTATCGACCGCTTGCAGAAAGGTCTGGATATATTCGTGCAGTCCGTGTTCAAAAATCTCGTCGATGCTGTGTGACATGAATTTCAGGCCCAGCGCGTCGGCCATGTCGTGACAGGGCAGTCGGTCGCCGTAGTCGGCCACCAGATAGCCCAGATTATCGCGGATCTTGTCACAGCAGAACGACAGGCTGCGCGGCATCCGTTTGTCGAGGATCAGGAACTGGGCGATTTCGCGCGCGCGGGTTTCCTGCCCATAGGTCATGTGAAACCCGCCCTCGGCGCTGACCGATCGCAGGATCGATTCCCACTGGACGTTGTCCACCGCAGTACCGACGGCCATGGCCGACGGCAGCAGGACATAATATTTCACGTCGAGTATCCGCGCCGTGTTGTCGGCCCGTTCGACGAATGTGCCGATTCGGGAAAAGTTGTAGATGTCGTTTCTCAGCATCGTCCCCGCCGTCGCACCGCGCACAAAGGCCGACCTTTGCCGGATCAGCGCCAGCGCCTCGGGCAGGTCGCGTTCGATGACCGGGCGTTTCAGGGCGGTGCGCAACGTCATCCAGCATTCATTGACGCCTTCCCAGACCTCGCGCGTCAGGGCGGTGCGCACCAGTTTGGCGTTGTTGCGCGCCGCCTCGACCACCGACATCACGCTCGACCCGTTATCGGCGTCGCGCAGCATCCAGTCGATTGCCTGATCCTTGGTCACGGCCCCGAACTTGGCCTTGTAACCCTGCAGGACCGAAGCGGTTTTCAGGACCGAGCCCCATTCGTCGTCGGCTGATCCGGCGCGGGTCAGGGCGATGCGCAGGCCGGCTTCGACCATGCGGGCGGTGTTTTCGCTGCGTTCAAGGTAGCGCGACATCCAGTAAAGCCCGCCTGCGGTTTTGCCCAGCATGCCGCTACTCCTCCAGCACCCAGGTGTCCTTGGTGCCCCCGCCTTGCGACGAGTTCACGACGAGACTGCCCTTTTTCAAGGCGACGCGGGTCAGGCCGCCGGGGGTGATCTCGATTCCCGCGGGCGAACACAGCACAAAGGGGCGCAGATCGACGTGCCGGGGGGCCAGACCCGCCTTTGTAAAGATCGGCACGGTGGACAGGGCGAGTGTCGGCTGGGCAATATAATTATGCGGGTTCTTTTGCAGCTTGGCCTTGAATTCAGCCAGTTCGCGTTTGCTGCTGGTCGGGCCGATCAGCATGCCATAGCCGCCTGACCCATGCACCTCTTTCACCACGAGGTCGGCGAGGTTGTCGCAGACATGCGCCAGACTGTCCGCGTCGCTGCACCGCCATGTCGGTACGTTCTTCAGGATCGCCGTTTCGCCGGTGTAGAATTCGACGATGTCGGGCATGTAACTGTAGATCGCCTTGTCGTCTGCAATCCCGGTTCCCGGCGCGTTGGCAATGGTGATGCCCCCCGCGCGGTAGACATCCATGATCCCGGGAACGCCAAGGCCGCTGTCGGGATTGAAGTTCAACGGATCGAGGTAATCGTCGTCGATCCGCCGGTAAAGCACATCAATCGCCTTGTAGCCTTGGGTGGTGCGCATCGCGACGCGCCCGTCTACGACCCGCAGGTCATGCCCTTCGACCAGTTCGACGCCCATCTTGTCGGCAAGAAACGAATGTTCGTAGTAGGCCGAATTGTAGATGCCAGGGGTCAGCACGGCGACCACAGGGGTGCCGGTGGTCATGGCGGGGGCGCAGGCAGCGAGCGAGCGGCGCAGCATCCGTGGATAGTTCGACACCGGGCGCACCCGGTTCTGGCTGAACAGTTCGGGGAACATGTGCAGCATGGTTTCGCGATTTTCCAGCATGTAGCTGACGCCGGACGGGGTGCGGGCGTTGTCCTCGAGGACGTAGAATTCATCCGGCCCGGTGCGCACAAGGTCGATACCGACGATGTGGGTATAGACGGCGCCGGGCGGGGTCATGCCGATCATCGCGGGTAGAAAGGCCGCATTCTTGGCGATCATCTCGGCGGGCATCCGGCCGGCGCGGACGATTTCCTGCCGGTGGTAGATGTCGTGCAGGAATGCGTTGATGGCGCGGACTCGTTGTTCGATCCCCTTGGCCAGCCGCGCCCATTCGCGCGCCGCGATGATCCGGGGAATGATGTCGAAGGGGATCAGCCGTTCGGCGGCGTCGGTTTCGCCGTAGACGTTGAAGGTAATGCCGGTCAGGCGGAAAATCTGTTCGGCCTCGCGCTGCTTGCGGCGCAGGCGGGCCGGGTCTTCGTCGCTGAACCATGTCTGGAATGTCTGGTAGGCATCGCGCAGGCTGTCGTCGCGGCCCCACATTTCGTCAAAGGTCTTGCTTTGGCTTTGGTCCATGGGATCAGCATAGGGGCTTTGGTGGCGTTCACAACATCTATGCCGTCTGGTGATGGTCCGTTCAGGGGAAGAGGCCCAAATCTTAGGCATCTTTAGTGAAAATCCCGGCTTTTCGGGATGATCCGGACGTCGCGCGGATGGCTGCCGCGGGGCGACGGGATCGGTCGTGTCACCTCGTCCGCCGGGGAAAGCGGGGGTCTCAGCCCTTCGGGGGCAAGCCGCATCAGGGCATCGGTGCGGTCGGTCAGGTGGCCGGCGATGACGTGGATGATCTCGACATCGCGTTGCACATAACCTTCGATGGCCAGCAGGCGCGATTGCATGACGACCTTGCGGTATTGCTCCATGACTTTCGGCCAGACGACCAGATTGGCCACGCCGAACTCATCCTCGATGGTGATGAAACACACGCCTTTGGCGGTGCCGGGCTTCTGGCGGATCAGGACCAGTCCGGCCATTTTCAGTTTCTGAAAGTTGCGGGCGTCCAGCAGTTGCCGCGTGTCCGTATACCCCTGTGCCGCCATGCTTTTGCGCAGAAACGCCATCGGATGCTTTTTCAGGCTCAGGCGGATCGTCTGGTAGTCGGCGACCACCTGTTCGCAGACCGGCATGACGGGCAGGGGCACGATGGGTTCAACCCCTTCGTCGCGGCGGTCCTGAAATAGCGGCAAGTCGGGGGCGTCGCGCAGGCCCTTGGCGTCCCACAGGGCCTGCCGGCGATCCAGAAACATCGACCGCATCGCATCCGCCTCGGCCAGACGGCGCAAGACCGGGGCAGTGACGCGGGCGCGGGTCTGGATATCTTTGAGGTCGCGGTAGGGAGCATCGCGGGCGGCGACGATCCTTTGGGCAGAGTCCTCGCGCAGCCCGCCGATCTGGCGCATCCCCAGTCTCAAGGCAAACCCGCCGGCGCCAATGGGTTGCAGCGTGCTATCCCAATCGGAATAATTCACATCGGGGGGCAGCACGGTCACCCCATGTTCCTGTGCATCGCGCACCAGTTGCGCCGGGGCATAAAACCCCATTGGTTGCGAGTTTAACAACCCCGCGCAAAACGCTGCCGGATAATGCTTTTTCAGCCATGACGACACATAAACCAGTTGCGCGAAAGACGCAGCGTGGCTTTCGGGAAACCCATATTCACCGAACCCTTTGATCTGATCAAAACAGCGTTTGGCAAAGTCGAGGTCATAGCCGCGCGTCACCATCCGCCCCACCATCTTGTCCTCAAGCTTGCCGATGGTGCCGGTCGAGCGGAATGTCGCCATTGCCTTGCGCAATTCGTTCGCCTCGGCGGGGCTGAACATGGCCGCGTCGATGGCGATTTTCATCGCCTGTTCCTGAAAGATCGGGACACCCAGGGTGCGGCCAAGGATGTTCTTCAACTCGGATGGATCATGCGGCGGCGCGGGGCTGGGATAAACCACCTCCTCGGTCCCACTGCGACGGCGCAGATAGGGATGCACCATATCGCCCTGGA
>JBBSBK010000012.1:0-50652 GCA_038251315.1 Rhodobacterales bacterium | reverse complement strand
CGTTGCGTCGCGGGTGACAGGTTGCGCAGGCTCATGTCGTCGATCATACGACGACGCAGCGGGCTCACCGCTGCCGTGGCATTAGTCATGGGGTGGTCTCCTGGTTGAGGGTTGGTCGAGCAACCAAACCTTCTCATCAGGGGGCCATTCCGGCCAATACTAACGCCTCTCCCGCGTCAGCGGGTTAGTTCAATCCCAAACGATTCTGGCCTTTGGCGGGCCGTTTTAGTCGTCGGCGGTCGCATCCGCCCGGCTCATCCCCGCAACCTGCTGGGCCAGTGTCGCCGCCATGAACCCGTCCAGATCGCCGTCAAGCACCCCTTGAGTATCGCTGGTTTCGTGCGAGGTGCGCAGGTCCTTGACCATCTGATAAGGCTGCAAAACATAGCTGCGGATCTGATTGCCCCAGCCCGCGTCACCCTTGTTTTCATGCGCCGCGTTGATCGCTGCGTTCCGCTTGTCCAACTCCATCTGGTACAATCGCGATTTCAGCGCCTTCATTGCGATATCGCGATTCTGGTGCTGTGACTTTTCGGACGAGGTGACGACGATTCCGGTCGGCATGTGGGTAATCCGCACCGCCGAATCGGTGGTGTTGACGTGCTGGCCCCCGGCCCCGGATGACCGGTAGGTGTCTATTCGGATGTCGTTCGCCGCCACTTCGATCTCGATCGCATCATCGACGACCGGATAGACCCAGACCGACGAAAACGACGTATGGCGCCGGGCGGCGGAATCGTAGGGGCTGATACGGACCAACCGATGCACGCCGCTTTCAGACTTGAGCCAGCCATAGGCATTGATCCCACTGATCTTGTACGCGGCCGACTTTATGCCCGCCTCTTCGCCCGCGCTTTCGGACTGAAGCTCGACCTTGTAGCCTTTCTTTTCGGCCCAGCGGACATACATCCGCGCCAGCATGCTGGCCCAGTCACAGCTTTCGGTGCCGCCCGCACCGCTGTTGATCTCAAGGAAGGTGTCGTTGCCATCCGCCTCGCCGTTCAGCAGGGCCTCGATTTCCTTTTGGGCCGCCTTGACTTGCAGGTCCTTCAGCGCGGCTTCCGCATCGGCGACGATCTCGGAGTCGCCCTCGGCCTCGCCCATCTCGATCAGTTCGACATTGTCGGTCAGATTGTGGTCGATGGCATCGTAGGCGGCAATAGCGTCAACCAGCATCTGGCGGTCGCGCATCAACTTTTGCGCCGCTTCTGGGTCGTTCCACAGGGTCGGATCCTCGACCCGGGCGTTGAATTCTTCGAGCAGATGCGGCGCCGTACCGATATCCAGCCGCTGCCCCAGCAGGGTCAGCGATTTGCGGATCGCGGCGATGGTTGCTTGGGTTTCGGCGCGCATGGGTGTGGTCCCGGTCAGGCGGATTTGGGGGGTGATAGCCCGACCCGGCGGTGCGGGCAAGCGAGGCCGGATCGGTTCGGGTTCAGTACAGCCCGCCCGATGACAGGGTGCCAAAGGTCGCACGGGGTCCGACCGTCACTGTGCCGCCGGTCGAGGTCTGGACCTGTTGCGCCGAACGCGGCACCTCGTCAAACAGCGGCAGATCGGCCGACATCGCGAAACCACCATCGAACGTGATACCGAACACCGGTTCTTCTCCGGCGCGGAAGCATTCGGCCACGACGTTGTCGCCACTGGCAGAATCCGGCAGGCGGGCCCCGGAAAAGCGGTCGATCTTGAGGAATTGACAGTCTTCGGGCACGTGAAACGCGGTGCCGCCAAAGCGGCTGATCGCGGTGCGCATGAAGGTTTCGAACACCGGCCCGCAGAACCCGCCACCCGAGACCCGGCCCATGTTGCGCGGCGTATCGTAACCGATATAGCAGCCGGCAACGATGTTGGACGAAAAACCGATGAACCACACATCCTTGGAATCGTTGGTCGTCCCGGTCTTGCCGGCGATCGGTACCGGCAAGTTGATCCCCTTGGCGGTGCCCCGCTGCACGACGCCCTCCAGCATCGAGGTCAATTGATAGGCGGTCACTGCGTTCATGATCCGGTCGCGGTTGGACACGATCTGCGGCGCTTGCCCGGCAGGAAGCGACGTCAGCGCGCAATCGGCGCACTGCCGCTGGTCGTGCTGATAGACGGTCTTGCCGTAGCGGTCCTGCACCCGGTCGACCAGTGTCGGTTCGACCCGCTCGCCGCCGTTGGCGAACATTGCGTAGGCGGCAACCATCTTGAAAAGGGTTGTCTCTTGCGAACCGAGCGCGTTGGCCAGCACGGGTTGCAAGCGGTCGTAAACCCCGAACCGTTCGGCATATTCGGCGACCACGTCCATGCCGACCTCTTGCGCCAGCCGGATCGTCATCAGGTTGCGCGACTGTTCGATGCCGGTGCGCATCGGCGTTGGGCCATAGTATTGGTTGGTATAATTTTCAGGTCGCCAGACGCCTTGCGGCGTATCGATCTCGATCGGCGCGTCGACCACGATGGTGGCGGGGGTATAGCCGCTGTCAAGGGCTGCGGCATAGACGAAGGGCTTGAATGACGATCCCGGCTGACGCTGGGCCTGAGTGGCGCGGTTGAACACCGACGACTGGTACGAAAACCCGCCCTGCATCGCCAGCACCCGGCCAGTGTCGACGTCCATCGCCATGAACCCGCCCTGCACCTTGGGGACTTGGCGCAGAGTCCAACGAATGAACGCGCCGCCGTTGTCTTCGAGCATCCGGCGCACAAGGACCACATCGCCGGGCTTGAATGTGTCGACGAAATTGCCGGCCATCCATTCGATGTCGCGGCGCGGCACAACTTGGGGTTCGGTATCGTTGTCGGAGACGCCCTCGACACCGATACGCAACAGATCCTCGCCAACTTCAAGCACAACCGCCGGAAACCACGGGCTGTCCAGCGTGATATCGCGGGGCACATCGACGGCGGCAAGGGCGGCGCGCCACTTGTCCTCGGTCTCCAGTTCAGCGGCGTCGATGGTCTTGCCGGTGCCGTTCCATTTACCTAGCCCCCGGTCAAAGTTTTCCAGAGCGCGCTGCAACGAATGTGCCGCCGCTATCTGCAATTCGGCGTCGATGGTGGCGCGGATCGAAAGACCACCGCTGAAGAATTCGTCTTCACCAAAGTTCTGGCTGAGCTGTCGGCGGATCTCGTCGGTAAAATAGTCGCGCGGTGGCAGGGTCGACCGGAAACTGTCATACTCGCCGCCCTGCACCGATTTCAGTGGGCTGTCGCGTTCGGTCTCATAGGTCGCCTGATCGATATAGCCGTTCTCGAACATCTCTCGCAGGGTATTGTTGCGCCAGAACACAGCCTGATCGCGGTTGCGCACGGGGTGACGGTTACTGGGCGACTTCGGGAGCGACGCCAGATAGGCGGCCTCGCCTGGTGTGAGGTCCGACAGCGGTTTGTTGAAATAGGTCAGCGCGGCGGCTGTCACGCCAAAGCTGTTCTGGCCCAGGAAAATCTCGTTCAGATAAAGTTCGAGAATGCGTTCCTTACTCATCGATCGCTCGATCCGCACGGCAAGGATGATCTCCTTGATCTTGCGTTCGGCACTGCGCGACCCGTCCAGCAAAAAGTTCTTCATTACCTGCTGGGTGATCGTCGAGGCGCCCCTCAGGTCCGCTCCGCGGGTGCGGATCGCATCCCAAAGCGCCGACATCATGCCGCCGGCGTCGAAACCGTGGTGGGTATAGAAATTCTTGTCCTCGGCGGAAATGAAGGCCTGTTTGACGATGTCAGGAATTTCCTCGGCAGGGGTGAACAGGCGACGTTCGGTGGCGAATTCATCGATGATATCGCCTTCGCCCGAATAGATCCGGCTGATCGTCTTGGGCGTATACTGGGCCAGAACCTCGTAGGATGGCAGGTCGCGGCCATACATATACAGCACGGCACCGACGGTCAGCACCATCATTGCAAGCCCAAGCGTGACCATCGAAAAAATGGTCCCGAAGAAGGACATGATTGCGCGCGTCACTGATCTGGCACCCCTTTAAGGTCGCTGGCTTATAGGCCGTCGAACCGGGATGGTCAAAACCGCAAACGTGCCGGTCGGCACGAAAATGCCGCCCCCAAGGACAGCAGTCGATCACATGGGCGCGAGGCGGGTCGTCGCGGTGTCATTGCCGGATCAGCGGCGCCCGCGCAGCCCGGTCCACCGCCCATTTTTGCAGGCCGTCCAGAACCCCCGCAATCAGTGGCGCGCGCCCCTCGGGTGTCAGAAGGGCGGCGCGGTCTGCGTCATTGGACAGAAACCCGACCTCGATCAGGACCGAGGGAAAATCAGCGGCCGTCAGCACCGCCAGCACGGCCTCGCGCCGGGGTTTGCCGTTCAGCGCCGCCCCCGCGTCGCGCAGCCCCGTAACGAGAGCATCGGCAAGATGCTGCGACTGCGGCGAGGTGTCCAGCCGGGCAAGATCCATCAGCACGGTGGCAACGGTATCGTCCTGCCCGCTCAGGTCCAGTCCGGCCAGCAGATCACCGCGGTCGTGGCGTTCGGCCATCCGTTCGGACGCGCTGTCTTCGCCATCCGCATTCAGGGTATAGACCGACGCGCCCGCCGTCGCGCCTTCGTCCAGGGCGTCGGCATGCAGTGACAGGAACACATCGGCCCCGGCGGCGCGGGCGATGGTCAGGCGGGTTTGCAACGGGACAAAGTCATCGGCCTCGCGGGTCAGGACAGCCCGCATGCCCCCGGCCCGGTTCACCGCCTCGGCGACCTCAAGCCCGAGCGCCAGCATCAGATCAGCCTCGTGCAGGCCTTCGCGTTCGGCACCGGGGTCGATGCCCCCGTGGCCGGGATCGATAACGACGACGAGCGGTCCCTCGACCGCCTTGGGGGGCGGCGGTGCGGTCGGGTCGGTGGCGACCAAATCCTGCCAGCCCGGATCGGGCGGTGCGCCGGCAGCGGCGGCGTAGGCGGCGGCATCACCTTCGTACAATTGCACCAGCAGATGCGCCGTTCCGTCGGCGTCGTTGACAGTCATGCCCGCCGTATCGACCAGCAGCGGCCCGGCCAGATCGACCACCATGCGCGACCAGCCGGGACGCAGCGGACCAAACCGCAGATCGCTGGCATGGTCGCTGTTCAGCAGCCCGGTCCGCGTCGCTCCGCGCCAGTCGACCTCGCGGAAATCCAGCACCAGTCGGCGGGGGTCGTCCAGCGTGAACACCCGGAACGGCACTGGCTGCGACAGGTAAAGGTCGACGACCAGCGCTCCTTCGATATCGCGCACCTGACTCTGCGCCACGTCAAGCCGGGCCAACCCGCTGAAGTCCTGGGCCCGGACGGGACCGGCAAGTGCCAGAACCCAGACAAGCGGCACCATTTTGGCAAGAATACTCAATTGCCCCGGCCCACCCTTGCCATAGCAATCACAATCCGGGGATCGCCCGGTGTCCGGGTTGCAAATATCATGCGCTGCCCTCTATTCTTTCCCCGAAGTTTGCCCGCCCCGACCCGCCCGCGTCAATGCACGTTTCTGGCAGGTTCCGGGATCGCCCCTTGGCAGCGACCCGGTTTCGTGGTCAATGCCCCGACCATTGACCTGACGCCGGAGACCCCCCCATGCTGCGCCTCGCTCTTGCCCTCTTCATCGGCCTTGCCGCGCCGCTCGCGGCCCAGAACCTGGCCCCGATGACCGACGCCGACCGCACCGCTTTCCGGGCGGAGGTGCGGTCCTACCTTATTGAAAACCCCGAAGTGCTGATGGAAGCGATCGCCATCCTCGACCAACGCCGCGCCGATGCCGAGACGGCGGGCGATGTCGCGCTGGCCCAAGCCAATGCGGCGGCGCTCGTGAACGACGGTTATTCCTGGGTCGGCGGCAACCCCGATGGCGACGTGACGCTGGTCGAGTTCATGGACTACCGCTGTGGCTATTGCCGCAAGGCGCATGACGAGGTCGCGGCATTGGTCGAAACCGACGGTAACATCCGCTTTATCGTCAAGGAATTCCCGATCCTGGGCGAACAATCGACCCTGTCGTCACAGTTCGCCATCGCGGTGCAGCAATTGCACGGCCCTGACACTTACTTCCAAATCCACGAGGCTCTGATGACCATGCGTCAGGACGCCACCGCCGATAGTCTGGGACGGCTGGCGCAGGCCTTTGACCTTGATCCCGAACTGATCCTTGCCCGCATGGGCGGCCCCGAAGTGGCAGCGGTGATCGACCAGAACCACGCGCTTGGGCAATCCATGCAGATCAGCGGGACGCCAACCTTCGTGCTGAACGACCAGATGGTGCGCGGTTACGTGCCGTTGGCGCAGATGCAGCAGATCGTCGCCGATATCCGCAGCGAATGAAGGGATGACAGGCGGGCGATTGGGGCTATTTCAAAGTTAAATCAGACAATGAAGGAACATATCATGCCGACACGCCGCACAATCCTGCAGACAGGGGCCGCCTTTGGGGTCATCACGACTCTGCCTTTTGCCGCCCGCGCCGCAGCCCATGCCAGCGACACCTTTGCCACCGATACCGGCGAAATCACAATCACGCCGATCGACCATGCGTCGTTCGTGATGCAAACCCCAGTCGGTGTGATCTATGTCGATCCGGTGGGCGAGGCGTCGCTGTATGCCAACCTGCCTGCGCCCGATCTGATCCTTGTCACCCACGAACACGGCGACCATTTCAATGTCGACACGCTGGGTGCGTTGGTTGGCGACACGACGCAACTTATTACCAACCCGGCAGTTTTCGACATGCTGCCCGCCGGTCTGCAGGCCCGCACCACGTCTATCGGCAACGGCGAAACAGCCACTTTTGCGGCCGCCACCATCGACGCGATCCCGGCGTACAACACGACAGAGGACCGCAAGCAGTTTCACCCCGAAGGCCGCGACAACGGCTATGTCGTAACCATCGACGGGATGCGGACCTATATCTCGGGCGATACCGAAGGCACCCCGGAAATGCAGGCCCTGACCGACATCGACCTGGCCTTTGTCTCCATGAATCTGCCGTTCACGATGGATGCTGCTGCGGCCGCCGACGCGGTCAAGGCATTTGCACCGACTTACGTGTATCCCTACCACTTTCAGGGCCGCGACGACGGCACCCAGGACCCGGCCGAATTCGCCGCACTGGTCGGCGATGCGTCAGAGGTCAAGATGGGCAACTGGTACAACTAAAGCGACTTGCCTTTGATCGGTATCGCAATTCGTTGCCTCTCCCTTCGCTCAAACGCGATTTGCGATAACTCTGTTTAAATAAAACGCAAAAAGCGCTAACGCGGCACGACGCCGTCGGCCGCGAACACGGGCTTGCCCCCCAGCAGTGTCAGCAAAACACCCGTCGCGGCGATCTCGGTCAACGGGATCGCCGTGATATCGCGGTCCAGCACGACGATATCGGCCAGTTTGCCCACCGCCAGCGTCCCGGTATCGGTCTCGCGAAAACCCGCATAGGCGGCGTTGACGGTGTAGGCGCGGATCATGTCCTCGACGCCGACCAGATGCTGCGGGGTGAGCACGCGGCCAGCAGGGTCCTCAGGGTCTTGCCGGGTGACCGCCACCTGTATCGCCTCAAGCGGGTTCATCGATGACACCGACCAATCAGACCCGCCGACAATAGTGGCCCCCGTCGCCAGAACCGCGCCAATGGGATACAGCCACTCCGACCGTTCCGGCCCGATCACGGGTTCGGTCAGTTCGGTGATATAGCTGTCGGGATAGGCCCACAGCGGCTGAAAATTGGCGATGACGTGCAGCGCGGCAAACCGCCCGATATCGGCGGGGTCGATCACCTCGAGATGGGCGATCTGGTGGCGCAGGTCAAGCGGGCCATTGGTCGCGCGGGCGGCCTCGAACGCGTCCAGAGCCTCGCGCACGGCACCATCGCCGATGGCGTGGACATGCACCTGCAATCCGGCCTGCTCGGCTGTAGTGACGATATCCCTGAGCGTGTCAGGTGCCACCAGCAGGTCGCCGTTGGTCCCATCCGCATAGGGTATCAGCATGTTCGCCGTGCCGGATTCGATGACGCCATCAGCAAACACCTTGACCCCGTTGATTGCCAGCATGTCAGTGTCATGGGCCGTGCGGGCAGCAATCGCGTCGGCCACGCCAGCCACATCCGTGACCTCGACGGCACCGCGAACCCTGACGCGCAACCCCCCCGCCGCCTCGGCCACGGCATAGCCTTCCAACATCCAGGGTGCGACCTTGGCGTCGATGATCGACGTGATCCCGTAGCTGTTCGCTTCGGCTAATGCTGCGTCCAGCCCCCGCGCCACCTGATCAGCGCTGTAATCGGGCATCAGATCGCCAACCAATGCGGTCGCGTTTTCACGCAGCAGTCCCAGCGGCGCACCATTCGCGTCCCGCTCGATGCGGCCACCCACCGGGTCGGGCGTGTCGGCCGTGATCCCCGCCAGTTCCAATGCTTTCGAGTTGACCCAGACGCTATGTCCGTCCGCCGCAGCGAAATAGGCCGGACGGTCCGGGACAAGCGTGTCAAGGAAAGCCGCCGTCAGCTTCTGCCCCGGAAAGGCGGAAATATCCCAGCCAGTGCCGCGCACCCAAGGTGAATCAAGGGCGGCACCGTCGCGGATCGCGACCGCCAGATCAACCAAAGTCGCGGCATCCCACAGCGACACATCTTCCAACTCTGCCCCGCTCCAGATCAGATGGGTATGCGCGTCCTGAAAACCGGGCAGAACCAGCCCGCCGTCGAATTGGTAAACGGTCGTGTCCGGGGTGATTTCCCCTGCCAGATCGGCCGCCGTGCCAATCGCAACGATCCGCCCTTCGGAAATCGCAATCGCCTCGGCCATCGGATTTGCCGGGTCCATCGTCATGACGGTCGCCCCCAGAATGACGGTCTCGGCCGCCATCGCGGCACCTGCCAGCAGGGGCACAATCGCCGCTCCGGCCAAAAGTCTGTTCATCACGTTCATCGAATATCCCCCATGAGTCGTCTTTCCCATGCTGCCAGATCGTCCCGCCATCCGGGAAGCCTTCAAATCCGGCTACCAGCGACAACCCGCGCCACCCCCTTTTACCCCTAGACTATGCCGCCCCCGCACCCTATGCGCGGCCCCTGTCCCATGCCTGCCACAGCTTGAAAGCCACGCCATGATCCCGACCCTCGCCGCCGCCCTTGAACAGCGCGGTTATACCACGCTGACCCCGGTGCAAGAGGCGGTGACCGATCCCGCCCTTGGCGATGCCGACCTGCTGGTTTCGGCGCAGACCGGATCGGGAAAAACCGTGGGGTTTGGCCTTGCCATTGCGCCGACGCTGCTGGATGGCGGCGAGACTTTTGGCCCCGCGGCCAACCCGCTGGCCCTGATCATCGCCCCGACCCGCGAATTGGCGATGCAGGTGAAGCGCGAATTGGCGTGGCTTTATGCCCAAGCCGGGGCGGTGATTGCCTCTACGGTCGGCGGCATGGATATGCGCGACGAACGGCGCACGCTGGAGCGCGGGGCGCACATCGTCGTCGCCACGCCTGGCCGCCTGCGCGACCACATCATGCGCAACAGTCTGGATCTGTCGGCGATCCGCGCCATCGTTCTGGACGAAGCCGACGAAATGCTCGACCTTGGGTTCCGCGAAGACCTTGAATTCATCCTCGGCTCGGCCCCCGATACCCGCCGGACACTGATGTTTTCGGCGACCGTGCCGGCCTCCATCGCGAAACTGGCGCAGAATTTCCAGAAAAACGCCGTGCGCGTCACCACCGTCGCCGAACGCAGCCAGCACGCCGATATCGACTATCGCGCCCTTTCGGTCGCCCCGCAGGACGCTGAAAACGCGATCATCAACGTGCTGCGTTACTACGAATCCCCCAACGCGCTGGTTTTCGCCAACACCCGCGTCATGGTCACACGGCTGACCACGCGGCTGTCCAACCGGGGGTTCGCCGTGGTGGCGCTGTCGGGCGAACTGTCCCAGACCGAACGCAGCCACGCCCTGCAATCCATGCGCGACGGGCGTGCGCGGGTCTGTGTGGCCACCGATGTCGCCGCAAGGGGCATCGACCTGCCCAACCTCGACCTCGTCGTCCACGCCGAACTGCCGCAAAACTCCGAAGTGCTGCTGCACCGCTCCGGGCGCACAGGGCGAGCGGGCAACAAGGGTGTCAGCACCTTCATCGTGCCCCCCAAACTACGGCGGAAGGCCGAGATGCTGCTGCGCGGCGCCAAAGTCACCGCAGAATGGGCCGCCCCGCCGTCAGCCGATGAAGTGATCGAACGCGACCGCGAACGGCTGGTCAACGATCCGGTCTGGACCGAAGGGTTCAGCGATAGCGAACTCGACTTCGCCGACACCTTGCTGGCCCGGCACGATGCCAAAACCATCGCCGCCGCCTACCTGCGGCTTTATGCCAACAAGACCAGCGCCCCCGAAGATCTGTCCGATCCCGGCACCGTCACGGCCCCACCCCCGCGCAAGGCCTTTGGCCCGTCGCGCTGGTTTTCCGTCAACGTCGGGCGCGATGACCGGGCCGAGGCGCGATGGCTGCTGCCCCTTCTGTGCAACGCGGGCGGGATCACCAAGGACGACATCGGCGCGATCCGCATCCAGCCGACCGAAACCTACGTCGAAATCACCGAGGCCGCAGCGGGCATGTTCCTGCACGCCATCGGCCCCAAGATGAAACTCGAAGGCGGCGCGGAAATTGTCGCGTTGAACGAACCCCCGGTCATGGCGGCCCGTGGCCCACGTACAGACGGACCGCGCCCCACGCCCCGCGCCAAGCCGCAGGAAACCACGCCACCGCCCCCCAGCGCAGCACCCGACGAACCCGCAATTCTGGCCCAACCGACGCCCGACATCGCCCCCGAAGTGCGCAAACCCCGGCACACGAAAGCTGCGCCGCGCCCCGAACCAGTCGAACGCGATCACAGCGATGCCGTGAAACCCTACAAGGGCAAAGCGCAATACGAGGACAAACCGAAACCACGCGGCGACGCGCCAACCTACAAATCCAAGAGTCCGAAACCGCCCTACAAGCCAGCACAAGGCGACACGCCCAAACCCGCTTACAAAAGCAAAAAACCCTTTGGGAAGCCGGACGGCGACCGCCCTGCCTACAAGGGTCGCAGTGACGCCGCCCCGGATGGCGGCAAACCCGCCTACAAAGGCAAACCGGGGCCGAAAAAGCCCTATGATAAAGGCCCGGCAGCCGATGCAGCCCCGCGCCAGAACGCCAATGACACCTCCAAACGGTTTGCCCCGCCGGGGGCCAAACAGGCCCCGCGCCCCAGCAAATCGACATTCAAAGGCAAAGGCGGCAACGCGACACCGAAACGCGGCGGACCCAAAGGACGTTGACAGTCACAATTCCGACACAATCGTGCCCCGCGGACGGCGCAATCTTGTGCGATCGTCACCTTAGGTCCATCAAGAGGCCAAGGGCGGCAAGACCCGAACCAAAGGCAGAGCAAGGAGCCATGCAGATGGCCACACCCCAACCCAAACCGCCCGTCATCCCGACGCGCCCGGTGCCCGTTGCGGCAACGACGCAGCGACCACCGCGCGAGACATCGCGACCCGTGGTCTTCACCGACTACGCGAGTATCTGAGAGACGCCGTCGCACCGCCCTCCCTCGGTGCAATGCGGGCGTGACAAGACCAGCGGCCCGGTGCCCTCTCCTCCCAAGGTCTGCACCCTGCCACTGGTCTTTTTTTCGCGCGTGGGTAATCTGACCACATGGCAGCCCTGTCCAGCATCCGCAACATCGGCCCGGCGTTCGAAACGTCGCTGATCGCGGTCGGCATAACCACCGCCGAACAGTTGCGTGACATCGGCGCCGACGCGGCCTACGCCAAGCTGCTGGAAGCAGGATCGCGCCCGCATTTCATCGGCTACTACGTCCTGCACATGGCCTTGCAGGGCCGCCCGTGGAACGACTGCAAGGGAGCTGAAAAAGCGGCGCTGCGGAAATCGTTCGACGCGCTGAAGGCCGGCAGTTTCGACGCTGGCCAGTCTGAATTGGATCAGTTCCTGAACGCCATCGGAGTGGTAGAACAAAAAGGGCCGCCCGCGTGAACGGACGGCCCGAAGCTCAATAGGGTGGGGTTCTACCCCACCAATTCAAGACCCGAGAAGAAAAACGCGATCTCTTCCGCAGCCGTCTCCGGCGCGTCCGACCCATGCACCGAATTCTCGCCGATCGACAGGGCGAATTCCTTGCGGATCGTGCCATCGGCGGCATCGGCGGGGTTGGTGGCGCCCATCACTTCGCGGTTCTTGGCAATGGCGTTTTCGCCTTCCAGAACCTGCACGACGATGGGTTCCGAAATCATGTATTCGGTCAATTCGCCAAAGAACGGGCGGGCCTTGTGGACGCCGTAAAACGCCTGCGCCTGCGCCAGCGTCAACTGGATGCGCTTGGACGCGACGATGCGCAGGCCTGCATCCTCGAACTTCTTGGCGATAGCGCCGGTCAGGTTGCGTTTTGTGGCGTCCGGTTTGATGATCGAAAAGGTGCGTTGGATTGCCATGTTGGCCCTCGTGCGTTGCGGGGGCGCATCGCCCCGATGAAATGCTGCGGGCGCACTATCATGGCCCCGGCGCGGTGAAAAGGCGCGATTGACCCCGGCCCCGCGATGGGGCAAAGCCCCCCCATGCTACGCATTACCGACATCTCCTATTCCATCGAAGGCCGCATCCTGATCGAGAATGCGACCGCCGTCATTCCGACCGGCCACAAGGTCGGGCTGATCGGCCGCAACGGCACCGGCAAGACGACGCTGTTCCGGATGATCCGGGGCGAATTGGTGCTGGACACCGGCGAGATTCAGATCCCCCGTGGCTGGAAGATCGGTGGTGTCAGCCAAGAGGTGCCGGGCAACGAGGTATCGTTGATCGACACCGTGCTGGCCGCCGACAAGGAACGCGAGGCCCTGCTGGCCGAGGCCGAAACCGCCACCGACGCGCATCGTATCGCCGAAGTACAGACCCGTCTGGCCGACATCGACGCGTGGAGCGCCGAAGGCCGTGCGTCGACCATCCTCAAAGGTCTGGGGTTCACCGACGCCGAACAGCGGCAACCCTGTTCGGCCTTTTCGGGCGGCTGGCGGATGCGCGTGGCCCTCGCCGCCGTCCTTTTCAGCGAACCCGACCTGCTGCTGCTGGACGAACCGACGAACTACCTCGACCTTGAAGGTGCGTTGTGGCTTGAGGCCTACCTTGTCAAATACCCCCATACCGTTGTCATCGTGTCGCACGACCGCGAATTGCTGAACCGATCCGTCGGCGGCATTCTGCATCTCGAAGACAAGAAACTCACCTACTACACCGGCAATTACGACAACTTCGCCCGCCAACGCGCTGAAAAAAGGGCGTTAATGGTGTCAGCCGCCAAGAAGCAGGACGCGCGCCGCGCCCACCTGCAATCATTCGTTGACCGCTTCAAGGCCAAGGCATCCAAGGCAAAACAGGCCCAATCGCGCGTCAAGATGCTGGAAAAAATGGAAACGATCCGCGTCCCCGAAGACGCCGCGCGCACCGTATTCACATTCCCCGAACCCGAAGAATTGTCGCCCCCGATTATCGCCACCGAAGGCGTCGCTGTGGGCTATGGCAATCACATCGTGCTGCACGACCTGAACCTGCGGATCGATCAGGACGACCGGATCGCGCTGTTGGGGCGCAACGGCGAAGGAAAATCGACACTTTCCAAGCTGTTGTCAGGCCGGCTTGAAGCGGTTCGCGGCAAGATGGTCAGCAGCAACAAGTTGCGCATCGGCTTTTTCGCGCAGCATCAGGTCGACGAATTGCGCATCGAAGAAACCCCACTGCAACATATCCTGCGCGAACGTCCCGATGACGGACAAGCGCGCGCCCGCGCCCGTCTGGCAGGCTTTGGCCTGATGGCAGCACAAGCGGATACCGAAGTCGGGCGGCTGTCGGGCGGACAAAAGGCCCGCCTGTCGCTGCTGCTGGCCACCCTGCCCGCGCCGCACCTGCTGATCCTCGACGAACCGACCAACCACCTTGACATCGAAAGCCGCGAGGCGCTGGTCGAGGCGCTGACCGCCTACACCGGGGCGGTGATCCTCGTCAGCCACGACATGCACCTGCTGTCGATGGTCGCCGACCGCCTGTGGCTGGTCAAGGACGGCCGCGTCAAACCCTACGACGATGACCTCGAAGCCTATCGGACCATGCTCATCACCCCCGAAAAAGCCCAAGACAAGGCCAAACCGACGGCAGTCAAACCGGCGCGCCCCAGCCAGCAAGCCATCGCGGCGATGCGCAGCGAGGCAAAGAAGTGCGAAGAGCGCGTGACCAAGATCAACGACATGCGCGACAAGCTGGCCAAGAAACTCGCTGACCCGGCGCTTTACGAGGATGCCCGCAAAGGCGAACTCGCCACCTGGAACAAGAAATACGCCGAGTTGATGGAGGCACTGAACCGCGCCGAATCGCTCTGGATCACAGCGCAGGAAAAGCTGGATCAGGCCCAAGCTGCTTGAGGCAAGGTTGCCAATCGCGCCTTTCCGCTTCACTTTGCAATAACAACTCCCGCCGGAGGCTCCTTCAGTAGCCAAAGGCACCAACACAGGCGTCCCGATGACCGAACTTCCCGCCCTCATCGCCGCCTTCATCACGATCTTCATCATCATCGACGCGCCCGGTTTGGCACCGCTGTTCATCGCTCTGACCCAAGGAATGACCCAAGGCCAGCGCCGCGCCATCGGCTTGCGGGCCTGTCTGGTCGCTGGCGTGCTGATGCTGGTGTTTTTGTTTCTGGGCGAGGCGGTGCTGAAATTCATCGGCATCTCGATGCCCGCTTTCCGTATCGCCGGTGGTATCCTGCTATTCCTGACGGCGCTCGATATGCTGTTCGAACGGCGTCAGGCGCGGCGCGAGGGCAGCGCCGACCAAGGCGGACAGGAACACGACGACCCATCGGTCTTTCCGCTGGCGATTCCGTTGATCGTCGGTCCCGGCCTCATCACCACAATCATCCTGCTGGCCGGGCAGGCCCGCGAACCCGGCGACTGGCTGGCCATCGGCGGGGTCATGGGGGTCAATCTGGTGATTGTGTTCCTGACGTTCCTGTCGGCAGGTTTCATCGAACGCGTGCTGGGCAAGACCGGCATCACCGTCCTGACGCGGATTCTTGGGATGTTGCTGGCGGCGCTGGCGATCCAGTTCATTCTCGACGGCCTGCGCTCTAGCGGTTTTGGCGCTTAGTCCTATATGCAGGGGATGAACGGCGATCAGATTGCAAACCTTGCCTACCTCGGGCTGCTTGGCGCTGCCATTGCAGGGATGTTTTTCCTTGGCAACCGGCCGAACCTTGGCAAGACGGCGCAACAGGCCGCGATCTGGGGGCTGATCTTTGTCGGCGTTGTCGCAGCGGTCGGCATGTGGAGCGATCTGCGCAATCAGGTACGGCCACGTCAAAGTGTCGTCAGCGATACCCGCATCGAAGTGCCGCGTAGCCCGGACGGCCATTATTACATGACCCTCGGCGTCAACGGCACGCCAGTCGATTTCGTCGTCGATACCGGCGCAAGTCAGGTCGTGCTGACTCAGGCGGACGCCAGACGCATCGGCATCGACGTGGCGGGCCTGCGCTATATCGGCACCGCCAACACGGCCAATGGCACTGTGCGCACGGCCCCGGTCTGGCTCGCTTCGGTTGCTTTGGGTGACATCACCGACACCGACGTACGCGCCGTTGTGAACGAAGGGCAAATGGACGGGTCGCTGCTTGGAATGACTTATCTGGGGCTGTTCGGCCGGATCGAGATTGCAGATGGCAGGCTGATCCTGACCCGATAATGGCCGTCCGGTCAGTGCAACGGGGAATTTTCGCGCGTCAGGGCAGGACGGGCAAATCGGCAAACCCTGCCACCTGCGCTGGCACCTGCCTGTGTGCACCTATCCATCCACCCCACCCTTTTCCGCCTTCTTCACCCAGTGCCCGGCATCGTCCTGCGCCCAATATTGGGCAGCGCAGCCTGCATCGGTCAATGCCTTCCACTGGCCGCGTGCGCGCTGAAGTGCTGCGTCATCGGCCCCCTCGAACAGGATGCAGACCCGCTCTAGCGCGGCGACTTCATCGGGGGCGACATCTGCCCCGTCCACCGAAATGACGCAGACCGGATTGTTGGCCGTCGTCGGTCCGACCGACAGCAGGATCGGCTGGTCGGGGTCGTGCGGTCCACCGGCCATTCCGTGGGGTACAAACCCGTCCGGAGGCCCGTCCCACAGCAGCGCATCCAGCCGCGCCATCCGGGCCGCATCGACCCCGCGCACCGCAACCCGCCAGCCGTTGCCACGCGCCTTGCACAGCAACATCGGCAGGGTCGTTTCGAGCGGCGTTCCGGTCAGTTGGTAAAAGAACGCAGCGCCCATCAGTTTTCGTAGCGATCCGCAATCAGCCGGTTCAGTGCCGCCACCCCCCAGCCCGTCGCGCCCTTTGGCGACAAATTCAGATCGGCCTTGACCGACGCAGTGCCCGCAATGTCCAGATGGCACCATGGCACGTCGTCCTTGACGAACCGTTTGAGGAACTGCGCCGCGATGATCGACCCGCCATCGCGTCCGCCGACGTTCATCATGTCGGCAATCCGGCTTTTCAGTTTCTTGTCATAAGCCGGGCCCATCGGCATCCGCCAGGCCCCCTCCCCCTCGGTTCCGGCGGCCTTGAGGAACGCATCCGCCAGATCGTCGTTGTTGGAAAAGACGCCCGCATGTTCATGCCCCAGCGCGACGATGACCGCGCCTGTCAGGGTCGCCAGATTGATCATCCCTGCCGGCTTGAACCGCTCCTGCGCGTACCACAGCACATCGGCCAGCACCAAACGCCCTTCGGCATCGGTATTGATCACCTCGATCGTGTCGCCCTTCATCGAGGTGACGACATCGCCGGGGCGCACCGCGTTGCCGCTTGGCATGTTTTCGACCAGCCCGACCAACCCGACGACGTTAGCGGGCGCTTTTCGCAGGGCGAGGGTTTTCATGACGCCGGCGACGACGCCCGCACCTCCCATGTCCATCGTCATGTCTTCCATCCCGGCCGCCGGTTTCAGGCTGATCCCGCCGGTGTCAAACACGACGCCTTTGCCGACGAGGGCGAACGGCGATTCCTTGCCGCCGCCGTTCCATTGCATGACGACGACCTTCGACGGGCTGTCCGACCCTTGCCCGACGCAGAGCAGCGACCCCATCCCCAGCTTTTCCAACGCCGGTTCATCCAGAACTTCGACCTCGATCCCCAGTTTTTCCAGCCCGACCAGTTGGTCGGCGAAACGGGTGGTGGTCAGGATATTGGCCGGGGCATTGACCAGATCGCGGGTAAAGAACACGCCCTGCGCAACCGCCGACAAGGGCCCAAAGGCTACCTGCGCAACGTCCGGATCGCTGACCATGAACGCGACCTTGCCAGGTGCGTCCTTGTCGCCGGTCTTGTGATCACTGAAATCGTAGGCCCGCAGCGCGACGCCCAGGGCCACCTCGGCCACCTGCGCCATGCCCGGTGCCAGCACCAGCAGATCGCCCTTGCCGCGCTTTTGCGCAATCGCGCCGCCGGCATTGCGTGCCTCGGCCGTGCTGGGGCGGCGCGGCAGCTTGACGACCAGCAAGGCGTCGGCGGCAAGCCCGGCGGGATAGTGGATTTCGACGACATCGCCAGCCTCGGCCTTGGCAAATCCCGGCCCGGCAACGATCCGGTCGATGGTCTTGCGGCTGGCGGCATTGACCCGGCGCGCAGCGGCATCCAACTTGCCGTCGTCAGTGACAAAAACCGCCACGACACCGGCGCGGTCCTTGATCGCATCCAGCGAAACGGGTTCGAACGAAATATCCAAGACGGCTGTCATGTGGGGGTTTCCTGCTCAATAAGATGTGGGCAGAACCTAGCCCGGCCCCACGCCGTTGGCCAGATAGCAGTTCAACAGGTCGCCAAAGTCGGCTAGTTTGCGGCCAATAAGCTGGGCAAGCAATGCGGGGGGCAGTCATTGGCGCGATTCGACAGATACATGCTGTCGCAACTGATGGTGCTGTTCGGCTTTTTCGCCCTCGTCCTGATCCTGATCTACTGGATCAATCAGGCGGTGCGGTTGTTCGATGAACTGATTGCTGACGGGCAATCGGCCTTTGTGTTTCTGGAATTCACTGCGCTGTCGCTGCCCGGCGTGATCCGGGTGGTGTTGCCGATGGCGGCCTTTGCGGCCTCGGTCTATGTGACCAACCGGATGATGAACGACAGCGAAATGGTCGTGATGCAGGCGACCGGTTATTCGCCATTCCGGCTGGCCCGCCCGGTGCTGATGTTCGGGTTGATCGTCACGGCGCTGATGCTGGTGCTGATGCATGTACTGGTCCCGGCCAGCACCCGTGCCTACAACGACCGCTCGGCCGAGATCGCGCAGAACGCCACCGCCCGCCTGTTGACGCCGGGGCAGTTTCTGAACCCGACTGCCGGGATCACGGTCTATATCCGCGACATCACCCCGGCCGGCGAATTGCGCGACATCTTCCTGTCGGATTCGCGCAATCCGGCAGAAACCGTGACCTACACCGCGGCACAGGCCTACCTCGTCAGCAACGCGTCAAGCCCGCAACTGGTGATGATCGATGGTTTGGCGCAAACGCTGGCGACCGACAGTCAGCGGCTCATCACAACCAAGTTCGACGATTTCGTCTATGACATCGGCGGGCTGGTGCAGGACGGCGGGCGCACCCAGCGTAGTTCGCGCGAATTGTCGACGTGGGAGTTGCTGAAGCCGACACCGGCGCTGGCCGATGAAACCGGACGCAGCATGGAGTTTCTGCGGGTCGAAGGCCATGACCGGTCCGGGCAGGCGATCCTGTCCGCCGTGGCGGCCCTACTGGGATTTGCCACCCTGCTGACTGGTGGTTTCAGCCGTTTCGGCGCGTGGAAGCAGATCATCGCGGCGGTGTTTCTGGTGATCCTCGTCAAGGCTGTGGAAACCGCCGGTGCCAATATCGCCCGCACCAGTCCGGCGCTTTGGCCGCTGACCTATCTTCCCTCGGTGGTCGGGCTCACCATCGTCTGGGGTCTGCTGACCGCGGCCAGTCGCCCCGGGCTATTCCGCCTTCGCCGCCGCAGCGGAGTGGCGGCATGATCCTCCACCGTTACTTTGCCCGCCGTTTTGCCCTGTCGTTCCTTGGCGTTTTCGCGATCTTTTTTGCGATCACGGTGTTCCTCGACATCCTCGACCAGTTGCGCCAGTTTTCCAGCGCCGAGGTGCGCTTTGGCGCGATCCTGCAACTGTCATTGCTGAACATTCCGGGCGGGCTTTATCGGATTCTGCCGCTGATCATGATCCTCGCCACGATCGCCATGTTCCTGGCACTTGCGAGATCATCGGAAATGGTGGTGACGCGGGCCGCAGGCCGGTCGGCCCTGCGGACGCTGATGGCCCCGGTCGGGGTGACATTGGTGATCGGGACGCTGGCCGTTGCGGTAATGAACCCGCTGGTCGCGGCGACGTCGAAACAATACGAAACACGCGCCAGCGCCTTGTCGGGGCGGGGCAATGTCCTGTCGCTGTCCAGCGACGGGTTGTGGTTGCGCCAGGGCAGTGCCAACCGCCAGACGGTAATCCATGCCGCGCGCAGCAATCTGGACGGAACCGTGTTGCGCGATGTCACCTTCATCACCTTTACCGACGAGGGTGGGCCAGTGCGCCGTGTCGCCGCGCAAATGGCGATCCTTGGCGATGGCGCTTGGAACCTGACCGACGCCAAGGTCTGGCCGCTTGCCAGCACTGCCAACCCCGAAGCGGCGGCATCGCGCGAGGTGACGATGACAATTGCGTCGACCCTGACCCCGGATCAGATCAGGGACAGTTTCGGCAGCCCGGCGTCGATCCCGATCTGGGAACTGCCGGGCTTCGTCGCCAATCTCAAGGCGGCAGGTTTTTCGGCCCGCAGGCACGAGGTCTGGTTCCAGACCGAACTGGCGCTGCCCGCCTTTCTGGTCGCGATGGTATTGATCGGATCGGGCTTTACCATGCGCCACCAGCGCGGCGGGCGCACCGGTATCATGGTGCTGGCGGCGATCCTGCTGTCGTTCGGGCTATATTTCATCCGCAACTTTGCCCAAATTTTGGGCGAAAACGGCCAACTGCCGGTGCTGCTAGCCGCATGGGCACCGCCCCTTGCGGCGATTGGTCTGTCGCTGGGCCTGCTGCTGCATCTGGAGGATGGCTGATGCGCGATCTTCGTCTCAACGGTCTTTTGATGATCCTCTGCCTGTTGTTCCCGACGCTGGTGCAAGCGCAACAGGCCGCCACTCTGGTCGCCGACAACGTGACCGTCACCGCCAACCAGCGCCTGATCGCCAGTGGCAACGTCGAGGTGCTGTATCAGGGCACCCGGCTGTCCGCTGCGTCGATAACCTACGATCAGGCGCTGGACCGGTTGCTGATTGGCGGGCCGATCTTTATCCGGGCCGAGGACGGGACGATCTTTACCGCCGATCAGGCCAGCCTCGATCCGCAACTTGCCAACGGCATCTTGCTGGGCGCACGGCTGGTTCTAGGCCAGCAACTGCAATTGGCGGCCAACCAGATCACCCGTGTCGACGGCAATCTGACCCAGCTTTACAAGGTCGCCGCGACGTCTTGCGTCGTGTGCGGCAACCAGACCCCACTGTGGGAAATCCGCGCTGAACGGGTGGTGCATGACCAGATCGGACGGCAGTTGTACTTCGACAACGCCACTTTTCGGATCAAGGGGATGCCGGTATTCTGGGTGCCGCAGATGCGGCTGCCCGACCCGACGCTGACCCGTGCCACCGGTCTTTTGGTGCCAGGGTTCCGCACCACGACCAATCTGGGGTTCGGGGTAAAGCTGCCTTATTTCATTCGACTTGGCGACCAGCGCGATCTGACGCTGACGCCTTACCTCGGGCAGAACACGCGCACCCTTGAAGCGCGTTACCGGCAAGCGTTGCTGAACGGCGACCTGAGCATCGAGGGGGCGGTGAGCCGCGATGCGATCCTCCCCGGACAAACCCGCAGCTATATCTTTGCCGATGCCGCGTTCCGGCTGCCTGATGATTTCCAACTGGCGGTGAACATCGAAGGCGCGAGCGACAAGACATATCTGCTCGATTACGCCTATGGTGACACCGACCGGCTGGAAAGCACGGTCAGCCTGATCCGGGTGCGCGCGGACAGCCTGTTTCATGCTGAAGCGGTCTATTACCAGACCCTGCGAACGACCGAGGACAATGCATCACTCCCCCCCATCGTGATCGATCTGCACTTTGAACGCGACCTTTATCCCGCCGGCATCGGTGGCACCTTGACGCTGGCCGGGGATGTCGAGGCGCACAAGCGTTATTCCAACCTGCCGGGCGACGCCGGGCGCGATGTGGCGCGTCTGGGGTTCGGGGCGAACTGGTCGCGCGACTGGCTGCTGGGGGGTGGGCTGCTGGCCGATATCCGGTTGGGCGCGGATGTCGATCATTACCGTACCGCCCAGGATCCGGCCATCGACACCGATGTGGCCCGCACGACACCCTACGCGATGACGACGCTGCGCTGGCCACTGATCCGTGCCAGCGCAAAGGCGACGCAGGTGATCGAACCGATCGTCAGCCTTGCATGGTCGCAAACCCGCGGCGGCACAGTCGCGAACGAAGACAGCACGCGGGCCGAATTCGACAGCGGCAATCTGGTCGATCTCGCGCGCTTTCCCGGGGACGACGCCCGCGAACACGGGACACGGCTGGCCACAGGGGTGACTTGGACCCGGCTTGCGACGACGGGAAACATCGCCCGCCTCACCTTTGGGCGGGTGTTCCGCGACACCGACAATACCGATTTCAGCATCACGTCGGGGTTGAACGGAACGCGGTCCGACTGGTTGCTGGCCGGGCAGTTCGTTTTCGTCAACGGGTTGGAGATGATCGGGCGGGCCGTGCTGGACGGCACCTTTACCCCACAAAAGACCGAAGCCCGGATCGGCTGGACCACGGACAAGCTGGACCTTGCGATGTCCTACGTCTGGCTGCCGACTGATCTGGCCGAGGACCGGACCGACGATGTGTCCGAATGGAACCTTGACGCCGATTACCGCTTTGACAACCGCTGGAGCATTGGGGTCAACGGGCGCTATGACGTCGCCGCCCGCGAACCGGCCTATGCAGGCCTCGACCTTGGCTGGCAGAACGAATGTGTCACGGTCGCCCTTTCGGTCTCGCGCCGCTACACGTCTTCGACTATCCTCAAGCCGACAACCGACTACGGGCTGTCCGTGTCGCTGAACGGCTTTTCGGCCGGACGCAGCGGCAAAACGGCACGGACAACCTGCGCGAACTGATAAAAAGACCATGACACGAACGAGGCATGCATGACCCATCCCCTTCGCCTGACCCTCTGGCTGACCCTTGCCCTGCTGGCGCTGCCGATGACTGCATCGGCGCAGGGGCTGTTTTCGCCCGCCATCACCGTCGACGGTCGGGCGATCACCAATTACGAGGTCGAACAGCGACTCAAGCTGCTGGAATTGTTCCGCGCGCCCGGCGATCTGCCGCTGCTGGCCCGCGACGGCCTGATTGAAGATCGCCTGAAAATGGACGAACTGGAACGCGCCGGGGTGAAATTGACCGACGAAGGACTGGCCACCGCGATGGAGGAATTCGCCGGCCGCGCCAACCTTGACCTTGCCCAGTTTACCACCGTGCTGAACCAGAACGGCGTCGATCAGGCGGCGTTGCGCGATTTCGTCCGGGTCGGGGTCAGTTGGCGCGACTATATCCGCAGCCGCTATGGCGCGCGCGTCCAGGTCACAGATGCCGAAATTGATCGGGCGATAGCCCAATCTGACAGCACCGGATCGGTGATCGAGGTGCTGCTGAACGAAATCATCATCGCCGCACCACCGCCGCAGGCCGCGCAGGCGATGGAAACCGCGACGCGGATTTCGCAGTCGACCAGTATGGCCGCGTTCGAGGCCGAGGCGCGGCGCATCTCTGCGCTGCCGTCACGCGGCAATGGCGGGCGGCTCGACTGGCTGCCGATCACCAATTATCCGCCGCAGTTGCGCGGTATCATCCTCGCTCTTGCCAACGGGCAGGTGACGGCGCCGATCCCGATCACCGACGGGATAGCGCTGTTCCAGATGCGCGGCACCCGCGAGGTTGCCGCCACGATCACCGCACCCGCCGAGATCGAATATGCCTCGCTTTTCCTGCCCGGCGGCCAGTCAGACGCCGGACGGGGGGAGGCCGCCCGGATCGCCGGACAGGTCGATACCTGCGACGACCTTTATGGTATCGCCCGCAATCTGCCACCCGAACAACTGGAACGCACCACCCTCCCGCTGGCGCAGATCCCGACCGATGTGGCAATGGAACTGGCCCGCCTCGACCCCGGCGAATACTCGGCCAATCTGACCCGCGCGAACGGGCAGACTCTGGTCTTTCTGATGCTCTGCAAGCGGATCCCCGCCACCGCCGAAGGCGTCGACCGCGACACGGTGGCCAATGAATTGCGGTCGCAGCGGATCGCCGGGTTCGCCGACGCGCTGCTGGCCGACCTCAAGGCCGCCGCGACGATCACCTACAACTGACGGCATGACCATCGCCATCAGTTGCGGCGAACCCGCCGGGATCGGGCCGGAAATTGTCGCCAAGGCCTGGGAAGTGCTGCGTAGCGACCTGCCCATACTTTGGATCGGCGACCCGCTTCACCTGCCGCCGGGCACACACTGGCAGGCCGCAACGCCGGACACCGCCGCAAGTGTCTCAGCCACCGCCCTGCCGGTTCTGGTGCGCGACTTTGGCAGCCCGGCCCACCCCGGTCAGCCGGTTGCGGGGCACGCCCAAGGGGTGATCGACGCCATTGCCACCGGGGTCGAACTTGTCATGGCAGGCGCGTGCGGTGCCCTTTGCACTGCACCGATCCACAAAAAGGCGCTGTCTGACGGGGCCGGGTTTGCCTACCCCGGCCATACCGAATTTCTGGCCGCACTTGCCGCCGTCGACCGTGTCGTCATGATGCTGGCCTGCGACGCGCTGCGCGTGGTTCCAACGACGATCCACCTGCCGCTGGCCGAGGTGCCGCAGGCCTTGACCGCAAGCCTGCTGACCGACACAATCCTGATTACCCACGCCGCACTGCGCCGTGATTTCGGAATTGCCCGACCACGGATCGCCGTCGCCGGGCTGAACCCGCACGCAGGCGAAGGCGGCAAGATGGGACACGAAGAAATCGACATGATGATCCCCGTGATCGACGCCCTACGGGCCGAAGGGATCGACCTGACTGGCCCCCTGTCCGCCGATACGATGTTTCACGCAGCAGCACGGGCCACCTACGACGTGGCGATCTGCGCCTACCACGATCAGGCCCTGATCCCGATCAAGACGCTGGACTTTTCCGGCGGTGTGAACGTGACGCTGGGCCTGCCCTTCGTGCGCACCTCGCCCGATCACGGCACCGCGTTCGATATCGCAGGGCAAGGCCGCGCCGATCCGACCTCGATGATCGCCGCACTGCGGATGGCTGACCGGATGGCGCGAAAAGCCTGATGGCAGGGATCGACGGCCTGCCCCCCCTGCGCGAAGTGATCCGTATGCACGACCTCGCGGCAAAGAAATCGCTCGGCCAGAACTTTCTCCTCGACCTCAACCTGACCGCGCGCATCGCCCGACTTGCGGGCGATCTGACAACCCACGACATCCTTGAAATCGGTCCCGGCCCAGGCGGCCTGACGCGCGGGTTACTGGCCGAAGGCGCGCGGCACGTACTGGCGATCGAAAAAGACCCGCGCTGCATGGCCGCGTTGGCCGAGATCTCCGCTGCCTATCCGGGGCGGCTGACCGCGATTGAAGGCGACGCGCTGGCGGTGAATCCGCTCGACCACCTGACCCCACCGATCAAGATCGCGGCCAACCTGCCCTATAACGTCGGCACCGAACTGCTGGTGCGCTGGCTGACCCCGCCCGACTGGCCGCCGTTCTGGATATCACTTACCCTGATGTTCCAGCGCGAAGTGGCGCAGCGGATCGTGGCCGCGCCGGGGACCAAGGCGTACGGGCGCCTTGCCCTGCTCGCGCAATGGCGCAGCGACCCCAAGATCGTGATGGACCTGCCGCCCGAAGCATTCACCCCAGCGCCAAAAGTGTCGTCAGCCGTCGTCCACCTGACCGCTCTGCCTGCGCCCCGCTATCCGGCCAACCCCGCAATCCTGAACCGCGTGGTGGCGGCGGGTTTCAACCAGCGGCGCAAGATGCTACGCGCCGCGCTGAAGGGTATCACCCCGGATATCGAGGATCATCTGAACGCTGTCGGCATCCCGCCGACCGAACGGGCCGAACAGATCGGCCTTGAACAATTCTGCGCCCTTGCCCGCTCGCTGGAAAAGGAAAAGCCATGAAAATCATCGTCATGGGGGCCGGCGTGATCGGCGTCACCACCGCCTACTACCTTGCCAAACAGGGGGCCGAGGTGACGGTGATCGACCGCCAGACCAGTCCCGGCCATGAAACCAGCTATGCCAACGCGGGCGAGTTGTCCTACGGCATGACCTCGCCTTGGGCCGCGCCGGGTATCCCGTGGAAAGCCGTCAAATGGCTGTTCATGAAACGCCGCCCGCTGTTCATCTGGCCGCTGATCAGCCCGACCATGTGGAAATGGTCGGCGCAGATGATCGCCAACTGCAACGATGCGGCCTATGCGGTGAACAAGGGGCGGATGGTGCGGATATCGAACTACAGCCGCGATGTGATGCCCGAACTGATCGCCGAAACCGGCATTGAATACGACGGGCGCGAACAAGGCACCCTGCAACTGTTTCGCACTACAAAGCAGATGAAAGGGTCCAAGGCCGACCAGACGATTTTGGCCGAGTACGACTCACCGTTTGAACTGCTGGACCCCGACGGCTGCATCGCCGTCGAACCTGCATTGGCGAAAGTGCGCGACAAATTCGTCGGCGGCCTGCGCCTGACCGCGGACCGGACCGGCGATTGCCGGATGTTCACCATCGCGCTGGCCGATAAATGCGCCGAACTGGGCGTGACGTTCCAATACGGCCAGTCGATCCGCGAAATCATGACCGAAGGCAGCGCCGTCACCGGCATCCGCACCGAACCCGCCGGGGTGCAGACCGCCGACCGCTATGTCTGCGCGATGGGCAGTTTCGCACCGCTGATCCTGCGTCCCATCGGGGTGAAACTACCGGTCTATCCGGTCAAGGGCTATTCGGTGACGCTCCCCGTCACAGACCCTGACATGGCACCGCAAAGCACGATCATGGACGAAACACACAAGGTGGCAATCACCCGGCTGGGCGACCGTATCCGCGTCGCAGGCACGGCGGAAATTGCCGGCTATTCCGGGCGACTTGGCCCCCACGCGACGGACACTGTGCGCCACGTCATGAGCGACCTGTTTCCCGACGGCGGCGACGTGACAAAAGCCGAAGGCTGGACCGGCCTGCGCCCGATGACGCCTGACGGCACGCCGGTGCTGGGGCACTCACGCTATGACAACCTGTTCCTGAACACCGGCCATGGCACCCTTGGCTGGACGATGGCCTGCGGATCGGGGCGGGCCGTGGCCGACGTGGTGATGGACAACACGCCCGACATCGACATGGATGGGCTGACGGCGGCGCGATACGGGTGAGGAAGTCCATGCGGCCTCGATTCACATCGCTTTGACGCGTTTCAGTATATGCTCTTTGTGATCCTGACCGCTGAAAAACACCGCAAGAACATCGACCCGATGCGCTTCGTCATCGACGTAGAAATGCAAGTTCGCCCGATCACGTGTCGTCCATTGCAAACCTGCCATCACCGTTCGACCAGAGCAGTCGATGTAGGAACGTCAGACCCCACGGCAAGCTGACAGGTCTGATCGGTCGGGTGGCGTTGATAGACCTGGTCTGTCGGCCTCAAGGTCCGCTTTACTCCGCCGCCTCAGCTGGCCCACCGTTATCAGCCTGCACCCGCGGCTTGCGCGGGGTGCGGGGTTTGCGGGCGGGGGCTTGCGGGGCCTGTGCTGCTTGCGGCTTGGCCTCGGGGGTTTCGACCAGACCGCTGTCGGGTTGATCGTCGCTGGGGTGATAGCCGAAATCGCTGTCGCCCGACTGCCCGGCTGACGGTTCACGATTGCCGGACTGGTTGCGGCCACCGGTTTGATCGCGCCCATCGGACTGGTTGCGTGCTTCTGACGAATTACGGTTGCCCGACTGATCCCGCCCACCTGAATTTTCGCGCTGCTGCCCCTGCGGCTGATCGCCCGACCCTGCATCGTTCGACGCATTCTCTTGCGCCTTGAGCCGGTCGTTGCGTTCGCGGTCGCGTTCGGCCTGACGTTCGCGGTTCTGGCTTTCCTGATCGTCGCGGACCTTGTCGACCTCGCGCTGCGCCTCGGCCAGAATGCGCGTGTAATGTTCGGCGTGCTGCGAGAAATTCTCGGCGTTCACCCGGTCGTTGGACAGTTGCGAATCGCGGTGCAGCTGGTTGTATTTTTCGATGATCTGCTGCGGCGTCCCGCGCACCTTGCCATCCGGGCCCGAGCTGTCGAACACCCGGTTGATAATATTGCCGCCGGACGGACGGACGTTGGTGCGGTTCTTGTTGCCGCGCGAGCGTGACTTGGAAGATCTCATCTGGGTGCTTTCGTCATGCCTGGGACTTTGGCCTAAGGCTTTGTTTGCGTGACCCTGCGCACCATTGCGACTGAACCGGGCCTTGCGATGTTCTGGCGACTGACCGGGGAAGAGGCAAACATGCGTTCATTCCGTCCGATGGGGTTTAGAAACCACGCAACGCGCTGCAGGGCAAGGGCAAAGTACGAAAAATCCGTCAATTTTTGCGATTCGGGCCCTAACCCGCCCAGTCGCCGCTTACACAGCGGTCGCGTCCGTCGATGTCCTTGGTGACCGCAACCTGCGCAAATCCGGCCACCTTGAACATCGATGCCACCGTCTGCCCCTGTGTCGCACCGATCTCGACCAGCAGCCGCCCGCCGGGGGTCATCTGCGCCCCTGCCCCAGTCGTGATCGCGCGATAGGCGGACAGACCGTCACCCTCGTCAGTGAGCGCCTCGCGGGGTTCGTTCAGGACTTCGGGCGACAGGTCCTGCATGTCGGACGCGGCGATGTAGGGCGGATTGGACACGATCAGGTCGAAGGGGCCGGTGACATGGCTGAACCAGTCCGATTGGGCGAATGCGATCCGGTCCGCGACACCCAAACCGGCGGCATTGCGCCCGGCCACGTCCAGCGCGGCCCTTGACACATCGGTTGCGATGCCCGTGGTCCCGGGACGTTCTGCCAGCAGCGTGAGCGCAATCGCCCCGCTGCCGGTGCCAAGGTCCAGCAACCGTGCGAAGGGGCGCACCAGCGCTGCCTCGATCAGCGTTTCGGTATCACCGCGCGGGTCAAGCACAGCCGGCGTAACGATGAAATCACGCCCGAAGAACTGCCGCCGCTCGATCAGGTAAGCGACCGGCACCCGCGAGGCCCGGTTGGCCACCAGCGTGCCGAACCGCACCAGCGCGTCGGTCGGCACCGTGTCGTGCAGAAGCAGCGTCAGACGGTCGGCTCCAACCCCCAGCGCATGGGCCAGCAGCAGGCGGGCATCGCGCGGCGCGCCGTCGACCCCGGCATCGGCCATGATGCGCACGGCCTTTACCAGCGCCTCGGCCGCGGTCACGCGCCGATCTCGGCGAGCAGGGTCGCCTGTGCGTCGGCGGAAAGGACGGCGATGACCTCGGTCAGGTCGCCCTGCATGATCTGGTTGAGCGAGTAGAGCGTCAGATTGATCCGGTGGTCGGTCATCCGGCCTTGTGGGAAATTATACGTGCGGATTCGTTCACTGCGATCACCACTGCCCACTTGGGCGCGCCGATCCGCCGAACGTTCGCCGTCGATCCGCTGACGTTCCAGATCATAAAGCCTTGTGCGCATGACCTGCATCGCAATCTCGCGGTTACGATGTTGGGATTTTTCCGCCGACACGACGATCATGCCCGTCGGCAGGTGGGTAATACGCACCGCCGAATCGGTGGTGTTGACGTGTTGGCCCCCCGCCCCACTGGCGCGCATGGTGTCGATACGGATGTCGCCCGGTTCAATTTCACGTCGACCTCTTGCGCCTCGGGCAACACGGCGACCGTGGCGGCAGATGTATGAATACGCCCGCTCGCCTCGGTTTCAGGCACCCGTTGGACCCGATGAACGCCACTTTCATACTTGAGCTTGGCGAACACACCGTCACCCGCAACCCGCGCGACGACCTCTTTGATCCCACCCAGTTCGGTCAGGCTTTCTTCAAGGATTTCAAACGTCCAGCCCTGCCCTTCGGCATAGCGTTGATACATCCGCAACAGATCGGCGGCGAACAGCGCCGCCTCGTCGCCACCCGTGCCAGGGCGGATTTCGATCAGGGCGGGGCGGTCATCGGCGGCGTCCTTGGGCAGCAGCGCCAGACGGACATCGGCCTGCGCCACCTCAAGCTGGTCACGCAATCCCGGCAGTTCCTCCTCGGCCATGCGGCGCATGTCGGGGTCTTTCAGCAAAGCCTCAGTCTCGGCAATCGCCGCCTCCAAGATCTGATAATTCTCCACTGTCGCCACCACGGGTTTCAGCTCGGCATATTCTCGGGCGACATCGGCAATTTCGGCACCCGACAAGCCGCCGTTCAGCTTTGCCTCCAGAAACTGAAAGCGGTCGATGATCTGGGCAAGTTTTTCGGCAGGTATCATGGGCGTTCAAGTGGCCGATTGCCGCGTCCCGGTCAAGGCTTGGTCAGCGCGATCCCGGACAGCCAGCCATCGATCCGTGCCTTGTTGACGCCGATGTCGGATTGCCCGAACCGCGCCCGGCCCAAGATCGCCAGCATCCAGGAGTCACCCGCCTGCATCAGACGCACCGTCGTGTAATCGGGAAAGCCCCAGAGCGCGCCGCGGGTGACATAGGTGACCATCCCCGCGTCCACCGATCCGGCCAACCGGGTGGTGCGCGGAGTCGCCGTAATGATCGCGTCGAGTTGCGCCAGAACCTCGGGGCCAGCGACGCCGCCTGTCACCATATGGCCATTCGGCATCGGATAATCGCCCGCCCCCATCGCCGGCAAATCCCAGCGGTTCCAGCGGTCGGGGTCGGACGGGGCCAGCCGGACGTAAAGAGCGGCGGCAATCACGATCAGCGCCAGAACACCCAGAATACGCAGGATCATGCCGCGCTCCTCTGCCGCTTGTTCCAGCAGAACAGCGCGCACAAATCCATTGCCACATGCGCCCCGGCAATCGCCGTTGCGCCGGTGGTGTCGTATGGCGGCGAAACCTCGACCACGTCGCCGCCGACCATGTTGATGCCTGCAAGGTCACGCAGCATCGCTGCCGCCTGCCAGCTGGCAAGCCCACCCCACACGGGCGTCCCGGTGCCGGCGGCAAAGGCGGGGTCGAGCGCGTCGATATCGAAGGTGACATAGGTCGGGTGACTGCCGACCAGATGTTTCGCACGCGAGACAACCCACGCGGCGCCCTTTTCATGGCAGGTGCGGGCGTCAATATATTCCATCCCCAGATAATCGTCGCAATGGGTGCGGATGCCGATTTGCAGCGACCGCGTGGGGTCGACCACGCCGGATTTGACCGCTTTGTACATCATCGTGCCGTGGTCGATCCGATCGAAATCATCATCGGCCCAAAGGTCCGAATGGGCGTCGAAATGGATCACTGACAGGGGGCCGTATCTGTCGGCATAGGCCCTGAGGATCGGAAAGGTGATAAAATGATCGCCACCGAGAACCACCGACCCTGCCCCAGCGGACAGAATCTCTGCAATATGGGCCTGCAACAACCCCGGAAAGCTCGGCGTGTGGGCATAATCGAACGCCAGATCGCCGTAATCGACGATGGAAAAGTCGCTCAACGGATCGAATCCGTCCCAGCCATAGGGCGGGTCGTAGGGCTGAAGCGTGCTTGCCTCGCGGATTGCGCGCGGGCCGAAGCGGGTGCCGGGACGATGCGTGACGGCCTGATCGAACGGCACGCCGGTCACGGCCAGATCGACGCCAGTCAGGTCTTTGGTATAGGTGCGGCGCAGAAACGATGTGGCCCCGCCAAATGCGTTTTCAAACGCCAGACCCTTTTGGCCGACCCGCGTAAACGCCTGATCGACCTGCTTTTTTGCATCTTCCAGTGCCATGCTGCCCCCGACTTTGTTCTTGCGCCGTCAATAAAGCCGTTGACGGGCCCGCGACAAGGTGAATCCGTGGCCCGACCCGTTGGTGCAGGTCAGCCCCGATTGCTCTGACCGGCAGGTGACTCCGCCGAAACTGGTGGTTGCCCCATAAGGCAGCACCTGAAAAGGCGGATTGCCCACCGCGTCGCTGACGCAAGCCAACTCGCCCGTGGCACCACCCGCACCGATCCAGAACGAACTTCCCCAGTCGAATTCGCAGTCCTCTGGCGGTTGGGTGTAACTGGGGTTCAGTTGATACATATCGCAGCGCACGCCGGGGTAATCGTCGGCGAACATGCCGCAAACGATGTTCTGCGACGGGGTCTGGAACGTGATGTAATCTTGCGCGGCTACCGGGTGAGCGACCAAAGTGGCGCAGATGGTAACGAGTCGTTTCAAAGCAGCCTCCTGTAAATGCTTGCAGTTTACGTCGGTCTGGCCTCTTTGGGCAACGGCTGCGCCCGTTCGACCAACCGGGCAAAGAAAGACGCACCCACCGGGGCGGCCGCATCGTCGAAATCGAACGCCGGATTGTGTAGCCCCGCCGTATCGCCATTGCCGATGAACAGATACGCACCGGGGCGGGCGTTCAGCATATACGAAAAATCCTCGGCCCCCATCTCCGGGTCGGCATCATCGCGAACGCCTGCATCCCCGGCGATTTCGCGCGCCACATCGCTGGCGAACGCGGTCTTGTCGGCGTTGTTCACCGTCGGCGGGTAGCCCTTTTCGAATCGCAACTTTGCCTGCACCCCGAAACTGGCTGCCTGCCCGGCCACGATCGCCTCAAGCCGGTCGATGACCATCGCCTGCACCGCGGTATCGAAGGTGCGCACGGTGCCGTTGATATAGGCGGTATCGGGAATCACGTTGTCGGTCGTGCCGGTGTGGATTTGCGTCACCGAGATCACCAGATCGTCGAGCGCCATATGGCTGCGGCTACTGATGGTCTGGATCGCCTGCACGATGGCGACCGCCGCAATGACCGGATCGCGGGTATCCTGCGGATAGGCCCCGTGCCCGCCCTTGCCCTGCACGTCGATGTGGAACGTGTCGGCGGCGGCCATGATCGGCCCTGGCGTCGTCCAGAACTGCCCCGTTGGTGTGCCCGGCGAATTGTGCAGCGCATAGACCTGCGCGATGTCGAATCGATCCAAGGCGCCTTCGTTGACCATCACCTCCGCGCCACCGCCGCCTTCCTCCGCCGGTTGAAAGATCAGTGCCACACGGCCCGCAAAATTGCGGGTTTCGGCAAGGTAGCGGGCCGCGCCAAGCAACATCGTCGTGTGACCGTCATGGCCGCAGGCGTGCATCTTGCCGGGCACTGTCGAGGCATATGCGGCCCCGGTCGTTTCGGTCATCGGCAGGGCATCCATATCGGCGCGCAACCCGATGGTCGGCCCCGGCCCCTGCCCGTTGATGATCGCGATGACACCGCTGGTGGCGATCCCCTCGTGGATTTCATCGACGCCAAAGGCCTTGAGCTTGTCCACAACAAAGGCCGCCGTCTGGTGGCAGTCAAACTGCAATTCCGGGTGCTGGTGCAGATGCCGCCGCCATGCGGTCAGATCGTCGGCGTAATCGGCAATGCGGTTGATGACGGGCATGGATGGACTCTTTCGTGCGGGGCAATACCCTGTCACCAAACCTCAAACCGAAAGCCGCCGCAATGGACCATGCCACGTCAAATGCCCTGATTCACGACCCTGACGGCGGAATGCCCCGGCTGCTGGAAATCATGCGCCGACTTCGCGATCCGATCACCGGATGCCCGTGGGACATCGAACAAACCTACGACAGCATCGCCCCCTACACCATTGAAGAGGCGTACGAGGTCGCGGACGCGATCCAGCGACAAGAGTGGGCGGATCTTGAGGGCGAGTTGGGCGACCTGCTGCTGCAAACTGTCTATCATGCGGCCATCGGAGCCGAGGCGGGGCATTTTACCTTTGACAGCGTGACGCGGGCGATCAGCGACAAGATGGTCACACGGCATCCACACGTTTTCGGCAGCGAAAGCGGGGATAAATCCAGCCATCAGCAGACCACCGATTGGGAACGGATCAAAGCGGCCGAGCGCGGCGCCGCCCGCACGCTGGACGGCGTGGCCTTGGGCCTACCTGCGCTGACGCGGGCAATTAAATTGCAAAAGCGGGCGGCAAGGGTCGGGTTCGATTGGCCCTCGACCGATCAGGTGATCGACAAGATCGTCGAAGAGGCAGGCGAACTGGTCGCCGCGCGCGACACGCTGACGCAGGCCGAGGTGGTCGAGGAGTTCGGCGATCTGTTGTTCGTCGTCGCTAATCTGGCGCGGCACTTGGGCGTCGATCCCGAGACCGCGCTGCGTGAAGCGAACGCAAAATTCACGCGGCGGTTCATGGGGATAGAGGACGCGCTTGCAGCAGTCGGCAAAACCCCCGCCGACAGCGATCTGGCCGAAATGGACGCGATGTGGGATGCAATGAAACAAGCGGAGCGCGGATTGGCTGACTGATTTTATCAGGTATTGACCTGACAAAAAGACTCAGGGATACATCGTGCTACCTGAACCGGAGAATCCCATGACCCTGCGCACCCTGCTGCTTGCGACTGCCACCAGCGCAATCGCCCTGCCCGCACTGGCCGACGTGAACATCTACACGACCCGCCAGCCCGAACTGATCCAGCCGGTGATGGACGCCTTCACCGCCGACACCGGTATCGCTGTGAACCTCGCCTTTGTGCAGGACGGCATCGTCGAACGGCTCAAGGCCGAGGGCGCGCGTTCGCCAGCGGACCTTGTGATGACGGTCGATATCGCAAACCTGCAACAGATCGTCGACGCCGACGTGCTGCAACCGGTCGACAGCGGCGTTCTGACGGCAGCGATTCCGCCCGAACTGCGCAGTCCTGACAACCTTTGGTTCGCCCTGACCAAACGCGCCCGCATCGTCTATGCCAGCAAGGACCGCGTCGCGGATGGTGAAGTGACAACCTACGAAGACCTCGCTGACCCGAAGTGGCGGGGACGGATCTGCACGCGCTCGGGCCTGCACGACTACAACCTGGCGCTGCTGGCCGCCGTGATCGCGCATGATGGCGAGGATGCGGCCCGCGACTGGGCGGCAGGATTACGCGCCAATCTGGCGCACAAACCCGAGGGCAATGACACCGGTCAGGTCAAATCGATCTGGGCCGGCGAATGCGATATCAGTCTGGGCAATACCTATTACATGGGGCAGATGCTGGCCGACCCAGAACGCGCGGCCTGGGCCGATGCGGTGCGCATCGTATTTCCGACCTTCGCCGACGGTGGCACCCACATCAACATCTCGGGCGTCGGTCTGACCAAGGCGGCACCCAACCGCGACGAGGCGGTGCAACTGATGGAGTTCCTCGTCTCGCCCGGGGCGCAGGGAATTTATGCCGAGGCGAACAACGAATATCCGGTTCTGCCCGGCGCGCCCCTGTCCGCACTTGTCCAAAGTTGGGGAAGCTTTACCCCGGATGTCCTTGATTTGACAGAACTTGCCGGGCATCGGCCCGCTGCGTTGCGGATCATGGAAGAGGTCGATTTCGACGGCTGACGCGGCGGTCTCTTTTAAAAGAAGGCGGGGGGCCAGCCCCCCGCATCCCCCGGAGTATTTTTGGCCGCAAGAAGCAGCAAAGGCGCCTAAGCGTCGGCCTTTTCACTGAGGCTCAGCCATTCTTCTTCGGCTTTTGCCAAAGCCGCCTGCCGCGTTGCAAGCAGCGCGGTCGCCTTGGTAAACCGGCCCGGATCTCGGGTAAACAATGCGACGTCCGACAACACCTCTTCCAGTTTGGCGATCTCGCCGGTCAACGCGTCCATGACACCCGGCAAGGCCTCGAGCCGGTGCTTTTCGGTAAAACTGAGGGTCGATTTTCGCGATACCGCCGCCGACATGCGGCCCTTGTTCCCCAAAGCCTTGCCGACTGACGCCGGCACCGGGTCCGCTTCAACCGCGCCGCGTTGTGCGCGGTAATCCGTCCAGCCGCCGGCATAGACCACGGCCCGCCCGTCGCCCTCCATCGCCACGGTCGTCGTCGCCACCCGGTCAAGGAAATCGCGGTCATGGCTGACCAGCAGGACGGTGCCCTCGTAGTCGCCCAGAATGTCCTGCAACAGGTCGAGCGTTTCGATGTCCAGGTCGTTCGTCGGCTCGTCAAGCACCAGCAGGTTGGATTCCCGCGCCATCAGCCGGGCCAGCAAAAGCCGCGCCTTTTCACCACCCGACAGCGAGCGGACCGGCGCGCGCGCCTGCGATTCGTCGAACAGGAAATCCTTGAGGTAACCGACGACATGTCTTGGAGTGCCGCGCACCATCACCTGATCTGCCGCACCGCTGACGCGCATGTCGGGATCGCCGGTCAGGCTTTCCCACAGGGTCTGATCTGGGTTGAGCTGGGCGCGGGTCTGATCGAACACCGCCACGTCAAGGTTGGTGCCCAGTTTGACGGTCCCCGCATCCGGTTCAACTTCGCCCAGCAACATCTTGATCAGGGTCGTTTTTCCGACACCATTCGGGCCGACGAAAGCGACCCGGTCGCCGCGCTGCACGGTCAGGGTCAAGCCGCGCAGTATTTCGCGCCCGTTGAAAGCCTTCTCGAGCCCGACCGCCTCGATCACCTTTTTGCCCGATGCCTGCCCGGCATCGAATGTCATCGCTGCCGTGCCTTGTCGCCTGATCTGCGATGCCCGTTCGGCGCGCAGATCGGCCAATGCCCGGACCCGGCCCATATTGCGTTTGCGGCGCGCCGAAATGCCTTCGACCGCCCACCGCCCTTCGGCCTTGATCTTGCGATTCAGCTTGTGACGGGCCTGATCTTCGTCGTCCCAAATCTTATCGCGCCAGCTTTCGAAAGTGTCGAACCCTTCCTCGGCGCGGCGCACGATTCCCCTGTCGATCCAAAGGGTTGCACGAGTAAGTTCACGCAAAAACGCGCGATCATGACTGATCAGCACGAACGCCACGCGGGTCGATTTCAGCTCGGCCTCGAGCCAGGCAATCGCCTGAATATCCAGATGGTTGGTCGGTTCGTCCAAAAGCATCAGTTCGGGGGCCTCGGCCATCAGCTTAGCCAATGCGGCGCGGCGGCGTTCGCCACCCGATGCCGTCGATACCGAACCGGCGGGGTCGAATTTCAGCCCCTCGGCGACCATTTCGACCCGGTATTCCTCGCCCGTGGGCAGCCTGCTCGCGGCGTAGTCGCCAAGGGTGGCGAAACCCGCCATCGTCGGTTCCTGCTCCATATAGCCGACCGAGGTTCCCGGCGCCATGATGACCGCCCCCGCGTCGGGTTCGACCAAGCCGGCCATCACCTTCATCAACGTCGATTTGCCCGACCCGTTGCGCCCGACCAAGGCTACCCTGTCGCCCGGCTGAACCACCAGCGACAGATCGGCAAAAACGGGATCGCCGCCGAAAGTCAGCGAGATGTCGGTAATCTGAAGCAGGGGTGCGCGGGCCATGTGCGCCTGCTAGTGCGCCCAAGGTCCGCCTGCAAGGTCTATTGGGCCGCCACCGGATCGCCGCCCGCGATTGCCCGCAATGCCCGCGCCCGCGCTGCCGGAATCGCAGCGATTTCGACCCCGGTAAAGACGTGCAGTGTGTTCATCTTGGCGTCGATCACCGCATGGTCGCTGACCCAACCGCCCATCGCGAGGTAAGTGCGCAACAGCGGCGGCATCCGCGCCATCGCCGCCACCGCATCCACCGACCCGCAGGAAGAAAAACGCAGGACCTCCGCCGCCCCGATCCCCGGCGCCAGCGCCGCAGGGGCGCGGTGTCGCGTCGCCAAGAGGTCAAAGACCGCTCTGTAACGGGCCGGATCGGTGCCAGCGAAACTGGAGCAGCCGAACAGGAACGCAACTGCGTTGGCATCGACGTAGCGCGTCATCGCCCCCCATGCGACGCGCAGCACATCGGCGTCATGGACCTTGGGACAGATGCTGAATCGGCCCAGTTCGACCATCGGCCCAACGAACCCGGAGAGCCGGGACAGATCGTAAAACTGCGCAGCATAACTGCTGGCAATCCCTGGCCCGGCCATCGCCAGCAGACGAAAGCAGCCGACCAATGCCCCGTTTGTCACGTCTTCGACCAGAACATGCTGGCAACGACCATCAAAGGCGTCGGCGTCAAGCCCGCTCGCCTGTCGCCGAGCCCCACCGTGATCGACGAACACAAGATGACGTAGGGCCTGGGCCGCCCGCAGATCGGCCGGGCTATCGGCCAGTCGCGCCCGGTAGCGCCCCCGCGCCAGCAGAACCGTCATCGCGTCACCTTGGCGAAATCCTCTTTGCACCCTACATCAAGCCTAACCGATGAAGGATGCACACAACATGACAAAAGTCACCAAGACCGACGCCGAATGGCAATCGCAACTCAGCGAGATGGCCTACAAGGTCACCCGCCAGCATAGTACCGAAAGGGCCGGAACCCACGATAATTTCTCCAAGGCAGCAGGGACGTTCGACTGCGTCTGCTGTGGTGAGCCGCTGTTCAGCAGTGCGGACAAGTTCGAAAGCGGCACAGGCTGGCCGTCGTTCACCGCTCCGGCAGGCAATGTCGGCGAGTCCGAGGACAACGGCTGGTTCATGAAGCGCACCGAGGTGCATTGCAACACCTGCGCTGCCCATCTGGGCCACGTGTTCCCCGATGGCCCGGCCCCGACCGGCCTGCGCTATTGCATCAACGGTGTTGCGCTCGCGTTCAAGCCAGTCGACGAAGCGACAAACTAGCTGCCGTCGGCGCGAAGGAAATCGCCGGGATTGAACCGCCCGAAATTGCCCAGAAGCTGGCGGATCAGCGTGTTGTCGCGAACGTTGTCGGTCGTGATCCGGCGCGACAGCACGACGACGCGGCCATCGTCCAGCCCGTAGCGGCTGATGTTCGACACGGTTCCCGAGGGGCTGAAGTTGATCGCCAGCACCTCGCGCGTAATCTCCTTCGGTTCCAGCGGGCCAAAGTGACGAAATTGGCTTCGCACGTAATAATAGCCGCTTTCAGAGAGGACCCCGCCAGCCGTCGGGGTGCCGATCGCCGCCGCCACGGTTTCGCGAGTGTCGACGCCAGGGGCAATCGCGGCAAGTTCATCATCGCGGGGGACGTAACCGTGGTTTCGGGTGAACGCCGTGCACGCCGTCAGGGACAAAAGTGCAGCGCAAAGGATCGCACAACGCAGTCCGGCCCTTGCGGTGCCACCGTGATTGCCCATATCCGCCCCCTTGCGTTGCCTTCGGCTGCCTTTTATCCGGCTTATAACATTGCGGACCCGACTAGCAACAATGGATGCATCCGCAACGGAAAGGACGCAATGACTGATCAGCCACTGACGACTCTGCGGATCGCTGATCTGCCCCGCAACGGGCGCGACGTCACGCTGACCCTGGACGCCGCTGCCTGCAAGGCGATTGCCGCGGCTTTGGGCATTGTCGCGGTGAAAAAGCTGCGCTTTTCCGCCCGGTTGACGCCGCTGGGTCAACGCGACTGGGCACTGGACGCCGACCTGGGGGCGACGGTGGTTCAGGACTGCATCGTGACGCTTGACCCCGTGACGACCCGGATCGATGAGACCGTCAGGCGCACCTATCTGTCCGAGATGCCCGAACCCGAAGCGACCGAGGTAGAGATGCCGGAGGACGACAGTGCCGAGCCTTTGCCGCAGACGCTTGACCTGATGGCGCTGGTGACCGAGGCACTGGCGCTGGCGCTGCCACCGTTTCCGCGTTCAGCCGGCGCAGATCTGGGCGAGGCGGTGTTCACCGAACCGGGCAAGGCAGCGATGCGCGATCAGGAGGCACGCCCCTTTGCTGGCCTCGCCGGCCTGCGCAAATCCCTTGAAAACAAGGACGATAAATGCGACGACTAGGCGAACAGGAATCTGCTTGCGCCGCGACGTTTTCACAGTATGTTCGCGGCCTCATTCGGATCGAGGCTCGACAGTCTGCGGCATAGCCGCTAAGACCGCGCCAAGTTCGGTTGCGAACACGAAATCCGGGCCACGCGCCCCCTGATACAAAGGTTGCGACATGGCCGTCCAACAGAACAAAGTCTCCAAATCACGCCGCAACATGCGCCGTGCCCACGACGCGCTGGTCGCGGCGAACCCCAACGAATGCCCGTCCTGCGGCGAGCTGAAGCGCCCGCACCACATCTGCCCGTCTTGCGGCCACTATGCCGACCGCGAAGTCGTGGCACAATCGACCGAGGTCGATCTGGACGAAGACGCAGCCTAAGCGGGGCCGCGTCCGGTCGCGCCGATGTCCCCCTCCCGCACGGATCCCGTGACGACAAAGGGTGATGCGCGGCCTGCGGTCCTGTCCATCGACGCGATGGGTGGCGACAATGGGCCTGCAACCGTGGTTGCGGGTCTTGTGCGTTTCATGACCAAGGAACCAACCGCGCGGGCGATCCTGCATGGCCCGACCGACCAGTTGAAACCGCTTCTGGCCCGACGCGGCCTGTCAGACCGTGTCGAATTGCGCGACGCCGCCGAGGTCGTGCAGATGACCGACAAACCCACCCACGTGATGCGCCACGGCAAGGCGACCTCGATGTGGTCGGCGATCGAGGCAGTGCGCGATGGCGAGGCCGATGTCTGCATTTCCTGTGGCAATACCGGCGCCCTGATGGCCCTGTCGATGCTGCGCCTGCGCAAGGCTGACGGGGTCAACCGCCCCGCCATCGCCTGCCTATGGCCATCGCGCAATCCGGGCGGTTTCAACATCATGCTGGACGCCGGGGCCGATATCCGGGCCGATCAGGATGATTTGCTGACTTATGCCCTGATGGGTGCGTCCTATGCCCGCAATGGCATGGGCATCCCGAACCCGCGCATCGGCCTGCTGAACGTCGGCATCGAAGAACACAAAGGTCGCGCCGAATTGAAGGTCGCGCATGACCTGATCGCGCGGGCAGCGCAAAAGGGCGACTACACCTTTGTCGGATTTGTCGAAGGCGGCGATCTGCCCTCGGACCGGGTCGATGTGATCGTCACGGACGGGTTCACAGGCAACGTCGCCCTGAAAACAGGTGAAGGCACCGCCAACCTGATCTCGGGCCTGCTGCGCGAAGCTTTCAACAAGACCCCGCTGTCGCGCATCGCCGCCGTGCTGGCGATGACGTCGTTGGGCCGGTTGCGCAAACGCATCGACCCGCGCCGGGTCAACGGCGGCGTGTTTCTGGGCCTGAACAAGACCGTCATCAAAAGCCATGGCGGCGCCGACGAAACCGGCGTCGCAGCCGCTCTGCTGCTGGCGCATCGGCTGGCGGCATCGGGGTTTTCCGACAAGCTGGCGGCACGGGTTGCCGCTGCTGCCGCACTGGCGCAAGATGCCAGTGGTGAGGGTGCGCCGGAACAGTCGGGCGCGAAGGGCGAATAAAACATGACTTTGCGTGCCGTGGTCCGGGGTGTCGGGCATTATCTGCCTGACCGCGTGGTGCCCAACAGCTATTTCGAAACCCTCGTCGACACGACAAGCGACTGGATCGTCAGCCGCTCAGGGATCGAACGCCGCCATTTCGCTGCCGAGGGGCAGACGACGTCCGATCTGGCGACCCGCGCCGCCAAGGCCGCCCTAGACGCCGCAGGCATGACCGGAGCCGACATCGACGCGATCATCGTCGCCACCTCGACCGCCGATCTGACGTTTCCGTCGGTCGCCACGATGGTACAGAACAATATCAGCAACACCACCGGCTATGCCTTTGATATTCAGGCGGTTTGTGCCGGGTTCGTGTTTGCCCTCGGGCAGGCGAACGCACTGGTCGCCGCAGGTCAGGCAACGCGCGTGCTGGTCATCGGGGCGGAAACCTTCAGCCGGATCATGGATTGGACCGACCGGGGCACCTGCGTCCTGTTCGGCGACGGGGCCGGGGCCGTGGTGCTTGAGGCCGACACCGGTGACGGCACGACCGCCGACCGGGGCATCCTGTCGATCGACCTGCATTCAGACGGCCGTTACCGCGATCTGCTTTATGTCGACGGCGGCGTCAGCACCCAGACCACCGGCCGCCTGCGGATGGAGGGCAAGGAAGTGTTCCGCCACGCCGTCGAAAAGCTGGCCGACACCGCCCACAAGGCGCTCGACAAGGTCGGGCTGGGCGCAGCTGACGTCACCTGGGTCGTGCCACATCAGGCCAACATCCGCATCATCCAGGCCACGGCGAAAAAGCTGGGCGTGGGCATGGACCGGGTGGTGGTGACGGTGCAGGACCACGGCAACACCTCGGCCGCATCGATCCCGCTGGCGCTGTCGGTCGGGGTCCAGAACGGCCAGATCAAACCCGGCGACCTGATCGTGACCGAAGCAATCGGCGGCGGACTTGCCTGGGGCGCGGTGGTGCTACGCTGGTAGGCGAAAGCCCCCCTTTCGTTTCCCCCGGGCAAGTCCTTGTTATTGACTCTGAAATTGCCCCTCGCGTAACGTCGCACGAAACACGGGGCCAATACACTGGGGATGAAGATGACGGAAAAGACGCTGACACGCATGGATCTGGCCGAGGCGGTCCACGGCGAAGTGGGGCTATCGCGCAACGACAGTGCCGATCTGGTGGAAAGCGTGCTGGGCCATGTGTCCGATGCGCTGGTCAACGGAGAGATGGTCAAGATATCATCTTTCGGGACTTTTTCGGTGCGCGCCAAGGCCGCACGCGTGGGCCGCAACCCGAAAACCGGCGAAGAGGTGCCGATCCTGCCTCGCCGCGTCCTGACGTTCCGCCCAAGCCATCTGATGAAAGACCGCGTCGCTGCGGGCAACAAGGGCTAGGCGGCACGCACATGGCAAAATCCGCTGACGCCTTTCGCACGATCAGCGAAGTCGCCGACTGGCTGGATACACCCGCCCATGTGCTGCGGTTCTGGGAAAGCAAGTTTACCCAGATCAAGCCGGTCAAACGCGCCGGCGGCCGCCGCTATTACCGCCCCGAGGACATGGACCTTTTGGGCGGCATCAAGGCGTTGCTGCACGATCAGGGCATGACGATCAAGGGCGTGCAAAAGCTACTGCGCGAACAGGGGATCAGACACGTCGCCGGATTCGGGCCGGGCCCTTTGAACGATGCGAACGTGATCGAAGGTAAGGCGACGTCGGTCGCATCGCATGCGCCAATCGCTGCGCCTGTCACCACCCCCGTGGGCAGGCCCGTCGACACACCGAAAATGCCGCCCCCGCTTGTTGCTTCAACGGCCCCGACTTCTGCCAAAAAGGGAGAAGGTGAAACAACAGAGCCCGACAACGTTGTGCCGCTGTCACCTCCCGGCCCGGCCAACGACCCGGGCCCTCAGGCGACACCCGACAACCGTGCCCTTGCCGTCGCTGCGTTTCTACGCGACCTGCCCGCCGATCCGGCAGATGACGATTTCAACCCTCGCAGCCGGTTTCAGGCGGCGTTCCAGCGGGCCGACCCCGACAAGTTGGCCGCCCGTGCCGCCGTGATCGCGCAGTTCCTCACCCGGCTGACGGAGCTGCGTACCCGGATGGGCCGGGACTGACGGGCGCCAGACGGGGCCAGATCGGGATCGCCGGTTTTCCAGCTTGCCCTGCGCCGTATTTCGTCTATGACAACCCGCAGTCGGGCTATAGCGCAGCCTGGTAGCGCGTCCGTCTGGGGGACGGAAGGTCGCAGGTTCGAACCCTGCTAGCCCGACCACTAAACCGCCCGCCCGCATCCGCGCGGCGGGCGTTTTTGTAACCGAAGGGACCACGATGCACGGCGTTCTGGCAGACCACCAATTACAAACAATGATCGACAGCGGCGCGATTGCTGCCAGCCAGCCGATTGCGCCGGGACAGGTGCAGCCTGCCTCGCTCGACCTGCGGCTGGCGGATGTGGCGCACCGGGTCCGCGCGTCGTTCCTGCCAGGGCTGGGACGCACGGTGGCCGACCGGTTGGTCGAATTCGGCATGCACCGGATCGACCTGACGGGCGGTGCGGTGCTGGAAAAGGGTTGTGTCTATGTTGTCCCCCTGCTCGAACGGCTGACATTGCCTGAGGGCATGTCGGGGGCGGCCAGCGCCAAATCGTCAATCGGGAGGCTGGACCTGCTGACGCGGATCATCACCGACCACGGCACCGCATTCGACCGCGTGCCTGCAGGCTACAATGGCCCGCTCTATGTCGAAATTTGTCCGCAGTCATTTTCGGTAATCGCCAGTCCGGGACAGATGCTGAACCAGATCATCTTTCGGGTCGGCAAGACGGTGCTGGACGACGCCGACCTTGCCGCTCTTCACGCCAAAACCCCCATCGTGTCGGGCGATCCGATCATTCAGGACGGTCTTGGGTTTTCTGTCGACCTTCGCCCCGTCAAGGGCAGCCTTGTCGGCTATCGCGCCAAACCGCACACCGGCGTCATCGACCTTGGGCAGATCAACCACTATGCCGCTGCCGATTTCTGGGAAGCGGTCCACACGACAACCGGCTGGATCATCCTCGACCCCGGCGCATTCTATATTCTCGTCAGCCGCGAGGCGATTACCATTCCGCCCGACTGCGCCGCCGAGATGGCCCCGTATCTCGCAATGGTCGGCGAATTTCGGGTCCATTACGCCGGATTTTTCGACCCCGGTTTCGGGTGGAGCGGGGCCGGCGGTGCCGGATCGCGCGGCGTTCTTGAAGTGCGCTGCCACGATGCGCCCTTTGTCCTCGAACACGGCCAGATCGTCGGACGGCTGGTCTATGAACGGATGGCGGCGACCCCGGCTGCACTCTATGGCCAAGCAATCAAATCGAACTATCAAGGTCAGGGGCTGAAACTGTCAAAGCACTTCAAAACGCCCTGAAAATGTTGCTCCTGGGCTTGTTCAACGCCCGCCCGACCCATATCTGCCAGACACTGCGGCGGGCCCCGCTTCGTCAATAATAATAACCGGTCCAGTGACGAGGGAATTTTGACGGACATCCTGTTGGTGCTGGGCGGTTTCGTCGCCCTGTTGTTTGGCGGCGACTATCTGGTGCGGGGCGCAGTCAGTATCGCCCAACGCTGGGGTGTGTCGCCGATGGTGATCGGGCTGACGCTGGTCGGGTTCGGCACCTCGATGCCGGAACTGCTGACCTCGTTGCAGGCGGCCTTCGCCGGGTCGCCGGGGATCGCGGTGGGCAATGTGGTCGGGTCCAATATCGCCAATATCCTGCTGATCCTTGGTGCGGCGGCGCTGATCGCGCCAATCGCGGTGTCGCGCGAGACGTTCAATCGCGACGCGACGATTCTGATCGCCGCTACGGCTCTCTGCATTGTTCTGGCACTCACGGGCAGTTTCAGCCGGGGCAACGGCGTCGTTTTCCTGCTGGGGCTGGCGGGATTCCTGTTCATCGCGGTGCGCAGCGGCGGCGGCGATGCGCTGCCCCCCGCCACCGCCAGCATCGCCTTCGCCGCCGCGATGTTCGTCGGCGGGTTGCTGGTGACGTTGCTGGGGGCCAAACTGCTGGTCGTTGGCGCGGTCGGCATGGCCCGCGAATTCGGCGTGTCCGAGGCGGTCATCGGGTTGACCGTGGTCGCCATCGGCACATCGCTGCCGGAACTTGTCACTTCGATCGTGGCGGCGCGAAAGGGACAAAGCGACATTGCGCTCGGCAACATCATCGGGTCGAACATCTTCAACATCTTAGGAATCTTAGGCGTTACGGCGCTGGTGAAGCCGATCGGAGTCCCTGCTGAAATCCTGCAACTGGATATCTGGGTCATGGCAGCGGCAACGCTGACTTTGGTGGCGGTCTGCATGACTGGCTGGCGGATTACCCGTACCGAAGGTGGCGTGATGCTTGCTGCATATGCCGGCTATCTGATCTGGCTGGCGATCTGACGATGCCGGTGCCGCGACTTGCGGCGCCACGGGCCGAAGCCGATCGTATCCCAAATGAAAGATGTACGCATAAATCGTGTAGAACGCTGTCAGCACGATTTCGAGGGTCAGTGCGTGCCAAACCTCAAGACCGGCGACAAAGACCAGAAGCGGCATCGTCAGGATCAGCGAAGTCACTTCATGCGATGCCGCGTGAACCATCCGCAATCCGCGGGGTCGGTCACTGGCCAACCGTCCGGTCAGCCGCAGATCGGCCCAGTCAAAGACCGCGTTGTGCAGCGGGGACCAGATGATCACGGCCACTGACAACATCGCAATCACACTCGCTGAACCGACGGCAGGGGTATGGAAAGAGGCAGCGTATATTGGTGTGACGGCGATCAATCCGCCAAATTCGAATGACAGCGTCTGGAAGACGCGCTCGCGGAAATTGCGAAGAGCCATAATGGACTCCGGGGTGAAAGGACAAATGTCCGACCCGGTCTCCCGTCTGACAAAAACGGAACATTCAAAGTGCGGGGCGGATCAACGATGGACTGTCGCCACATTGCAGCCCATCGTCCGATCCACCAAGTCAGGCAATCCCTACCTGTCAGCGACCCAATCGCCGGATCACGCGCATCGCCTGTTGCGCCCTTTTGGCGTTCTCGCGCCCGGCTTTCGCGTTCTGACGTTCCTGCGGGGTCATGTCCTTGGGATTACGGCCCCGATTGGCCACGTGGTTGATCCCGGCATTGATGCCACGGCGCATGAACATGCGGACGATCATGTTGATGATGGCGTTCGGATTCATAGGCAGGCCCCTTTTTCTGGCGTCACTCTAGAGGTGCGCGGCACATTTCCCAAGTCAAGCCCCCGATACCATCGCAATGCGGCGTTTTGGTGGCAGTCAATCCTGGTCGAACATCTCGGTCTGGTCGGCATCTGCGTCGCTGCCCTCGCCCAGCGGCACTGTCCCCGGCGCGGGGCGATTTTCAAGCAACCCGGCGGCGCGCAGGTCCTTGAGACCGGGCAGGTCGCGCGCGCTTTCCAGCCCGAAATGGTCAAGAAACCCTTCGGTCACGACGAAGGTCACAGGCCGTCCCGGCGTCATCTTGCGCCGTCCAAAGCGAACCCATTCCAGTTCGATCAGCTGGTCAACAGTGCCGCGGCTGACGCTGACGCCCCGGATCTCCTCGATCTCGGCGCGGGTGACGGGCTGGTGATAGGCAACGATGGCCAGGGTTTCGATCGCCGCGCGGGAAAGTTTGCGCACCTCGACGGTTTCCTTTTGCATCAGGAAGCCCAGATCAGGTGCGGTACGGATTGCCCAGGCGTCGCCGATGCGGAGGATGTTGACCCCCCGGCCTTCGTAGCGTTTGCGCAACCGCGCGATCGCCTCGGCGGGTTCGGCCCCGTGCGGCATCCGGCCCATCAATTCGGTGAAGGTGACCGGATCGGCCGAGGCGAACAGGATCGCCTCGACCATGCGTTCCTGTTCAGCCATCGGCGGCGCTTCGAACAGGCTGGTGCGTTCGGTTTCCATCAGCGCGGTGTCCGGCTGCGAATCTGGATCGGGGCAAAGGCCTCGCCCTGACGAATGTCGATGCATCCTTCCTTGGCCAACTCCAGCGAGGCCGCGAAATGCGCTGCGGTGGCGGAACGGCGGCGCGGCGGGTCAATCTGCCAACCCTCTGGTATATATGACGAAAGATCGGCCCAGTCGCCCGCGAACCCGATCAGGTGGCGCATCCGCTCCAGCGCCTGTTCCAGCGTCATCACCGCGTCGCGGTCAAGCACGAAGGGGCGGAAATCGTCGCGGGTCCGGATCCGGGCATAACCCTGCATCAAATCCAGCAGCGTCGCCGAATAGGTCACGTGCCGCATCCGTTGAACATCTTCGGTGATGCCACGGGCAAAGAAATCGCGGCCCAACTGATCGCGCGCCATCAGCTTTGCGGCGACCTCGCGCATCGCCGCAAGACGTTCGAGCTGAAACGCCAGATGCGCGGCAAGTTCTTCGCCTGACGGTCCCTCTTCGGACGGGTCGGGGGGCAACAACAGGCGGGATTTGAGAAAGGCGAGCCATGCCGCCATCACCAGGTAATCCGCCGCCAGTTCAAGGCGCAACTGCTTGGCGGTCTCGACAAAGGCCAGATACTGTTCGGCCAGAGCGAGAATTGAAATCTGCCGCAGATCGACCTTTTGAGTCCGGCAGAGAGTCAGCAACAGATCCAGCGGCCCCTCGAACGCACCGACATCGATGATGAGGGCCTCGGCGGCAATCCGGTCGGTGACGCTGACCGCATCCTCCTGAAAGGAATCAGCCATGTGCAGCGCCCAGAAGTGAATGAAGTTCGGCCCACAAGGCCCTGACATCAATATCATTAGGCGGCATTCTGAGTTCAAGTGCGGTTTGTGCACGGTCCTGTGCCGCCGCCGTCATCGGCCCGGCGGCAACTGCGCAGTCCTGCATTTCGGCGCGCTTGCCGTTGCAGTGCAGGACCACATCGCAGCCTGCCGCGATCGACGCCTTGGCGCGATCGGCAATCGACCCCTGCAACGCCTCCATAGACAGATCATCGGTCATGATGAGCCCGCCAAACCCTATATCGTCGCGGATCAGCTGCATCATCGTCGCCGAGGTGGTCGCCGGATTGCGGCCGTCGATGGCGGAAAACACGATATGAGCCGTCATCCCGATCGGCAGGTCATTGAGGGCCCGGAACGGTGCGAAATCGCGGGCTTCGAGCATTTCACGGCGCGCATGGACGATAGGTAAGTCCTTGTGGCTGTCGACATGGGCCCGACCATAGCCGGGAATGTGCTTCAGCACCGGCAAAACTCCGCCGGCCAGAAAGGCCTCGGCACATATCCGGGCGGCGGCGGCGACGGCGTCGGGATCGTCGCCGTAAAGTCGGTTAAGTAAAACCGGATGGGTCTGCGGTTCGACAAGGTCGGCAAGGGGTGCACAGTTAACGTCGATACCAACGTCGAAAAGCTCCTGCGCGATCAGGCGGTTGCGTACCCATTGGGCGCGCAGGGGGTCGCGTGCCTGCCGCATCTGATCAAGTGCCGGCAAATAGTCGCGCCAATGCGGCGGGCGCATCCGCTGTACCCGGCCGCCTTCCTGATCGACCAGGATCGGGGCGTTTCGTCCGACGATGTCGCGCAGATCGCCGGTCAGACGGCGAAGTTGATCGGGGTTGTCGATATTGCGGGCGAACAGAATGAAGCCCCAAGGATCGGTCTCTCGAAAAAACCTATGTTCCCAATCTGTCGCGATCTGACCTTCAGGTCCGAAGATGGCCGCGGTCTGCGCCATTCAGCGCACCACCACCGGAATGCAGGCGGCGTTTTCCACGACAAGGGCCGAACAGAACCTCCGCGCCTCGGACAGATCGGCAAACCCCATTGCGCGTAACCGGAAAAAGGTCTTGCCACCGCTTTCGGCCTGCTGAATTATCTGTTGCTTGTCAGTCATGTATTCGGCGAACTTCACGCCGAGCCTTTGCCATTCAGTGCCCGCGATGGCGGGGCTTTCAAATGCGCCAAGCTGCACCAGCGCAGTGCCTGCCGGTATAGCAGCAGTCGTGACATCGGCGGCAGGTGCTGCGACAGCAGGCGCCGATTCTGTGGACAGTGCAGCGGCGGCGGCGGTCACCGCGTTGATCGGGCGCAGCGACGGGCGCAGCGACGTCGATACCCCGGGAACAGAAGCGGGCACAATCTCGGCAATGGCCGCAGCATCCACCCCGTTCACCGACATCGCCACTGGGGCATCGGTGCCGGCGGCCAGTGCGGAGAGAGGCGTCGCGGTGGCCGCGATCTCATCCGCCAGCGCCAGGACCTGATCAGCGGTCAGCGGGCCGGTCGGGGCTGCGGGCAGTTCGGTCAGCCCCGCGTTCGCCGCGACAGGCTCTGATATGGTCGGATCGGCCAAAACCTCGCCCTCTTCGGCGTCAGGCTGAGCGGTCAAATCCTCAGCCGAAAGTTCGGCTTGGCGGGGCGCAAGCACAAGCACGTCTTCGGGTGGGGCGGCCCCACCCATCGCGGCGACGGCGTTGACTGACAGGCCCGCGTGCAGCGCGACGTCGCCTCCCGGATCGCTGGGCGCGCTGCGCATGGGCCCCTCCATCGCGCGCACCACGGGTATTCCGGTGACATCGCGCATAACCAATTTGTAGCCCCAGACCCCGATCCCGATGACCAGCGCCAACGACAAAGCCGCGCCGCCGTAGTTGACCATCGCCGCAGCCCGTGCCCCCCGCGACACGGGCGGGGAAACGGACGCAGCGATTTCACCGATAACTGCCATCTTATGCCTCACTGCCGCTGGCTGTCCCGGTCTGGGATGCCCAGGTTCTTGCGTTGCCTCTGCCCCGGAACCCGTACGCTTTAGCGCATCTCGTCAGCCGGAGTGACACCAAGAATACCAAGACCGGCCGAAATAACAACCGCGACGGCCCGAATCAGTGCGATTTTCGCCTGCGTAGTGGCCGCGTCGCCATCTTGCAGGAACCGCAGGCTGGCATCGTCATTGCCCCGGTTCCACAGCCCGTGAAAATCGCCAGCGAGTTCATAAAGATAGAATGCGATCTTGTGCGGCTCATGGCCCCGCGCGGCAATCTCGACCAGCCGCGGCCATTCGGCCACCTTGCGGGCCAGCGCCAATTCCGCCGGATGGGTCAGCCCGGTCAGGTCTGCCGCCGCCAGCGTCGCGTCGTCCACCGCCACCTCGGCCTTGCGCAACACCGACTGCACCCGCGCGTGGGCGTATTGTACATAGAACACCGGATTGTCCTTGGACTGTTCCAGCACCTTGTCGAGGTCGAAATCCAGCGGCGCGTCGTTCTTGCGCGTCAGCATATGAAACCGCGTCACATCGGCCCCGACCTGTTCAACCACATCCGACAGGGTGACAAACGTGCCCGCGCGTTTGGACATCTTGAACGGCTCACCATTCTTCCACAGCTTGACCAATTGGGTCAGCTTGATATCCAGCGGCACCCGGCCATTCGACAGCGCCGAAACCGCCGCCTTCATCCGTTTGACATATCCGCCGTGATCGGCCCCGAACACGTCGATCAACTGGTCGAACCCGCGCTGCACCTTGTCGAAATGATAGGCGATATCGGGGGCGAAATAGGTCCACGACCCGTCCGATTTCTGGATCGGGCGATCAACGTCGTCGCCATGCTCTGTGGATTTGAACAACAGTTGTTCGCGTGGTTCCCAATCCTCGGGCACCTTGCCTTTGGGCGGTTCCAGCACGCCGCGATAGATCAGCCCCTTGGCGTCCAGATCGGCAATCGCCGCCTCGATCTTGCCCGACCCATACAGGGACTTTTCGGAATAAAAGACATCCATTTCAACGCCCAGCAGGGCCAGATCGGCGCGGATCAGCACCATCATCTGTTCGGTGGCAAATTCGCGCACCTCGGCCAGCCAAAACTGTTCGTCCTTGTCGAGCAGAGTGTCACCGAAATGCGCCTTCATCGCCTCGCCAACCGGGACCAGATAATCGCCGGGGTACAACCCTTCGGCAATTTCCGGCGCATGGCCACAGGCTTCGCGGTAGCGTTCATAAGCCGACCGCGCCAACACATCGACCTGCGCACCGCCGTCGTTGATGTAGTACTCGCGGGTCACGTCAAACCCGGCATAGGCCAGCAAGGATGCCAGCGCGTCGCCGAACACCGCACCCCGCGTATGCCCGACATGCAGCGGCCCGGT
>JBBSBK010000011.1:0-51905 GCA_038251315.1 Rhodobacterales bacterium | reverse complement strand
TGAAACTTACCGTGAAGCGATCACGTGACTTTTTCGATCCGGCCAGAACGGTCTGGCATCGTGAAAAGCAAACTTCAGGAGTTACGTCATGACCATGAAACTGATCCTCGCCGCCAGCACCGCAATCGCCCTTGGTTCCGCAGCTTTCGCTGAAAGCCATTCGATGGCTAACCCGATGGTCGGCGGTGCCGAGATGTTCGCCGACAAGAACATCATCGAAAACGCCGTCAACTCGGCCGACCACACCACGCTGGTTGCCGCTGTTCAGGCCGCCGGTCTGGTCGAAACGCTGCAGGGTGAAGGCCCCTTCACTGTTTTCGCCCCGACCAACGAAGCCTTTGCCGCCCTGCCCGAGGGCACGGTGGACACCCTGCTGATGCCGGAAAACAAGGAAATGCTGACGCAGATCCTGACCTGCCACGTGGTTGCGGCCAACGCGATGTCCGACGCAATCGCCGGCATGATCGCTGACGATGGCGGCGCGCACATGGTTCCCACCCTGGGCGGTTGCATGCTCGAGGCCAAGATGGACGGCGACAAGATCACGCTGACCGACGAAAACGGCACCGTTGCCAATGTCACTATTGCAGACGTCGCGCAGTCGAACGGCGTCATCCACGTCATCGACGCGGTCATGACCCCGAAGATGTAACATAGATCGCGGGAAACATTCCCCGCGCTCACATCCACGTGCGCCGCCGCCAAACCTCTATCTGTGCGGCGGCGTACCCTGCTATCCCCGGCCCATCAATTTCAGGAGCCTCACCATGAACCGTCGCCAATTCACGTTCCTTGCCCTTGCCAGCACCGCCCTCCCATCGCTGGCCCGCGCCCAGAGTTTCGAAGTTACCCGCACCGAAGCCGAATGGCGGGCGATGCTGACCGACATCCAGTATGAGGTCATGCGTCAGGACGGCACCGAACGCGCCGGGTCCAGCCCGCTGGACAAGAATTATGCCGCCGGGACGTACTATTGCCGAGGCTGCGATCTGGGCGTTTACGACGCTGCGACCAAGTTCGACAGCGGCACTGGCTGGCCCAGTTTTTATGACAATATTGCCGGTGCAATCGTCACTAATGAGGATAACAGCTTCTTTGCGACCCGCACGGAAACGTCTTGCCGCCGCTGTGGCAGCCATTTTGGCCACATCTTCAACGATGGTCCGGCACCGACCGGCAAACGGCACTGCCTGAACGGCGTAAGTCTGGTGTTTCGCGCCGCCTGATCGCGACTGAAGCCACAATGAGGGGTCGGTGCCAAGGTTTGTCGCCGATCTCTCGCCAAAGACAGACCGAAACGGATTGTTTCAATAAATCAGTGGCTTTTGCCGCAAATACCGCCCATTTCCCGGTCAATTGCCGATCTGAAGAACCGGGAAAAGATATCTTGAGCAACGTCAAATTCAGAATGACGGACGGCGAACGCTCGCTTGCCATGGCCTATATTTTTGTCGCGCTGTTCGGCGCCGGGATGGCCTTCGTCGCTGTCATACAACTTGGGCAGGGCACCGCCTTTGCCCGCCCGATGAACTGGTATGAATGCTGGATCGTGCTGGCCGGGGCGCTGGGCGGGGTTGCCGCGCTGTTTCTTGCGGGTGACAAGTTAGGGAGGCCGGGCTGGCGGGGCCACCTGCGCGCCACACTGGGCGCAATCTGGGTAAGCTTTGTCGGCGCACTGATTGCCGGAACGCTGGCGCTGCCCATTTACGGCACGATGTTCGGCCCCTTTACCTTGGGCATCACGCTGGCCGGATCACCGATGCTGGCCGGGCTGTGGTTTGCCAACCTGATGTCGGCGCATTTACTGATCAGTGCGTGGCGAATTGAGCGTGATTCGATCTTTGTCACGCCGAACGCCGGGCTGATCGCCTAGTCGCGGAAATTCCGGCTCGCCTTGATCTGGTCCCAGGCCCAGACCACCTCGGATAGTTGTTCTTCCTGACTGCGATCGCCGCCGTTCATGTCGGGATGCAGCACCTTGATGAGCGATTTGTAAGCTTTGCGGATCTCGGGCTTGGTCCAGTCGTCGCGAGCATCCAGAATGTCCATTGCGCGGCGTTCGGTCGGCGGCAACTTGCGATTGCCCGCGACTCCACGGCCCGGATTGCGGGTCGCGTTGTCGCCCAGTACCTGATGCGGGTCGTCGACGCCTAGCCGGGCCCAGGCCCGCTGTTCGTCCGACCGTTTGCCGAACGGCTTGGTCGGGCGTTCCCAGACCCGGTCCTTTTGCGCCTGCTCGAGGTATTCAGCCTCGGACGCGGTATCGAAGAAGTTCCATTTCAGGTTATATTCACGCACGTGTTCCTTGCAGAACCAGAAATAGTCATCCAGCACATCGGGCGATTTCGGTGCCCGGTACTTGCCGGATTCCTGACAACCCGGATGGTCGCAAACCCGGGTCGAGGTTTCAAAGGCGCCCGACATTCCGCGCCGCCCGCGCGGATTTTTTTTCTTCGAGGCCGACACGGACATGTCAAAACCGAAGGGATCGCTCTTAACCATGTCACAGTCTCCCTTTCCGACTCGGCCACGGGAGTTTAGAGCCTATGGCGTCAGATTGAAGGGGGCATCGGTAAAATAATGACGATTGCAGAACAAATGCGCGAACGGCTGACGGTGGCTCTGGCCCCGACCACCCTGACGATCACCGACGAAAGCGAAGGACACCGCGGTCACGCCGGATATCAGGACGGTGGCGAAAGCCATTGGCGGGTGGTGATAGCCGCACCGTCGCTTGACGGTCAGACCCGGTTGGCACGGCATCGCGCTGTCCATGCTGCCATCGGGGCCGATATTCTCGGGCGGATTCACGCCTTGGCGATCGAATTCGTCTGATCGCCTGGCTGATTACTTGGCGGCGACGCGCGGGTCGGTGACGGTCGCCACCCCGGCTGCGGGGTCGGTCCGCACCGGCGCGACGAGTCGGCCTTGCCCCAGCGTGTCGGCCACCCTGACCAGCGGCGCCGGCACCACAGATGGTATCGGGGCGGCAACCGCAGGAGCGGCGACGACCGGAATCGGGGGGCTGATCAGGCGCGGAGCCAGTGTGTCGGTCGCCGTGGCGACGACGCGGCGGAATACCAGCATGTTCTGGAACACCGTGGTGCGACCCGTCAGCCCGACCCGTTCTTCGCAGGGCAGCGTATCGGTGCGCTGATATTCCCAGCCATCTGCCCCCATTGCGTTCATCGCATCCTCAAGGGTCTGGGCAAAGCGGCCCTCGGTTCCTTTTATCCCGCGCACCTTTTCGCCCCGCTTGGGGGCCGGCACGACTTTGTATTCGAATGATGGCATCTGCTGTTCCCGGCAATCGCGCTTGATCGGAGCAATATATCAACCGCGCCCGGCAAGTCCACGATTCGGAAACATTTCACAGACGCAAGGTGTGGTGGGGAAGGGGCGTAACTATGGCATATATCGACGTGGCCAGCTATTCGGTGGGGTGCGCCAGACTGTCGAGATAGGCAAAAATATGTACTGCATCGGCAGCCGAGCGTACCTTGAACGCCATTTTCGACCGCGCCCGCCGGTCCTCCAGTTGGGCCCGCAACCAGTCGGTGGGGTCTTGCACATAAGCGACAAAGGCGTTCTGCGACCAAACCGCCCCGGTCACGCCGACCTCGGCTAGTGCCTCACCATAGCGATAGTCCGGTTGCTGCGCTACGCCGCGCGCTGTGACGCCATACAGGTTCGGCCCTGTCCGCGCGTTGTGCCCGGCCAGCACCACGCCATCGAGATCGGCAATGACGTGGCACGACACGCACTGACGATCGAACAGCACACCGCCAAAGGCCGCGTCGCCGTCTTGGGCTCGCGCCAGAGGGGCGCAAAGGCATGTTGCAGCGGCTAGGATCGTGGCACGCAATGCGGTCTCCGTTCGGCTGGGCTGGCAGCGACCATATACGTCATCGCCTGGACCGATCAAAGATCACCACACGAAAGGTTCACAACCCCAGCTTTTGCGCCACAAGGGCGTTGACCGCCGCCGGATTGGCTTTGCCGCCTGTCGCCTTCATCACCTGACCGACAAACCAGCCGGCCAGTTTCGGATTGGCCTGCGCCTTGGCGACCTGATCGGGGTTGGCTGCAATAACGGCGTCGACGGCGGTTTCGATTTCCCCGGAATCGGTGACTTGGGTCATCCCTTCGGTTTCAACGACCTCGATGGGGTCGCGACCAGTTGAGTACGTGATTTCAAACACATCCTTGGCGATCTTGCCATTGATATCACCCGACGCGATCAGCCCGATCAACTGGCCCAACTGGTCGGGGGTGACCGGGCTGTCCTCGATCGCATGATCTTCTTTCTTCAGCCGCCCGAACAGTTCGTTGATGACCCAATTCGCCGCCAGCTTGCCATCGCGGCCCTGTGCCACGGCCTCGAAATACTGCGCGTTGGCCAGTTCGGCGGTCAGCACGCTGGCGTCATAGTCCGACAGACCGAATTCGGCGATGAACCGCGCCTTTTTTGCATCGGGCAATTCGGGCAGGCTGGCTTCGATCTCGTCAACCCACGCCTGTTCGATCTCCAGCGGGAGCAGGTCGGGATCGGGAAAATAGCGGTAGTCGTGCGCCTCTTCCTTGCTCCGCATCGACCGCGTCTCGTTCTTGTCAGGATCGTACAGGCGGGTTTCTTGCGTCACGGTCTTGCCGTCCTCAAGCAAGGCGATCTGACGCCGCGCCTCGTAGTCAATCGCCAACTGAATGAACCGCATCGAGTTCATATTCTTGATCTCGCAGCGCGTCCCCAAATGCGAAAAATCCTGAGTTTCCTGATATTTTTCGTATTGGCCGGGGCGGCAGACGCTGACGTTCACATCGGCACGCAGGTTGCCGTTCTGCATGTTGCCATCACAGGTACCCAAATATCGCAGGATCTGGCGCAGTTTGGCGACATAGGCGGCGGCCTCTTCTGGCCCACGGATATCGGGACGGCTGACGATCTCCATCAGGGCGACGCCGGTGCGGTTCAGATCCACGAAACTCATCGTCGGGTCCATGTCATGGATCGACTTGCCCGCGTCCTGTTCAAGGTGGATGCGCTCGATGCGCACCAGACGGGCGGTGCCGGCATGCGGGCCGGGGCCCATTTCGACCAGCACCTCGCCCTCACCGACGATCGGATGGTACAATTGCGAAATCTGATAGCCCTGCGGCAGGTCGGGGTAGAAATAATTCTTGCGGTCGAACGCTGACCAGAGGTTGATCTGTGCCTTCAGGCCCAGACCTGTTCGCACCGCCTGCGCCACGCACCCCTCGTTGATGACCGGCAACATCCCCGGCATCCCCGCGTCAACGAATGCGACGTTGGAATTGGGTTCGGCGCCGAACAGGGTCGACGCGCCCGAAAACAGCTTGGCCGCCGTTGCGACCTGAGCGTGAACCTCAAGGCCGATAACCAGTTCCCAGTCGTGTTTCGCCCCGGCGATCACCTTGGGGGCAGGGACGTTGTAGGGCAGATCCAGCATCGGTCGCATCCTGTGAACGGGCTGCACGATCCCTAAAAGATCGCAGCGGCGCCTTCAAGCGATGGATGGGGTCAGCGCGAATCTGCCGAAAACCTGCACGAACCGGCGGGTGGACTCGACCCAAGGGGCGCAAGCGGGCGATGTGGCGACAACTGTAACTGCCGTGATTCGTGAAAAATGTTGAAAATCCTGTCGCGGCTTTTGCCGTTTGTCCTTGTTGCGGCCTGTGCCGCGCCGGTCCCGGTTCCAGTCGTGCCGCCTGAACCTGTCATGCCGGTGATGCGCTGGGATTTCCGCAGCGAAGGCGACGACTGGACCACCGCGACACTGGCTGCACTGCACAGCGCCGGCACACCGCTACTGTCTCAGGTGCCACGCGACATCATGGAATGGTGCCCCGGCTATGTTGGTGGCGATCCCAACGAACGCGCGGCGTTCTGGGCCGGCGTCCTTTCGGCGCTGGCCAAGCATGAAAGCACCTGGAACCCGGCGGCATCCGGGGGCGGCGGCCGATGGATCGGCCTGACCCAGATCGCGCCCGCCACTGCCCGCCAGTACGGCTGCGCCGCGACGACCTCTGCCGCGCTGAAAGACGGGTCCGCAAACCTGCAGTGTGCGGTGCGTATCGCAGCCCGCACGGTGCCGCGCGACGGCTATGTCGCGTCGGGGCGCGAGGGATTGGCGGCCGACTGGGCGCCATTCCTGAATGCGTCCAAACGCGCCGACATGGTTGCCTGGACCCGCCAGCAAAGCTACTGCCAAGGCTGATATCCGCATGAGGCGTGGGCGCCAAGCCGCCGACGCGATTCGGAATTTCTTGCCAGCGACCCGTTGCGTTGGGCAGATTGTCGGTCATGTCTTGGCGAGCCACTATCCTGGGGGGGATCGGCGCCGCGATGCTGGGGGGAATTCTTGCGGCCGCGCCGCAGACCCACAACATGCGCCCCATGTCCCGTGACGACGCGCAACATCTGCGTGAGGCGGCCGTCCTGGTTGCACGCGCTGCTTTCCGCCCGCTGGCCCGCCCCGATTACATGATTCGTTATCCCGTCACGGTGCAGGTCGCCAGCGCGACGACGCTGCGCCCCCAGGCTCGGTCAGAATTCATCCCCCGCACCCGCTGGGACAGCAACGGCGGCGACGTCATGTGGACCCGCGCCGCGATGTCGGCGGTAGCGGATCAGGGCGAACCACTGGTCGGCGTAGTGCCGCGCGACATCGCTGCATGGTGCCCGGCCTATACCCAGAACCCGCCCGAACAGCGGCGCGCGTTTTGGGTCGGGATGCTGTCGGCCCTGTCGAAACACGAAAGCACCTATGATCCGGCGGCAGTCGGGGGCGGCGGGGCGTGGTATGGGCTGCTGCAAATCCTGCCCTCGACTGCGCGCGCCTATGGCTGTCGGGCGCGATCCGGCGACGCGCTGAAAGACCCCGAAGAAAACCTGTCCTGCGCGATCCGCATCATGGCACGGTCTGTGGTCCGTGACCGCGCGGTCGCCCTGCATGACGGGCGCTGGCGCGGCGTCGCCGCCGACTGGGGGCCGATGACCAACAGCGCCAAGGTAGCCGAGATGTCGGCTTGGACCAGCCGACAATCCTACTGCCGTCCAATGCAATCGGTGCGCCCGCAGGCCCGTCCGCCCGGTCTGACTAGAACCGCAGAAGCGGTCGTCGCGTGGCAGCGACCAGGCTGACCCCCGGCGCATCCCGCTCGCCCAGCCCAAGAGTCGCTGCCCGCAGCATGGCGATCCCCGCTTCGGCGTCCGCGGGCAAGGCGCTGGCCGATATCGGTTCGCCCATCGTCACCGCGAATGGCTGACGGTCCTTGTTCAGCGTTTCGTGGAAAAGGGTGATATCGCGCAAGCTGGGGTGGATCAGGTCAAGCAGATAGAACAGCACCGAATTGCGCGCCCGGATATGCACCGGAATGACCGGCAGCGAAAATCGCCGCGCCAGCGTCGCCGCCGACGCCATCCAAGGCCGTTCGTGCAGCCGCAACCGCCGCCGGCGGGCCAGCCGCCCGGACGGAAAGATCACCCCCAGCCGCCCCTGATCGACAGCGCGGTGCATATAGGCGAGGGTCTCGCGGGTTTTGGCATGGGTGCGCAAGTCGCGCCGCCATTCGACCGGGGCAATCATATCGGCCATCTGCGGCATGACCCGCAGAATATCACGGTTGGCCAGCACATAGGCGTCGGGACGGGTCCGTGCCAGCAGGCCGAACAGGATAATTCCATCGGCGATCCCCGTCGGGTGATTTGCGACGATCAGGGCCGGACCCTGACGCGGCAGGTTTTCCAGCCCGCTGACCTGCACGTCCTGCGCCAGCCGATCATACATCCGCGCCATGATGGTCGCAGAATCCGTATCGCGGAGGGCTGTGGCGACCCGCACGGTCTGGTCATAGGAGAGTCCCAGGTGCAACAATCCGCGCAAGGCGCCAACGACCGGCCCACCGCGGTAGAGCCAGGGCGCACGTTCGGCGATCAGTGGATCGATGCGGTCTTTCATATGGCGCACTCTGCACAGTCAGATCACACAACGATGACACTGCGGTTTGGTTCCCTGTCGTCAGATTTGCGCCGGGGCCCGAGCACGCAATCGGCCGTGGTGAGCGGCGTTTGGTCATGCTGCGCTGACAATTTCGCGGCCTTGACCGGGCCTTCATCCGCCCAGGATGCGCGCCACCATCTCGCCCGTATCGCGGCTACATCCCGGAGCGGCACCGATCCGCGTCAGCGCCGTCCGCATTTTTGCCTGCCGTCCGGCATCGTAGCGTTGCAGTGTCTCGAACGCCGTCACCATCCGGGCCGTGGTCTGCGGATTGAGGGGGTCAAGGCGGATCAGCCAGTCAGCCAGCAGGTCATAGCCCGATCCGTCGGGCAGGTGGAATGCTGCCGAATGGGCGACAAGCGACCCGAATACCGACCGGAACCGGTTCGGGTTCTTCCAGTCGAAATCCTTGTGTTCTGTCAAAGCTTTGGTCACTTCAACAGCCTTGTCCGGGGTGGCGCAGCCGATTTGCAGGCCGAACCATTTGTCGATGACAAGCCGTTCGTGCCGCCATTGGTCGTAGAACCCCGCGACCTCGTCTTGCCCTTTGCCGATCCGCAACAGACACCCAAGGGCGGAAAGTTGCTGCGTCATGTTGTCAGCCCCAGCGTATTGCCGGGCCGCCGCCGCACCCCCATCGCGCTGACTGATCAGCGCCAGCAGGGCATTCGCCAGCGTCCGCTTGCCCGCAGCGTCGGCGTCGGGGGAATAGGGGCCGGGCACCTGCAGGGCCGCGAACATCTTTGGCATGAGGTCGCCCAGATGCGCCGCGATCCGGTCGCGCAGGGTTTCGATCGCCAGATATATCGCTGTCGGATCGGGGATTTCTCCAAGGTCGGTCAGGGTTTGGGTCATGTCTTCGACGCCGGGCAGGGCGAGCACCAACGCCTTGAATGCTGAGTCCAGTGTGTCGTCACGCAGCACGGCCTTCAGCCCGTCCAGATAGGCCGGATCGGGTGCCGCGTCGTGCTGGATCATCGCGGTCAGAACTTCCTTGGCCAAGGCCCGCCCGGCCTCCCATTTGTTGAAGGGGTCGGTATCGTGGGCCAGCAGGAACGCCCTTTCATCATTGGTCTGATCGCGATGCAGGATTACCGGCGCGGAAAAATCGCGCAGGATCGACGGGATCGGTCTGGTCGCCAGCCCGGTGAATTGGAACGATTGTTCTAGTTCTGTCATTTCAAGCAGGGTCGTCGCCACCACTTCGTCACCGTTCGGGTTCAGCAGACCGACCGCGATGGGCAGAACCTGCGCGGCTTTCGTCGGCTGACCGGGCGTCGGCAGCGTTTCCTGTCTGAATTTTAGGGTATAAGTGCCGTCAGCAAAGCTGTCCGTCACGTGCAGGCGGGGCGTTCCGGCCTGCGAATACCAGCGCGCGAACTGGGTCAGATCGCTGCCCGTTGCATCAGTGAACACCTTCAGCCAATCCTCGATCGTCGCGGCCTGCCCGTCGTGCCGGTCGAAATAGAGGTCAAGCGCACGGGCATAATCGGCGTCGCCGACAAGGCGCTTGAGCATCCCGATGATCTCGGCCCCCTTTTCGTAAACCGTCACCGTGTAAAAGTTGTTGATCTCGACGAAACTGTCGGGGCGCACCGGGTGCGCCAGCGGCCCGCCGTCCTCGCGGAACTGACGTGACCGCAGCAGGATCGCGTCGTTGATCCGCTTGACGGCGTGGCTGCGTATGTCGCCGGTGAACTGCTGGTCGCGGAATACGGTCAGACCTTCCTTGAGGCACAACTGGAACCAGTCGCGGCAGGTGATGCGGTTGCCGGTCCAGTTATGGAAATACTCGTGTGCGATGATCGCTTCGATGCGCTCAAAGTTGTCGTCGGTGCTGGTCTGTGGCGAGGCCAGAACGCAGGCCGAGTTGAAAATGTTCAGGCCCTTGTTCTCCATCGCGCCCATATTGAAGTCGTCGACGGCAACAATGTTGAAAATGTCCAAGTCGTATTCGCGGCCATAAACCTGTTCATCCCACGTCATCGACCGTTTCAGCGCTCCCATGCCAAAGGCGCATTTGTTCAGATCGCCGGGGCGGACGTAAATATTCAGGTCAACCACCTTGCCCGACATTGTGCTGAAAGTGTCGTGGTGCGCGACCAGGTCGCCTGCAACCAATGCGAAAAGATAGGCCGGTTTTGGCCAAGGATCGTGCCATTCCGCCCAGCCCCGCCCGCTGGCCGTAGGATTGCCGTTCGACAACAGCACCGGCAGGTCGGATTCGACCCGCACCGTGAACACACCCATCACGTCGGGTCGGTCAGGGTAATAGGTGATCTTGCGGAATCCTTCCGCCTCGCATTGCGTGCAATACATGCCGCCCGACATATACAGCCCCTCAAGTGCGGTATTGGTTTGCGGGCTGATCTGAACTTCGGATTCCCAGACGAACGGTGCGTTGGGAACGGCGCAGGTCAGCCCGGTCGCGGTGACGTTCGGCGTGACCGCCACGCCGTCGATCCGGGCCGACAGCAGCTCTAATTGTTCGCCATGCAGGAAAAAGTCGCGTGACACCGCCGCCGGATTTGGCCGGAACGCGACCCGCGTCACCACCCGCGTGGCCAACGGTGCAAGACCGAACACCAGATCGACGCTATCGACCAGAAAGGCAGGCGGCGTGTAGTCGCGCAGGTGGATCGTCTGGGGTGTGGCATCTTTCATCGTCGGTCACTTTCAAGGAACGGTTCGGGTCTGGTGTAGTTAACCTCGTGAAACCAACTGAACAAGGCGACCCGCCGGGTCGTGGAAAGGGACAATCATGTCAGCACCGCAAACCAACCTCGAAAAGCAGGAACGCCGTCATTGGGGGCCGTTGACGGGTATGGCGATCGGTCTGGCTTTTGTTGCGGCACTGTTCATTGGTTATCTGGTTTGGACCACTGCCAACGGCGATGTGCCGCGCGAGGCAACGCCAGAAGGCGGGGTCATCGGTAACGAACCGACGCAAGATCTTGTCGCCCCGGTCGAAACGGTTGTTCCGGGCGCAACAGTCCCCGACGTTCAGAATTGATCCGGCGCATCGAGGCACCTGTTTCGAGCGCGCCCGAATGGGCGCCGCCCCAACCTTTGCCGCCTGATTGCGCTCGGCCCCCCATCGGGTAAACGTATGCCAAAGCATACCGCAGAAAAGGCAAGGCAATGACCCAGCGTATCGACAAGAACGGCCTGCAGGTCGCCTCCGAACTGGCCGACTTTATCGACACCCGCGCGATCCCCGGCACTGGCGTCATGGCGAGCGATTTCTGGGTGGGGTTCAGCGATTTGGTTCATTCACTGGGCCCGAAAAACCGCGCTTTGCTGGTCATCCGCGAGACGATGCAAAGCCAGATCGACGATTGGCACGTCGCCCGTCGGGGTCAGCCGCACGATCCTGACGCTTATCAGGCCTTCTTGCGTGAAATTGGCTATATCGTGCCGGAAGGCGATGATTTCCAGATCGACACCGATAATGTGGACCCCGAAATCGCGACCGTCCCCGGACCGCAACTGGTGGTCCCGATCACCAACGCCCGGTTTGCTCTGAATGCCGCCAACGCCCGATGGGGTAGTCTGTACGACGCGCTGTATGGCACCGACGCGATGGGCGGGCCGCCCCCGGCTGGCCCGTATGATCGTGGCCGCGGCGCGCGGGTCGTCGCCCGTGCTCGTGTATTTCTTGACGAGGCGTTCCCGATCGTGGGTGCCAGTCACGCCGATGCGACCCGCTATTCAGTGCAGAACGACGCGCTGATGATCGACGACAGGCCGTTGCAAAGCCCCGAAAAATTCGCCGCTTATCGGGGCAACCCCCGCGCGCCCGACGCCGTTCTGCTAGTCAACCACGGCCTGCACGTCGCGCTGGAATTCGACCGCGCCCACCCGATCGGCAGCCGCGACCGCGCCCTGATGGCTGACGTGCGTCTGGAAAGCGCCGTGTCGACAATCATGGATTGTGAGGATTCGGTGGCCTGCGTCGATGCTGCCGACAAGGTGCTGGCCTACGCCAATTGGCTGGGCCTGATGCAGGGCGATCTGAGCGCGGGCATGGTCAAGAATGGCAAAAGCTTCACCCGCCGCCTGAACCCCGATCAGGACTGGCTGACGCCAGCGGGCAAGCCGATGTCGGTCAAGGGCCGCGCGTTGATGTGGATCCGCAATGTCGGCCACCTGATGACTAACCCGGCGATTCTGGACCGTGACGGCAATGAGGTTTTCGAGGGGCTGATGGACGCCGCCGTGACCACCCTGATCGCGATGCACGACCTGAACCGGGCCGGGGGTAACTCGCTGCACGGGTCGGTCTATGTCGTCAAACCCAAGATGCACGGTCCCGACGAGGTGGCGTTTGCGGTTGAAACATTTGATGCGGTGGAAAAACTGCTGGGCCTGCCCCGCAACACTGTCAAACTGGGGATCATGGACGAGGAACGGCGCACCTCCGTCAACCTCAAGGACTGTATCCGCGCCGCCAAATCCCGAGTCGCCTTCATCAACACCGGATTTCTGGATCGCACCGGCGACGAGATCCATACCAGCATCGAGGCGGGCGCGTTCAGCCGCAAGGATTTCATCAAGCGCAAGTCGTGGATCACCGCCTACGAAAACCAGAACGTCGATATCGGGCTGGAATGTGGCCTGTCAGGCAAGGCCCAGATCGGCAAGGGGATGTGGGCGATGCCTGACCTGATGGCGGCGATGATCGAACAAAAGATCGAACATCCGCGCGCCGGGGCGAACTGTGCCTGGGTGCCCAGCCCGACGGCGGCGACCCTCCACGCGCTGCACTATCACAAGGTCGATGTATTTGCGGTGCAGGACCGGCTGAAAAAGGGCGGGCGGCGGGCCTATGTGACCGCCTTGCTGGATATCCCGCTGGCCGCCTATCAGCGCTGGACCGACGCGCAGAAACAAGCCGAGATCGAAAACAACGCCCAAGGGATTCTCGGCTATGTGGTCCGCTGGATCGACCAAGGGGTGGGATGTTCGAAGGTGCCCGATATTCACGACGTCGCGCTGATGGAGGATCGCGCCACCTGCCGGATTTCGGCGCAGCATCTGGCCAACTGGTTGCTGCACGATGTGGTCAGCCAACCGCAGGTGCTGGCGGCGATGCAGAAGATGGCCGCTGTCGTCGACCAGCAGAACGCCGGCGATCCGGCTTATCTGCCGATGGCACCGGGGTTCGACGGTATTGCGTTTCAGGCTGCCTGCGATCTGGTGTTCAAGGGCCGCGTCCAGCCTTCTGGCTACACCGAGCCAATCTTGCATCGCCGAAGGCTCGAGAAAAAGGCGCAAAGCAACGTAAGCACGAAAGGATAAATGATGCCCGCACTTACCCTCGCCAAATCCCGTGGGATCATCCGCAAAGCTTTGGGCCATGGCACCGAGGCGGGTATGAAGCCGCTGTCGGTTGTGGTTCTGGATGCCGGGGGCCATGTGGTCGCCTTTGAACGCAGCGACGGCGCATCGCCGGGCCGGTTCGCCATCGCGCACGGCAAGGCCTACGGCGCCGTCATGCTGGGCTTGGCGGGCAAGGCGCAACTGGCGCGGGCCGAGGCGCAGCCGGTGTTCATGGCCGCGATCAACGGTGTTTTCGGCGGGCAGGTTGTTCCGGTGCCCGGCGGCGTTCTGGTGCGCGACAAGCGGGGCGATGTGATCGGCGCGGTCGGGGTAACGGGTGACAGCAGCGATAACGACGCGGCTGCGGCTTTGGCCGCGATCGAGGCCGCAGGGTTTACGGGCGAAGCCTGACCATGACCCGCGCCATGCCCCGCATGCCGAACCTTTTGGTATAGGCAGGGGCCGCCACCGCGTTCATATCGGGAAACCGCGCCAGCAACCGCTCCAGCGCGATCTGCGATTCCGCCCGCGCCAATTGCATGCCGAGACAGACATGCGGGCCGAACCCAAAGCCCAGATGCGGGTTCGGGCGGCGTTCTGGCAAAAATTCATTTGCCTGATCAAATCTTTGCGGGTCGTGGTTCGCGCCGATCAAAAGCGCCAGCACCTTGTCGCCGCGCTTCATCGCCACACCGTCCAGATGAGTGTCCGCGGTCACGAAAAGGGGCTTTGTCAGCAGGACCGGGCTGGTGAAGCGCAGAAACTCGTCAACCACGCGGGGCAGTTTGCCGGGGTCGGTCGCCAGCATCGCCCACAAGTGGGGGTCGCGGGCCAGCGCGTCGATGGCATTGCCGATCAGATGTACCGTGGTTTCATGCCCCGCCACGAAAAGGGTGACGATCATGGCAAGGAGGTCATCTTCGCTCAGCTTGTCGTCCGCCGCGTGGACGAGATCGCCGATCAGGCCGGGGCGGCGGTGCGCCCGGACACGGACAAGATCGGCACGGAAATAGCGCATGATCTTCCACAGACCCGGCAAGGCGGTGAACAGGGTCAGCGCGGTCGTCGGCCCCGAAACCGGCGCAATCCAGCGGGAAACCTTTGTATGATCCTCGGCCGGAATGCCCAGCAGATCGCAAATCGCAGCCAGCGGCAGGGGACGGGCATAGCGTTCAATCAGATCGGCAGAGTTGCGTGGGTCGATCCGGTCCAGCAGGTCATCGGCAAGCAGTGCCAGACGCGGGCGCATCGCGTCGATCGACTGCCGGGCAAATGCCACTTCGACCAGGCCACGCAGATGCGCATGCTCGGCCCCGTCCACCGTCAGGATGTTGTGCATGAGCGGACGCAGAAAACGCGGCAGCCACCAGAAATCTGCCGTCAGTGACCGCCGCCCTGCAAGTCGCGGATCGTGCGCAAAGCGGTCGGTGTCTTTCAAGACGGTGCGCGCAGCGGCGTCGGTCGTGGTGATCCAGACCTCGCCCATCAGCGGAACATGGGTCCGCACCGCCGCGCCGGATACACGCATCCGGTCCAGCACCGGGGTCGGGTCGGCCAGAAATGCCATGTCGTTCAGCTGAAAAACCATGCTGGATATGCCGCCGATGCCCGATGCTTGTCACATAGGTGTCACTTCTGCCCTGCCGCACAAGGCCCCTGCGTCGGCGCGGCTTTTCACGCCGCCAAAACACGCCTATGTTTCGCCCAAGGCAAAAAGGGGAAACGCATGGCCCGGCCCGTCATCGGTATCATCGGCAACAGCCACCTCATCAACGACCGCTATCTGACCCACGCCACCGGCCAGATCAATTCGGTCGCGATCCACGGCGTCGCCGACTGCCTGCCACTGATCATCCCGGCCGATCCGGCGATGACCGACCTGAACGATCTGCTCGGTGTCTGCGACGGGTTCCTGCTGACTGGCGGGCGGCCCAACGTCCACCCGGCTGAGTATGGCGAGGAAGAAACCGAAGCGCATGGTGCGTTCGAGCGGCCCCGCGACGCCATCGCCCTGCCGCTGGTGCGGGCCTGCGTCGAACGCGGGCAGCCCTTTTTCGGCGTCTGTCGCGGTTTTCAAGAGGTCAACGTGGCGCTCGGCGGTACGCTTTATCCCGAGATCCGCGATCTGCCGGGGCGCGACAACCACCGGATGCCGCCGGATCGCACGATCGACGAACAGTTCGCCCTGCGCCATGACGTGACCCTGACCCGTGACGGGCCGTTCCACCGCCTGTTCGGCACGCAGGTGGTGCGGACAAATTCGCTGCATGGTCAGGGGATCAAGGCGACAGGGGCCCGCGTCGTCGTCGACGGCACCGCGCACGACGGTACGCCCGAGGCGATCTATGTGCTGGGCGCCCCCGGTTTCACCTTGTCAGTGCAATGGCATCCCGAATGGAATGCCGCCGCCGATCCGGTATCGCGGCCGCTGTTCACAGCCTTCGGCGATGCTGCGCGGGCATGGGCGGCGGGCAAGGGCCGGATGCGGAAAACTGCCTGACCGCGCGATCTTCGCTTACGCGAGAAGCGCTGCTTCGTGCGCCTTCAACACGCGGCGCGCCGTGCACCCATAGGCGGTCGGCATGCTCCGCAGGTCCGGGAACAGTCCGAACAGTTCATCGCGTGCGGTGACTGTCACAGCACTCAGGCCAACGTCGCCGGGGTGAAAGCTTTCGGTGGCCGCGCCGTTGGCATAGACGATCTCGTGTTCGTCGAAAAGCATGTGGATATAGGTCACTTCGCCGCCTTCGACCTGGGTGACATCTTTGCCATCGATCAGGTGGCGGGCGCTGACGAGCACCTCGCTTTCTCCGAAAAGCAGTTCGGCGCGGTAACCCTTGAACAGCATCCTGTGCTGTGGCGACACCACCAGATCGGTGTCGAGGCCGGTGACGACGCCAGGACGGATGCGCACCGGGGCGAACCGCCCGATTGCGGGCACCCGGCGCGACTGGAACCAGCGGATCGGCTGCAACCCGTGATCGCGCGTCACCACCATGTCGCCCACGCGCAGCGTCTCGATCGTCCGGGCACCTTGCGGTGTCGCGATTCTTGTGCCGGGGGTGAAGCAGATGATGTTTTCGATCTCGGAAAAGTTCAGCAGCGTGCCGTCGTCCAGCAGAACGCTGCCAGTCAGGCCATTCGGCCCCGTGGTGTAGTTGAGGGTCCGCAGGTCGGCCAGATGCCCCAGCCGCAGGGTATCGCCATTGGTCTGGCCGCCGTTGCCGCCGACGATGGTGACAGTTCCATTCGTCGTCTCGGCATAATCGGCCAGCACAAAGGTGTCGTCGCCGTCTCCGCCATAAGCCACATCGCCCTCGGCAAAGGTGATGACATCGTTGCCGTTGCCGCCATCCAGCGTATCGGCGCCAGTGCCCCCGGTCAGGGTATCGTTGCCATCGCCGCCATAAACCAGATCGTCGCCCGCGCCGCCAAAGAACACATCATTCCCGGCCCCGGCATAGACGGTCTCGTTGCCCGCACCGCCGGTGATCGTGTCGTTGCCCGACCCGGTGCGGATGATCTCGATCTCGCTGAATGTTGCGGTATTTGTTCCGTCGGTCAGCGTCCCCGCTTCGGGGCCAGCGAGGGTGACGTTGACATCGACACTCATCGCCGACGCATCAAGCGTATCAATATCTGTGTTCCCGGCATCTTCGCCGCCCTGCACCGTGTCAGTGCCAAAGCCGTTGGCAAAGATGATCCGGTCGCTGCCCTGGCCGCCGAACATCGTGTCGTTGCCAGCGTCGCCGGCAAGCGTGTCTTCGCCGTCGTCGCCGAAGAGTGTGTCGTTGCCCGCGCCACCGAGGAGCACATCGTTGCCCGCTCCGCCGGTCAGGCTGTCATCGCCATCGTCGCCGCCGACCACGTCGTTACCAGCGCCACCGTCGATGGTGTCGTTCCCGGCGCCGCCATAGAGAATGTCGCCGCCGTCGCCGCCGTTCAGGTTGTCATTGCCAGCGCCGCCATAGGCAAAATCAAAGCCAGCGCCGCCAAAGAATGTGTCATCGCCCAGACCACCATAGACATAGTTAGCATCAGAATCAGAGCTGTAGATGACATCGTTGCCGTCGCCGCCATCAAGCGTATCCGCCCCATCGGTGCCGGTGCCGCCGAAAATCGTGTCATTGCCGGCAGCGCCATAGATCGAGTCGGTGCCCGCGCCGCCAAAGAGGATATCGTTCCCTGCTTCGCCGAAGAGCGTATCGTTGCCGGTCCCGCCATAGACAGTGTCGTTGCCAGTGCCCGCATAAACTGTATCGTTTCCGGCACCCGCCTCGATCAGATCGTCGGTTCCGGAATGGCCCGGCAATATGGCGTCGCTGCCATCCACCCGGTCGCCATCGGGGTCGCCGGTATAGCCGGCATTGATAAGATCACCGCCAGCGGTGCCGCTGACCGTGCCGTCCGGTAGCGGAATGCCGATGGCGTTGAGGGCAAACGGGCTGTCAAAGAACGTGGCGGGGATGCCGACCAGTGTGACGCTTTCGCCGTTCGGAAAGATCAGGACGGCGTTGCCTGACCCGTCGCTGCCGACAACCACATCCCAGACATTGACCGGATTGCCGTTGGCGTCCAAAAGTCCGCTCACATCCAGCTTGTCGATACCGGTCCAGGTGCCATTGCCGTTGTTGATCGGGGCGTCAAAGTTGAGGATCCGGTCCTGGCCGCTGCCATTGCCGACAACCACGACATCCGCAGCGCCGTCAGGTGTGGCGTCGCCGAGATTGATCGTGTCGTTGCCGGCCCCGCCGTTGACCGTATCGGCCCCCGTCCCCGCGTCGATCGTGTCGTTGCCCGATCCACCTGTGATGCTGTCCGCGCCTGCACCGGTTGAAACGTTGATGCCTTGGGTCGTGGCCGCCGCATTGATGACATCGGCGCCCGATCCGGTGACGACTTGTTCGATTTCGCTGAAGGTGGCGGTGCCACCGGCTGTTGCCAGCGATCCGGCCTCGTTACCGCTGAAGGTGACGGTGGCGTTCTGGGTCAGGGCCGACCCGTCGATCCGGTCGCCGCTGGATTCGCTCGTTTTACCGCCAGTGATGGTGTCGGTACCGAACCCGTTGGACAACAGGAACGTGTCGTCGCCGCCGTCGCCGGACATGACGTCATTGCCGGCGTCGCCGCTGATCGCGTCGTTGCCGTCGCCGCCGAACAGAGTATCGTTGCCGGTGCCGCCATACAGCGTGTCGTTGCCCGACCCGCCATAGGCCAGATCGTTGCCCGCACCGCCAAAAAAGCTATCGTTGCCCGCCCCTGCATAGACCGTTTCGTTCCCCGCGCCGCCGGTGATCGTGTCCGACCCGGACCCGGTGCGGATGATCTTGATCTCGCTGAAAGACGCGGTGTTGGTGCCGTCCGACAACGTGCCAGCCTCGGAACCGAAAAAATTCACGGTTGTGGCGGTCGTCATGGCAGACGCGTCGAGCGTGTCGCCCGCAGTCTCTCCGGTCTCGCCGCCAACAATGCTGTCGGTGCCAAATCCGCTGGCGAGCAGGAACGTGTCGTCGCCGCCATCGCCGAATAACACGTCGTTGCCCGCGTCGCCGCTGATGAGGTCGTTGCCGTCGCCACCATAGAGGGTGTCGTTGCCGGTGCCGCCATAGAGCGTGTCGTTGCCCGCCCCACCGTAGGCCAGATCGTTACCCGCGCCGCCAAAGAACGTGTCGTTGCCCGCCCCTGCATAGACCGTCTCGTTGCCCACGCCGCCAGTGATGGTGTCGCTGCCCGACCCGGTGCGGATGATCTCGATCTCGCTGAAAGTCGCGATGTTGGTGCCGTCCGACAGCGTGCCGGCCTCGACGCCGGACAGGTTGACGGTGGTGGCCGTGGTCATGGCGGACGCGTCGAGCGTGTCACCCCCTGCCTCGCCGGTCTCGCCGCCGACGATAGTGTCGGTGCCGAACCCGTTGGCCAGCAGGAACGTGTCATCGCCACCTTCGCCAAACAGCACGTCGTTGCCCGCGCCGCCTTCGATGAGGTCATTACCGTCACCCGCATAGATGAGATCGCTGCCTGCCCCGGCGCGCAACGTATCGTTGCCGGTGCCGCCATAAAGGCTGTCGGCGCCGCCGCCCCCGGCGATCGAATCATTGCCCGCGCCGCCGAATAGCGTCTGGCCGAGGGTCGAGGCAGCGGCGTTGATCGTGTCGTCATAAGCGGTGCCCGAGATTGCCTCGATCTCGGTAAAGCTCCCGGTGGCGCCACTGCCCACATAGCCATACGTGCCGGCCTCGGCCCCGGTAAAGGTGACCTTGATGGCCTGCGTCGAGGCTATGTTGCCAAAGCTGATGGTATCGGCGTCTGTGCCGGTTTCGCCGCCTTGAATGACATCGACGCCCGCATCTTCGGTGAGGATGAACAGGTCACGGTCAGCGCCGCCGAACATGCTGTCGTCGCCGGTCCCACCGGTCAGGATATCATCACCGGCGCCGCCATACAGGCTGTCGTTTCCCGCACCGCCCAGCAAGGTGTCGTTGCCCGCATCGCCGTTCAGCACGTCGTTGCCCAAGCCGCCGTCCAACGTATCGTTGCCGTCGCCGCCGTTCAGGGTGTCGTTGCCCGCGCCGCCATAAAGGGTGTCGTTACCTGCATCGCCGAACAAGGCGTCGTCATTGTCGCCGCCATCCAGCAGATCGTCTCCGGCGCCGCCTGCCAGACTGTCATTTCCGTCGCCGCCATAAAGGCTGTCGTCGCCGGTGCCGCCGGACAGGCTGTCATTGCCCGCATCGCCATAAATGATATCGCTTTCGCTGCCGCCGTCGATCCGGTCGTCGCCTGCACCGCCATAGATCAGGTCGGCGCCCGCGTCGCCTTGAATGCTGTCGTTGCCAGTGCCGCCATAGATGCTGTCGTTGCCGGTGCCGCCGGTGATCCTGTCGCTGCCGCCACCGCCATAGATCGTGTCGTCGCCCGCGCCGCCGTCGATGCTGTCGTCGCCGTCAGACGCCGCCATCGTGGTGAAATAAAGGTCGGTGACATAGAGCACCTGCCCGGTCGTACCGCCGTTGTTATAGTCCAGCTCGATGTAATGCACCGGTCCGGCAATCGTGATCAGGACTGACCCGTTCGCCTGGTTCGCGGAATCGCCGCCCGGTCCCGCGGTGATCACGTTGCCCGACACCGTATCGTTGCCCCATGGGGTGATCGTGACGGTTACCGGATTGCCGTTGATGTCATAGGCCCGCACGGTAATGATGTCGGTCCAGCCGCCGGCATCGACGTCGTTCAGGCGGAATTGGACGTTGGTGACGGAATCGGCCAGCCCGCTGCCCGTCTCGGCGTCGAATGACCATGAAACGGTCTGCGCGTTCGTGCCACCGTTGCCCCCGATCAGCAGGCCAGAGGTGGTCGGCATCGGTTCGCCGGTGGCGACATATTGCGTCGCTGTGCTGACCGTCGTGCCGTTGGCCGCGCCGTCGTTGTTGAACGCAAAGCTCACGTTCATGCCGCCGGTGTCTTGGGTGAAACCGCCCGTCAGGTTGGTGCCGTTACCACCCTGCGATGTCCAGCGAAAGCTTTCGGTGCCGGTCGCCTGGGCGGTCTGGTCGTCGCCGTAGATCGTATCGTTGCCATCGCCGCCGAAAAGTGTGTCGTTATTGCCGCCGCCCCGGATCACGTCGTTGCCGTCGCCGCCATAAACGGTGTCGTTGCCCGCTCCGGCGTTGATCGTATCATTGCCGGTCCCGGTCGGACTGGTGGACGCGCCACCATAGATGATGTTCTCGTGCCCGTTGCCGTTGATCGCGGCGTTGTTGCCGCTCGTGCCGAACACGTCAGCGGCATAGGTCGGCGTCGTCGTCGCTGCGGCCGTCTTGACGGTCGCAATGTTGTTGGCGTTGGGAACAAAATATGTGTTGCCGTCGGTGCCCTGATAAAAGGTGCCATTGGCGGTCTGGTTGGTGACGCTGTTGCCGTTGGTCAGGCTGCCCGACCAGGTCCACTTTCCAGTGCCCAGATTGGTCGCGGTGTTGAAGGTCAGACGGTTGCCGATGATCGCATCGCCGCCGTTCAGCTGCGCGTTACCCAACCAAACCAGGAAACCCTGTGCCATGACGTCTTGCCTTGCCCCGACCGGAGTGTCCCACCGGTATCGCTTGTGAGGGCGCTGCGGACCACACAATGCCGCGCCTTTGCATGAGGCCCATGCCTAGGCTCGCAGGGCGGCGGACTTGTGGGTGGGCGGCGGCGAATTCTGGTCATGATCAAGATGAATTGGGGCGAGCTGCGCAACGATCCGCCTGATTTCGTGGGGACGGCCGCGTTTGCGACTTAATCGGCAGGCTGCAGAGCCATGTCACCGGCCACACCATTGCTGCCGAACCCGCTTGCCGTCATCGCCTTGTGAAACAATCTTGCGCCCTATACCAATGATTCAGGCGCGTGCGACAAAGAGGATCGGTCTGTGAAAATCGGCACACCAAAGGAAATTCAGATCGGTGAAAACCGAGTCGCCATGACCCCTGCATCAGCGCGTGATCTGCAAAAGCTGGGCTATGACTGCGCCATCGAAACCGGCGCGGGCAAGGCAGCCGGGTTCGATGATTCCTTGTATCGCGAGGCCGGGGTCGAGGTGCTGAAAACCGCCGCCGCGCTGTGGAAAGCCTGCGACGTCGTGGCCAAGGTCCGCCCTCCGACGGAAACCGAACTCAAGCGGATGACCGAGGGCCAGACCCTGATTTCGTTCTTCAACCCCGGTGCCAACGAAAAACTGCTGAAACTCGCCGCCGAAAAAGGCGCCAACGCCATCGCGATGGACATGGTTCCGCGGATCAGCCGGGCGCAAAAGATGGACGCGCTGTCGTCGATGGCAAACATCGCAGGCTACCGTGCGGTGATCGAGGCGGGCAACAATTTTCCCCGCTTCTTTACCGGCCAGATCACCGCCGCAGGCAAGGTGCCCCCGGCCAAGGTGCTGGTCATCGGGGCAGGGGTCGCGGGGCTGGCCGCGATCGGCACGGCAACTTCGCTCGGCGCGATCACCTATGCTTTCGATGTCCGCCCCGAGGTCGCCGAACAGGTGGAATCGATGGGCGCGCAATTCGTCTATCTGGACTTCGCCGAGGCGCAGGCAGATGGCGCAGCCACCGGGGGCTATGCCGCCCCCTCGTCGCCCGAATTCCGCGAAGCCCAGCTGGCCAAATTCCGCGAACTCGCTCCCGATGTCGATATTCTGATCACCACCGCCCTGATTCCGAATCGCGAGGCGCCCGAACTCTGGACCGAGGGCATGGTCAAGGCGATGAAGCCCGGCTCCGTGATTGTCGATCTTGCCGCCGAAAAGGGCGGCAACTGCAAGCTGACCGTGATGGACGAAAAGATCGTGACCGACAACGGTGTGACGATCATCGGCTACACCGATTTTCCGTCGCGCATGGCAGCACAGGCCTCGACCCTTTATGCCACCAACATCCGCCACATGATGACCGACCTGACACCCGCCAAGGACGGCAAACTGGTGCAGAACATGGAGGATGATGTGATTCGCGGTGCCACCGTGACCTTTGACAAGGCGATCACCTATCCACCGCCACCACCCAAGGTGCAGGCCATCGCGACGGTCAAACGCGAACCCGTCAGAGAACTGACGGTAGCCGAAAAACGCAGCCTCGAGATCGCGTCGTTCAAGAAGCAGACCCGCAACCAGATCGGCACCCTTGCCCTTGGCGGGTTGGTGATGCTGCTGATCGGGGCCTGGGCGCCCGAAAGTTTCATGCAGCATTTCATCGTCTTTGCGCTGGCCTGCTTCGTCGGCTTTCAGGTCATCTGGGGTGTCAGCCATGCCCTGCACACGCCGCTGATGGCGGTGACGAACGCCATTTCCGGCATCGTGATCCTCGGGGCGTTGCTGCAGATCGGCGCGGGCAACTGGATCGTCGTGGTCCTGTCGTTCGTCGGGGTGCTGATCGCATCGATCAACATCGTCGGCGGCTTTCTGGTGACACGCCGGATGCTCGCCATGTTCCAGAAATCCTGAGGGAGCGGTCGCCATGAGCATCGGTTTCGTCTCGGCCGCGTATGTCGTCTCGGCCGTCCTGTTCATCCTGTCGCTGGGCGGCCTGTCGGGGCAGGAAAGCGCCAAGCGTGCCGTCTGGTTCGGCATCGCGGGCATGGCCATCGCGGTTTTTGTCACCATCTTCGGCCCGGGCGTCTACAACGTCTTTCTGATCCTCGTCGCGGTCGCGGCGGGGGCCTTTGCCGGGCATTATATTGCGGGCAAGGTGCAGATGACCGAAATGCCGCAACTGGTCGCGGCGCTGCATTCCTTCGTCGGTCTGGCGGCCGTATTCATTGGGCTGAACGCCGAAATCATGCTGCAATCGGTGATTGCGCTCAGGGGCCTTGGGGTCGATGAACATGCTGCGAACCTGACCGGGTTCGGCGCCAAGCTTTGGCACAAGGACGCCGTCGAAATCGGCATCCTCAAGGTCGAGGTGTTTCTGGGCATTTTCATCGGTGCGGTGACATTCACCGGTTCCGTCATCGCCTTTGCCAAGCTGGCAGGCCGGGTTGACGGCAAGCCGAAAAAGCTGCCGGGTGGACATCTGCTGAACGCCACCGCGCTGACGCTTTGCCTCATCCTCGGCGCGATGTTCATGGGCGGGTCGGGCATCTGGACGATGCTGCTGGTCACGCTGATCGCCGGGTTCATCGGCTACCACCTCATTATGGGAATCGGTGGGGCCGACATGCCGGTCGTGGTGTCGATGCTGAACAGCTATTCCGGCTGGGCGGCGGCGGCGATCGGCTTTACTCTTGGGAACGACCTGCTGATCGTCACCGGGGCGCTGGTCGGATCATCGGGCGCAATCCTGTCCTACATCATGTGCCGGGCGATGAACCGTTCGTTCGTCAGCGTGATCCTCGGAGGTTTCGGCGGCACAACCGGCCCGGCCATGGAAATTGAAGGCGAACAGATCGCCATCGACGCCGACGGCGTGGCGGCGGCGCTGGACGAGGCCGACAGCATCATCATCATCCCCGGTTACGGCATGGCCGTGGCGCAGGCGCAGCAATCGGTCAGCGAACTGACCAAACGGCTGCGCGCCAAGGGCAAGTCGGTGCGGTTCGCCATCCACCCCGTGGCAGGTCGGCTGCCCGGCCATATGAACGTCCTGCTGGCTGAAGCGCGGGTGCCCTACGACATCGTGCTGGAAATGGACGAGATCAATGCGGATTTTCCCAGCACCGACGTCGCCATCGTCATCGGGTCCAACGACATCGTGAATCCGGCCGCACAGGATGACCCGAATTCGCCCATCGCGGGCATGCCGGTGCTGGAATGCTGGAAGGCCAAACTGGTCATCGTGTCCAAACGTGGCCAGGGGACGGGCTACAGCGGCATCGAAAATCCACTGTTCTACAAGGAAAACACGCGGATGTTCTATGGCGACGCGAAAAAGTCACTGGACGAACTGTTGACCAAGATCGACTGACCGGCCCCTTCTTTTGACTAAAAATACTTCGGGGGGCCGGGTCAGCGGCGGGGGCAGCGCCCCCACCGGACGTTGCGGGACCGCTCATTCCAACGGCATCGCCAGCACACGGCCCCAATAAGGCGCTTCTGACGTGTCGTCGACGGCCATGACGTAGATCGTCTTGCCATCCGCCGAGAAGGTGAAATTCGGCGCGGCAGTGGTCGACACATCGATCGCCCGGACGAAGTCTCCCCCGGGCGTCGCCACCACGATTCTGCCAGACGAATACTGGCCGATCCACAGGTTGCCGTCCGGTCCGAACTTGACCCCGTCGGGATATGCCCCGGCGCCCGACTCCGGATCGGTCATGAACACCCGCACCGCCAACCTGCGATCCGACAGCTCGCCATCGGCGTCGATGGCGAATGAGATGACACGCCCGGCCTCGCTTTCATTCACGAACAGGCGGCTCCCGTCAGGGGCCTGTGCGACACCGTTGGCGTAGTGCAGATCGTCGGCGACCATCCGCAACGTGCCTTCGGGCGACAGATGATAGACCTTGCCGACGATGGGCCCGGATTCCCAGGGGCCTGATGCCGTCATCCAGACTCCGCCCGTGCCATCCGGCGAGAAATCGTTCGGCCCCTGCAGGGTGTCGCCCCGGTCGTCCGCATCATAAGTGGCGACATCCGCGCCGTCGCGCGAAATCCGCGCCACGGTCCCGTTGTCATAGCAGGTCACCACCAGATCGTCGCCTAGGGGGGCCACCGCAGACGGCCCGCAGCCGTCCCTCTCCCACAGCACCGACAGCGCCTTGCCGTCCCAGGCCGATATCCGGTTGCTGCCATATTCGGCGAACAACAGCGTGTCGTCCAACAGATACGGCCCTTCTGGAAAACCCGCCTGCGGGGCGATCACCGTCACCCCGTGCGCCTCGGCGCTTGCCAGCAGCGGCAGGGCCGCCAGAAGCACGCTCAACCTGAAACCTCTGATCATCGACTCACTCCCCTAAAGCGTTGAAAATTATTATCAAACCCTTGCGTGAGGCCGAAAATACGGACCCAGCGCGCCTCCAACCATACGCTGATTTCGCTCAAAATGCGCCTCCGCCAAAATAACCCTTGATCTGACCCGCCGGTTGCCCCATTTCAGCCTCTACAAAGACGCCAACGCACGCGCCTCTGACGCACAGCAGTCGATCGCCAAACGTGTTTATGCAGCGACGGTAACGTCTCCTTGGAACTGAGCGGTCTCGCGCGGGAAATCCTGCGTTATGGCCGGGTCTAGTGGAGATGCTGATGACCCCCTCGAACACTGGCGCCTTGGCGTCCGATCCCGCAACGACCGATCGTCTGTCCGGTTATCTCGCCAACCGCGACTTTGACAAACCGACCCTGGTGTTGGATGTGGACCGGGTGGAAACCCAGTATCACGCGCTGAAAGCCGGTCTGGGCCGCGCTGACATTCACTATGCGGTCAAGGCCAATCCGGCCACTGCGATCATCGAACGCCTCGTCAAACTCGGCTCGCACTTCGATGCCGCCTCGCGCGCCGAGATCGCGATTTGCCTCGATGCCGGGGCGGAACCGGCGCATGTGTCCTTCGGCAACACGATCAAGCGGACAAGCGATATCGCCTGGGCCTATGCTGCCGGGATCACCCTGTTCGCCGCCGACGCGGATGAGGAGTTGGAAAAGATCGCCGCCCATGCGCCCGGTGCCTCGGTCTATATCCGCCTGATCGTCGAGATTTCGCAGGCCGACTGGCCGCTGACCCGCAAATTCGGCTGCGACGGCGATACCGCCGTGCGCCTGCTGGGTTATGCCAAGGAACTGGGTCTGAACCCGGTCGGGTTTTCGTTCCATGTCGGCAGCCAGACCCGGCGCGCCGAAATGTGGGGTCCCGCACTCGACGCGTTGGCGGGCATTTGGCACGCGGCACGCGATGCGGGCCACGACCTGACCCTGCTGAACATCGGCGGTGGTTTCCCTGCGTTCTATGGCGAGGCGATCGAGGCCCCGACCGACTACGCCTGCGCCGTCATTGCGCAGGTCACTGACCGTTTCGGCGATGTGAAAACCATCATGGCCGAACCCGGCCGCGGCATGGTCGCCGAGGCAGGCGTGATCGTCTGCGAGGTGATGCTGGTCAGCCGCAAATCCGACCGCGACTTGCATCGCTGGCTCTATCTGTCGATTGGCCGTTTCAGCGGGTTGGCGGAAACTGAGGGCGAGGCGATCCGCTATCAGTTCGAAACCGCCCGCGACGCCGACCTGATGGGCCCCTGCATCGTTGCCGGGCCGTCCTGCGACAGCGCCGACGTGCTGTATGAAAAGCGGCTGATGAACTTTCCGCTGACGCTTGTTTCGGGCGACCGCGTGCTGATCCGCAACACCGGGGCCTACACCAGTACTTATTCGTCGGTCTGCTTCAACGGCTTCCCGCCGCTGGATGTGATCTGCATCTGAAACAGGGGCAATCCCCGCTGGTGGCGCACGGTATGCGATCGTGTGCATCTAAGCATATAAAAAGATGCACGTTTTCGGTTTACAGGCGGGGCAACGGCGCTAGGTTGACGATGAAACCCTGACAGGCCGCCAGATGCCTCTGATCCCCGACCACCCGCTGCGCTATGCGATGGCGAACGAATTGCACGCGCGACCGTTTCCTGCCGTCGAACCCGACAGCGTTGCCATCTATCTGGCGATCAAACCGGCGCAGAACGCCGCCGCCCGCGACGTGACAGCCGACCGTGCGCATCTGATCGCCCTGCTCGACCGGTTCGGCGCCCAGCATCCGACCCCGGATGCGACTCATTTCTTTGGCCAGATCGGCAGGCATCACCTGAAATGGGAAAGCCATACCGAATTCGTGACCTATACGATCTTTCGCGACGGTCTGGACTCACGTCCCTTCGACCCGGTCAGTTTCGATGTCTTTCCCGCTGACTGGCTGGAACAGGCCCCTGGCACCCGGATCACCAGTGCCCTGATCCGCATCGAACAGGCTGCCGACGATACCGGCATCGAACCGAAAATCGACGATTGGTTCGTCGCCGAAAGTCTGGCGGTCAGCCGGGTCCTGGACGACGACCTGATCGTCGCGGGCGATTTCCGGATCGATCCGGCGGGCCACATGCGGATGGCGATTTTCGCACGACCTGACACCGGCAGCCGGCGGATCGGCCGGGTAGTGCAGCGACTGTGCGAGATCGAGACTTACAAAGCGATGTCGATGCTGGGCCTGGCGCGGGTGCGGCAGATGTATCCGCGGATGGGTGCGCTGGATAAACGGCTCAGCGATCTGGTGGCCGCGATGGCCGCCGAGACGTCCCAGCCTGCCGAAACGCTCCACGCCCTGTTGGCGATTTCGGGCGAGCTGGAGAACATCGTGGCGCAATCGTCGTTCCGGTTTGGTGCAACGGGGGCCTACGAACAACTGGTCAACCAGCGTATCGACGTGCTGCGCGAGGTCCGATTCAAGGGCCGCCAGACCTTTGGCGAATTCATGATGCGGCGGTTCGATCCGTCGATGCGCACGGTCAAATCGACCGAAGCCCGGCTGCAGGCGATGTCCGACCGGGCGTTGCGCGCCGGCGATCTGCTGCGCACCCGCGTCGATGTGGAACGATCCGCCCAGAATCAGGAACTGCTCACCAGCATGGACCGCCGCGCCGATTTGCAACTGCGCCTGCAGCGCACGGTCGAGGGCTTGTCTGTCGTCGCGGTCAGTTACTATGCGGTCAACCTCGCGACCTACCTGATGTTGCCTTTGGCCGAGGCGCAGCATTGGCCAAAGGCGGCCCTTACCGCGGTGCTGACGCCTGTTGTCCTGCTGGCCGTCTGGCTGATGATCCGGCGCATTCGCAGACACAGTGAATAGACGTCACAACCCCCTGATCCGCGGATCCAGCGCATCGCGCAACCCGTCGCCGATGTAGTTGACGCTCAGCACCGTCAGCGAAATCGCCAGGCCGGGCCACAGAACCCGTTCGGGGAACGCGGTCATCCGGTCGACGCTGTCGAACAGAATCTTGCCCCAGGTCGGAAAATCCGATGGGAACCCAAGGCCGAGGAACGACAAGGCACTTTCGGTGATGATCGCCGTCGCCAGACCCAGCGTCGCCGAAACCATGATCGGTGACAGCACGTTGGGCAGCAGGTGGCGGGTGATCATCCGCCGCGCCGGGGTGCCGATCGACCGGGCGGCCAGCACGAATTCACGCTCTTTCAGTGCCAGAACGTCGCCACGCACGATCCGGGCGGTATGCATCCACGAGGTGATGCCGATGCCGGTGACGATCAGGATGAAGATGCCCTGTTCCGGCCCGAAGGTGGCGCGCAACGGATCGCGAAACAGCAGCATCATGACCAGCAGCAGCGGTAGCAGCGGCAGCGCCAGCACCAGATCGGTGAACCGCATCAGCAGTCCGTCAAGGCGGCGGAAATACCCCGCCAGCACCCCGATCAGGGTGCCGATGAACACCGACAGGATCATCGCCGTCCAGCCCACGGCAAGGCTGATCTGGCCGCCCTGCATGATGTTGGCCATGATGTCACGGCCAAGGTTGTCGGTGCCCATCGGGTGCGCCCACTGCGTTTTATGCTCACCCGAAAAGAGCGCCATGTAGATCGGGCGCACATCCTTGTTGCGCACATCAAGTGCCTTGGGATCAATCCCCCACAATACCGGCCCAAGGGTCACGAAAAGGGTGATGAACACCAGAAAGCAAAGGCCGATGACGGCCCCTTTGTGGGTCTTGAACTGGTCCCAGACATCGGCCCATTGGCTGCGGGTCTTGACCGGGACGGGTGGCGCGGTGACGGCGGAATCAGTCATAGCGGATCCTTGGATCAAGAACGCCGTAAAGGATGTCGGCGATCAGGTTGAACAGGACAATCAGGACGGCGAACAGGAATGTCAGCGTCATCACCATGGGAATGTCGTTGCCCTGCAGCGCGATGATGAGAAGTTGGCCAAGGCCGTTCACCTTGAACACCTGTTCGGTGATGATCGCGCCGCCAAAGATCGACGGGATACCAAGCGCGATGACGGTTACGACCGGGATCAGCGAATTGCGCAGGACGTGTTTCAGGACGACGGTGCTTTCACTCATCCCCTTGGCCCGTGCTGTGCGCACGTAGTCCTGTCCGAGGTTGTCGAGCATCGAGGCGCGCATGTAGCGGCTGACCTGCGCCGTGGTTTGCAGGGCCAGAACCATCACCGGCATGATCATCTGTTTGATCTGCAGGCCAAAGGTGTCCCAGGAATCGACCACCAGCGTCGTGTCGTAGATTGACGGGAGCCATCCCAGATTGACCGAAAAGATCACGATCACCAGCACGCCCGAAAAAAATGGCGGCACCGAAAAGCCGACCATGCTGACGAAGGTGCCGACCTGATCAAAGACCGAATACTGCTTGTAGGCCGAAATGATCCCGATCGGAATCGCGATCAGCACGCCCACAATATAGGACATGCCGACCACCCAGAGGGTCTGCGGCAAGCGTTCGCCGATGGTGGTGAATACGGGGCTGCGCGATTGGAACGAAATGATCCGCTGCGCGCCGTCGGCAAGATTGGTGCCGAACACGGCGTCGAACCAATACTGAGGTTCGACAACAAAAAACTGATAGAGCCAAAGGTAGAACCGCACGTACCACGCCTGATCAAGTCCAAGGGCCGCGCGCATCCGTTCCTTGACCTCGGGCGGAATGGTCAGGGGCATCTGCCCCATCGGATCGCCGGGGGCAAGTTCGAGCAGCAGAAAGATCACCAGCGCGATGAACAGCAGCGTCGGAATGGCCATCAGCAATCGGCGGATTGTGTAGGTCAGCATTCGGGGGTGCGCCTTTGGTGCGGTGGGGCAGGGCGGCGAACCGCCCTGCCGTTGGGGTCAGGTGGGCAAACCCACGCGAACCTGCATCGTCACTTGATCCGATACCAGTCGGCGATGTTCCACAATTCGCTGTCCCAGGCGTTCAACAGGACTCCACCCAGCGAATTGGCCTTGGCCGAAACCCGACCGCGATAGATCAGCGGCACGATGATGTGATTATCCTTGGTCAGGTAATCGTTCATCTTGATCGCCAGTGCGGCGCGGGCATCGGGATCGGCTGTGCCGGCATATTCGACAACCATCGCGTCGTAGGCCGGATCGCAGACCCGGTTGATGTTCTCGCCCTGCCACTGCGTTTCGGGGCGCGGGATGTTGTCGCATTTGTAGGCGGCCAGATAGGACTGGGGATCGTTGCCTTCAAAGTTGTTGGTGTACATCTCGACGTCCGCATAGAACCGTTGGAACGTGTCGGGCGACCCCGGATCGCCGCCGAAATACACGCCGGCGTCAATGTTGCGAAGTTCGGTTTCGACACCGATCTGTTCCCAGTCGGCCTTGACCAGCGCCTGCACGTCCTGACGCACCGCGTTCGTGGACGTCTGATAAAGGATCGACAGTCGCACGCCATCGGCGTTCACCCTGATGCCGTCCGGTCCGGGGGTGAATCCGGCTTCGTCCAGCAAGGCCTTTGCGCCTTCGATGTCCTGGGTCAGGCATGCGGTGTTATCGGACGCATAGATCGCCGGCGACGGCACCAGATTGCAGTTCGGCTGACCCGCAGGGCCATAGCCGACATCGACCAGAATCTGCCGGTCAATCGCCATCGACAGAGCCTGACGCACACGGGGATCCGACAGGAACGGATGCGGATGCATGGTCGTGGCCCGCTCGCCCTCGGGCAGATCGGGCGACGGATCGGTCAGGTTCATTTCCAGCCGTTCGATGTTGGTGCCAAAGCCCGAGATGACCTCGCCCTTGCCGCCTGCCGCCATCGCATCGATGACATCGGGTGCAAGTTGCAGGTTCCAGGCGTAGTCGAATTCGCCGGTTTCCAGCACCGCACGGCCAGCAGCGGTCGCATCGCCGCCGCCCTTGAAGTTGACGGTGGCAAAGGCCGGTTTCATCGGATCGCGGTAGTTTTCGTTGGCCGCAAGCTGGATAACGTCATTCGTCAGAAAGCTGGTGACGGTGAACGGCCCGGTACCGATCGGCATGAAGTTGGCGTCGGTGCATTCCGGCGCCTTCGCTCCCAGACAGTCGGCGAACTGCGCCGCCTGGATGATCGGCGACTGGCCGCCGACAAAGGCGTTGTAGGGATAGGGTTTCGGCCCTTCGAACGTGACCTTGACGGTCAGATCGTCGACCGCCTCGACCGAGGTGATGCCCTCGAACTTGGCCGCCTGCGCACAGCCACCGCCATCTGCGGTGCAATACTGCCAGGTAAAGATGACGTCGGCCGCGGTCACCGGTGTGCCGTCCGACCACAGCAGGTCAGGCTTGATGTGCCAGGTGATCGACGTCAGGTCTTCGCTGACGCCGCCATTTTCGACGGTCGGAACTTCGGTCGCCAGATAGGGCACCAGCGTGCCGCCGTCGTCATAGCGGGCCAGCGGTTCGATCACGAGGCTGGCCGCCTCGATTTCCTTGGTGCCGCCCGACAGATAGGGGTTCATCGTCGACACGGCCTGCCAATACAGGATGTTCAGGTTGCCGTCGCTGCCGCGTTCGGCAAAGGCAGCCGGGGCAAGGGCGATAGCCGCCGCCGCACCTAGCAAAGTGGTTCTCAGTCTCATCGTTCTCTCCTTCATGTTGGCTCGGAAACCTCGGGTGCTGCCGTTGAACCGGCAGACGTTTGTGTTGTCGGGTACAGGTGGCAGGCCACAAAGCGGCCCGGTCGCACCTCTTGATAATCCGGCTCGACCTCGCGGCAGACCGGCATGACTTCGGGACAGCGGGTGCAGAAATTGCAGCCCTGTGGCGGATTGGCGGGCGAGGGTACGTCACCTTCAAGGATGATGCGTTCGGTGTGGCCGGTCCGGCTGGGGTCGGGTTCGGGAACCGCCGACAGCAGCGCCTTGGTGTAGGGGTGCAACGGATCGGCGAACAGCGCCTCGCGCCCGGCGAGTTCGACGATCTTGCCCAGATACATGACCGCCACGCGGTCGGCGATGTGGCGCACCATCGACAGGTCGTGGCTGATGAACAGATAGGTCAGGCCGAATTCTTCCTGCAGATCCTCGAGCAGATTGACCACCTGCGCCTGAATCGACACATCGAGTGCCGCGATGGGCTCGTCGCAGACGATGAATTTCGGGTTCAGCGCCAGCGCGCGCGCAATCCCGATCCGTTGCCGCTGGCCGCCCGAAAACGCATGCGGATAGCGCCCCGCAAACCGCCGGTTCAGCCCGACCGCGTCCATCAGTGCGCCGACTTTTTCCATTTTCTCAGCCCGGCTTAGCGTCGTGTGTTCATCCAACGGCTCCTGGATGATTGCCTGCACCGTCATCCGCGGGTTCAGCGACGCCTGCGGATCCTGAAACACCATCTGCATGGTCGGGCGGATGCGGCGCAGGTCTTCGGGACTGCGGCTGGCGATATCGGTGCCGTCGATGGTGACGCTGCCATCGGTCAGTTCATACAGTCGCAGCACCGCCCGTCCGCAGGTCGATTTGCCACAACCGGATTCACCGACGAGGCCCAGCGTCTCGCCCTCGAATATGTCGAAACTCACACCATCCACCGCTTTGACCGCACCGGTCCTGCGACGCAGCAGGCCGGTGTAGATCGGAAAGTGCATTTTCAGATTGCGCACCGACACCAGCGGTTTCTGAACGCCGTCAAGCAATGCGCGGCCCCCCGGTATCGGCATCGTAGAAACAGGCGGCGTCGTGGCCGCGTCCGACGTCATAGCGGGGCGGGTTTTCGCGGGCACAGCGACCGAACGCCACATCGCAACGGTCGCGGAACGGGCAGGCGGTCGGGGCGGCCCCCATGATCGGCGGCTGGCCCTGAATGATCGTCAGGCGTTTGGCGCGTTCGCCGCTGATCGACGGGATCGTTTTCAGCAGGGCGCGGGTGTAGGGATGCTGCGGGTTGCTGAACAATTCCCTGACCGGGGCCTGTTCGACGATCTGCCCGCCATACATCACGATCACCCGGTCGGCGATGCCGGCGATGACGCCCAGATCATGGGTAATCCAGATCACCGCCATGCCCAGTTTCCGGCGCAGTTCCTTCATCAGTTCAAGGATTTGCGCCTGAATGGTGACATCCAGCGCGGTTGTGGGTTCATCGGCGATCAGCACTTGCGGATCGCAAGCCAGCGCGATTGCGATCATCACCCGCTGCCGCATGCCGCCGGAAAACTGGTGCGGATAATCGGTCATCCGGCGCGACGCATCGGGAATCCCGACCAGTTCCAGCAGTTCGACAGCGCGTTGCGCCGCCGCCCGCTTGTCCAGCCCCATATGCTTGCGCAGCGGTTCCATGATCTGGAACCCGACGTTGAACACCGGGTTCAGCGACGTCATGGGATCCTGAAACACGAACCCGATCTTGGCGCCCCTGATCCTGCGCAGGGTATCGGCATCAACCCGCAGGATATCCTGCCCGTCGAACATCACGGTGCCGCCCCGCACGTCGGCAGGCGGCGAGGGCAGCAGGCCCAGCAGCGACATCATTGTGACTGATTTGCCTGACCCGCTTTCGCCGACGACGCCCAACAATTCACCAGGGGCAAGGTCAAAGCTGACGTCGTTGACGGCGTGGATTTCGCCCCCCCGCGTCTTGAATACGGTCTTGAGGTCCTGCACAGACAGAACCGGCGACCCCCCGTCGGGCATATAGAACCTCCCAAGTGGTTCTGTTTCTTTGTTTTTATTGCAGGGTTCGTTGACCCTGTCGGCGGTATTTGCGCAGACGGTAGCACGGATACCAAAACCCGCAAGCCGATTCCCTTGGCCCTCCGCTGCCGCTTGACCTCGCCGTCGCGTCAGCCCACTTTTAAGGCAAAGGAGTCTGCCATGCCCAAATCCCTGACAGCCCGCAATCTGATGGATCGCCTTGTGGCTTTTCCGACGGTCAGCCGCGACAGCAATCTCGACCTGATCGATTTCGTCGCCGATTATCTGGATGGCTTCGGCGTTGCTTCAATCCGGGTGCCCGATCCGACGGGGACCAAGGCCGCGCTCTACGCCCATATCGGCCCCGAGATTGCCGGCGGTGTCGTCCTGTCGGGCCACACCGATGTGGTGCCGGTGGACGGGCAGGCCTGGGATACCGATCCGTTCACGGTGACGCAGAAGGGTGACCGCCTGTATGGGCGGGGCACCTGCGACATGAAGGGGTTCGACGCACTGGCGCTGTCTGCCGTGCCACTGGCGATGGAACGCGGCTTGAAACGTCCGCTCCAGATCGCGCTGTCCTACGACGAAGAGGTTGGCTGCACCGGTGCCCCGCCGATGATTGACCACATGGTGGCCCACGGTATGCCCCGCGCCGACACGGTGATTGTCGGGGAGCCATCGATGATGCAGGTCGTCACCGGGCACAAGGGCGGCCTCGGCTTCGCCGTCCATATGCAGGGGTTCGAGGTGCATTCCTCGCTGATGCACATCGGCGTCAGCGCGGTGATGCAGGGGGCGCGGCTGATCGACTGGTGCAACCGGGTGAATGCCGAAAACGCCGCCGCCAAGCCGTCGCCGCTGGCAGCCGATTTCGTGCCTCCCTACACGACGCTGCATGTCGGCACCGTTTCCGGCGGGACGGCGCACAACATCACCGCCAAGGACTGCCATTTCGTCGTGTCTTTCCGCGCCGTACCGGGCGAAAGCGCCGCCCACTGGACGGCCCGCTTCAAGGCCGAGGTGGCGCGGATCGACGCCGAGATGAAGGCGATCCGTCCCGAGGCCGGGATCGCCCTGAGCCAGGTGTTCGACGTGCCGGCACTGCGCCCCGAAACCGACGGCTCCGCCGAACGACTGGTGCGCCAGATCACCGGCGACAATGCCGCCCACGTGGTCAGCTATGGAACCGAGGCCGGGCAATTTCAGGCCCGCGGTTATTCCGCCGTGATCTGCGGCCCCGGCGATATCGCGCAGGCGCACCAGCCGAACGAATTCATCAGCCTTGACCAGTTTGCCCAGGGCGAGGCGTTCATCGCCAGACTTGTCGATCACCTCGCCGCATGACCCCGTTTCCGATTTCGGCCCAGTCGCCGGTTGAACACCCCGGTCCGCTGCCGCCCCAGGCCGATGTCGTCGTCATTGGCGGCGGCATCATCGGCGTGATGACGGCCTGGGAATGCGCCAAGCGCGGCCTGCGCGCCGTTGTGGTCGAAAAGGGTCGGGTCGCGGGCGAACAATCGTCGCGCAACTGGGGCCGGATCCGTCAGCAAAACCGCGACCCCGCCGAACTGCCGATCATGATCGAGTCGATTTCGCTTTGGCGGCAGCTGGCGACCGAGGTGGGCGAAGATCTGGGGCTGCGTCAAAGCGGATCGATGTATCTGGCGGAAAAGGCCAGCGAGGTCGCCGGTTACGAGGCATGGCTGCCGCATGCCAAGGCGCACGATCTGGACACGCGGCTGCTGAGCCGGGCAGAGGTGGCGGAGATGCTGCCCGACGCCGCGGTGCGCTGGAAAGGCGGGATGTTCACGGCATCCGACATGCGAGCCGAACCTTGGGTCGCGGTGCCGATACTGGCGCGGGCAGCCGTGCGGGCGGGCGTCACCATCGTCGAAAACTGCGCCGCGCGACTGATCGACGTGGCGGCGGGCCGGGTCGCGGGTGTCGTGACCGAACAAGGCCGGGTCAGCGCCCCCTCCGTCGTCGTGGCGGGGGGAGCCTGGTCGGCGCTGCTGCTCCGCCGTCATGGAATATCCATTCCACAACTATCGGTGCGCGCCACGGTCGTTGCTACCGCGCCGATGGCGCCGGTCTTTGACAGCGCCAAATCGAACACGATCGCGTGGCGGCGGCGCGACGATGGCGGTTATACGCTGGCCCCCGATACCTTCCACGAACTTTACATCGGCCCTGATGCGTTTCGCGCAGTGCCCCACTATGCCCGGCCGCTGATGGGCGACCCGTTGGGAACAGCGTTCCGTCCCACTGCCCCGCGCGGTTATCCCGATGCCTGGACGACGTCGCGCCGCTGGTCCGCTGACGGTCCCAGCCCGTTCGAGGCGATGCGGGTGCTGAACCCGGCCCCGAACGCCCGCAAGGTCGCAGAACTGGCCCGCGATTTCAGCGCGATCTTTCCGGGTATCGGGCCGACCGCGATCCGCACCGCATGGGCGGGCATGATCGACACGCTGCCCGATGTGGTGCCGGTGGTCGACAGGGCCGAAACCCTGCCCGGCCTGACCGTCGCCACGGGAATGTGCGGCCACGGTTTCGGGATCGGCCCCGGCTTTGGACGGATCGCGGCGGCGTTGGTCGCGGGCGATACGCCGGGGCACGACATCAGCCGGTTCCGGTTGTCGCGGTTCAGCGACGGATCGCGATTGGACATCGCCAGATAACTGAATCCGGTTAGCTTTCGCGTTGCCGAAAGTGTCCCGGTGTCGCCAGCAATAGACTGTGGCGGCCCCTTGCCCTGATCGGCCCGATGGGTCAGGCTCGCGCGATATCCCCGTGTTGGAGCCTGCCATGCCCGTCAAGAACCGCTTTGCCGAATTGCTCCCCGAAATCACCGCATGGCGGCGCGATATCCACGCCCATCCTGAAATCCTGTTCGACACCCACCGCACGTCGGCACTGGTCGCTGACAAGTTGCGCGAATTCGGCTGCGACAGCGTTGACACCGGGATCGGGCGCACCGGCGTCGTTGCCACGATCAAGGGCAAGTCGGACCGATCCGGCAAGGTGATCGGCCTGCGTGCCGATATGGACGCGCTGCCGATCCTCGAGGCGACGGGGCTTGATTATGCCAGCGAAACCCCCGGCGCGATGCACGCCTGTGGCCATGACGGGCACACGGCAATGCTGCTCGGCGCCGCCAGATATCTCGCCGAAACACGGAATTTCGACGGCACCGTCGTAGTGATCTTTCAACCCGCCGAAGAAGGCGGCGGCGGCGGTCGCGAGATGTGCGCCGACGGCATGATGGACCGTTTCGGCATTCAAGAGGTTTACGGGATGCACAACTGGCCCGGCGCGCCGGTCGGCAGCTTTTCGATCCGTCCCGGCGCGTTCTTTGCCGCCACCGATCAGTTTGAAATTACCGTGACGGGCAAGGGCGGCCATGCCGCGAAACCACACGAAACCGTCGACCCGGTTGTGACATCGGCGCAACTGATACAGGCGCTGCAATCCATCGCGAGCCGCAACGCCGACCCGGTCGATCAGGTGGTTGTGTCGGTCACCTCCATCGAAAGCTCGTCCAAGGCGTTCAATGTGATCCCGCAGACGGTGATGCTGAAAGGGACCGTGCGCACCATGTCCAAAGCGATGCGCGTCCTGGCGCGAAAGCGGTTGATCGCCATTGCCGAGGCGACGGCGCAGGCCTTTGGCGCAATCGCGCATGTCAACTACATTGACGGCTATCCCAGCATGGTGAACCACGTAGAACAAACCGAATTCGCCGCGCAGGTCGCGGCCCGGGTATCGGGGTCTTGCGCAGATGCGCCGCTGGTCATGGGCGGCGAAGATTTCGCCTACATGCTGGAAGAACGCCCCGGCGCCTATATCCTTGTGGGCAATGGCGATACCGCGATGGTGCACCACCCGGAATACAACTTCAACGACGAGGCAATTCCGGCCGGCTGTTCGTGGTGGGCAGGGATCGTCGAGGAACGGATGCCGGCGGCCTGACGTCAGCCGCCCGTATGGCTCATGTGCCGGCTGACCTGCCCATCCACGGACTGCCGCGAATAGTCGAAATCGTGCCCCTTGGGTTTCAGCGCAATCGCGGCCCGAATGGCATTCTCAAGCACCTCGTCGTCGGCTGAGGCCCGCAGTGGCGCGCGCAGGTCGCTGTGGCCTTCCTGCCCTAGGCAGGTATAGATTTCACCGGTGCAGGTGATCCGCACCCGGTTGCAGCTTTCGCAGAAATTATGCGACAGCGGGGTGATGAATCCGACCTTTTGCCCGTTTTCCAGGCGTACATACCTTGCCGGTCCGCCACTGCGTTCGGCCAGATCGGTGATCGTGTGGCGTTCGCCCAGAGTGGCCCGCAGATCGCGCAGCGACCAGTATTGGGCCAGCCTGTCCTCGTTGCCGATATCGCCCATCGGCATCACCTCGATAAACGTCAGATCAAGGTCACGCGCGGCGCACCAGTCTACCAATCCGAACAGGTCATCCTCGTTGACGCCTTTCAGCGCGACCGTGTTGATCTTGACCCGCAGCCCGGCATTCTGCGCCGCATCGATCCCACGCAACACCTGATCCAGACGCCCCCAGCGGGTGATCGCGGCGAACTTGGCCGGATCCAGCGTATCGAGCGACACATTCACCCGCCGCACCCCTGCCGCGAACAGTTCGGCGGCATATTTCTCCAGCTGGCTCCCGTTGGTCGTCAGTGTCAGTTCCTGCAGGGCCCCACTGTCCAGATGCCGCGACATGGCGTTGAAAAACGTCATGATGCCCCGGCGCACCAAGGGCTCGCCCCCTGTAATCCGCAGTTTTTGCACACCAAGTCCGATGAAGGTGGTGCAAAGGCGGTCCAGTTCCTCGAGGCTCAGCAGGTCTTTTTTGGGCAGAAACGTCATGTTTTCCGACATGCAATAGACGCAGCGGAAATCGCAGCGGTCAGTGACCGACACCCGCAGATAGCGGATCGCGCGGGCAAAGGGGTCAATAAGCGTCTCCATGCGATCCAACCTATGCCGCGCCGTGGGGTGGCGCAAGGCGCGCGGGCGGCGTTGCCAGGACCGTGAACCCGGAATATACTGGCTGCATGAAAAATTTCGCCCTGTTGTCCGCCCTGATCCTGTCCGCCTGCGAATCGCCGTCTTTGCAGGGCGTGTTCAAGTCCCCCGATGCCCCGGTGACGACGGCCGCCGCCGTTGCGTCCCCTGCGCCGGCTCTGGTCCTGACACCACCACCACCACCACCACCCGCAGCGCGAACCGCAGCGCAGTTTGACACGACGACGGCCGAAGATCGTGCCGCCGCGACGGCCCCTGCAGCCCCGGTCGGCGAACAATCGCTGGGCACGACGCTGGCCACCCTCGGGTCGCCCGCCGATCCCGGTATCTGGTTGAAAACCCCGCTCGTCAGCACCCTGACCCAAGGCCGGATCGACTATGAGGGGACCGCCATCAACATCGAACTGCGCCCCTCCGGTGGCACGGCGGGGTCAGGCAGCCAGATCAGCCTGCCGGCGATGCGCCTGCTGGGTGCTCCGCTGACCGGGATCATCGAGGTTGCAGTGTTTGCCGGGGGCTAACATCCGAACCGTCGTCATGCGTGCACCGAGAGTCTATTCAACAGTCACCGATTTTGCCAGATTGCGCGGCTGATCGACGTCCGTCCCCTTGGCAACGGCGGTGTGATAGGCCAGCAACTGTGCCGGAATCGCATATTGGATCGGCGCCAGAAAATCGTCGACCTCGGGCATCACGATGGTTTCCCACACCCCCTCCGACGCTTGTGCCGCCCCCTTTTGGTCGGTGATCAGCAAGACCTTTCCGCCCCGCGCCATGACCTCTTGCATGTTGCTCACTGTCTTGTCGAACAAGGCGTCGCTGGGGGCCATAACGATCACCGGCACGTTTTTATCCACCAGCGCGATGGGACCGTGTTTCAGTTCGCCAGAAGCATAAGCTTCAGCATGTATATAACTGATTTCCTTCAGCTTAAGCGCCCCTTCCATCGCAATCGGATACATCCGGCCACGGCCCAGAAACAGGATATCACGGGCTTCGGCCAGTTTGCGCGCGATGTCGATGCAGCGCCCCTCGATCCCGAGCGCGAGGTTCATCACCCCCGGCAACCCGCGCAGTGCCGCCACCATTTTCGCATCCCCGCTTGCGTCCAGCCGTCCGCGATCCTGCGCTGCCTTCAGCACCAGCAAGGCCAGCGTCGTCAACTGGCAGGTGAACGCCTTGGTCGAGGCGACCCCGATTTCCACCCCGGCATGAATCGGCAGGGCCAGATCGCTCTCGCGCGCGATGCTGCTTTCGGTGACGTTGACCACCGCGACGATCCTGTCCGCCTTGTCGCGACAATAGCGCAGGGCGGCCAGCGTGTCGGCGGTTTCGCCCGACTGGCTGACGAAGATGGCGACGGTGCCGGGGGTAATTGGCGGTTCGCGGTAACGGAATTCGGATGCCACATCGACCTCGACTGGCAGGCCCGCGATCTGTTCGAACCAGTATTTGGCGACTACGCAGGCATAATAGGCCGTGCCGCAGGCGACCATCGTCAGGCGCTGGATCTGCACGAAATCAAGCCCCGGTTCCGGCAACCGGACCGCGCCCGCGTCGGTCAGGTAATGTTGCAGCGCCCCGGTCAGCACGGCGGGCTGTTCGGCAATTTCCTTGGCCATGAAGTGTTTGAAGCCGGCCTTGTCTACTCCCGCACCGTCGATCTGCACGACCTTGAGGGGGCGGTTGGCGATCCGCCCCGCCGCATCGCGGATTTCAACCGAATCGCGGGTGACGACGGCCCAGTCGCCTTCCTCAAGATAGGTGATCCGGTCGGTCATCGGCGCCAGCGCGATGGCGTCGGACCCGACGAACATCTCGCCCGATCCGTGCCCGATGGCCAGTGGTGACCCCTTGCGGGCGGCAATCAGCAGATCGTCTTCACCCTCGAACAGGAAACACAAGGCATAGGCACCTTCAAGCCGCGCGATGGTCTGTGCGGCAGCGTCGCGCGGCGACAGGTCCTGATCGATGTAGTATTGCGTCAGCAGGGCGACGGTTTCGGTGTCGGTGTCGGTTTCATAGCCGACGCCCTGTTCCGCCAGAAACGCCCGCAACGCGCGGAAATTCTCGATGATCCCGTTGTGCACCACCGCGACCCCCCCGGCTCGGTGCGGGTGGGCGTTCCTGACCGAGGCCGCACCATGCGTCGCCCAGCGGGTGTGTCCGATCCCGGCCTTGCCGGCGAGCGGATTGTGGACCAGTTCGTCGTTCAGGTTGACCAGCTTGCCGACGGCGCGGCGGCGGTCCAGGACGCCGTGGTTGACGGTGGCGATCCCGGCGGAATCGTAACCGCGATATTCCAGCCGTTTCAGCGCCTCGACAAGGATCGGCGCCGCTTCATGATTCCCTAGGATACCAACAATTCCGCACATTTTCAGGTATCCTTACCGGCTTTTACCTTGGCAGCCTTTAACTTTTCGAACATGCGCACCGCCCAGCCCGGTTTGTTGACCTGTTTGGAACGACCCACCGCCAGCGCCCCGACAGGCACGTCTTGGGTCACGATGGTACCCGTCGCCGTCATCGCGTTGTCGCCCACAGTGACCGGGGCCACGAACATCGTGTTGGACCCGACGAACACGTTCGCGCCGATCACCGTCCGATGCTTGAAAACCCCGTCGTAGTTGCAGGTGATCGTCCCCGCGCCGACGTTGGTGCGCGCCCCGATGTCGGCATCACCGATATAGGTCAGATGGTTGACCTTGGCCCCTTCGGCGACGACCGCGTTCTTGATCTCGACGAAATTGCCGACATGCACGTCCTCGGCCAGTTCTGCGCCGGGGCGCAGGCGGGCAAACGGGCCGACCACGGCGCCGCGCGAGACGTGACAGCCCTCGAGATGCGAAAAAGCCCTTATCCGTGCGCCGGATTCGACCGTCACGCCGGGGCCGAACACCACGTTGGGTTCGATCAGGGCGTCGCGTCCGATCACCGTGTCGTGGGCAAAGAATACCGTGTCGGGGGCGGTCAGGGTGACGCCATCTGCAAGCGCCTCGCCGCGTTTGGCGGCCTGTAGTGATGCCTCGGCAGCGGCCAGTTCATCTCGGCTGTTAATACCCAACGTTTCGGCCTCGGCGCAGCGTACCACGCCAGCCGATAACCCGCGCGACCGGGCAATGCCGACGACGTCGGTCAGGTAAAACTCGCCTGCCGCGTTGGCGTTGCCGACACCGGCGATCAGGTCGAACATCAGTGCGGCATCGGCACAGACAACGCCGGAATTGCACAAGGTAATCGCCCGCGTCGCCAGGTCCGCGTCTTTGTATTCGACGATCCGTTCCAGAATGTCACCCGTCGTCACCAGCCGTCCGTAGCGCCCCGGATCGACAGCCTCGAACCCCAGCACCACGACCGCATGATCGGCCCGTGCGGCGATCATCGCTTCAAGCGTTTCAGGGCGCACGAAAGGCGTGTCGCCGTAAAGCACCAGCGCGTCGCCCGTGAAACCAAGCAGCGCCGCCCGCGCCTGCGCGACCGCATGCGCGGTGCCAAGCTGCTCAGCCTGCACGACCACGACCGCCTCGGGATCCCAGTCTTGTGCGGCCCTTTTCACCGCCTCGGCCCCGTGTCCGGCCACCACGACCGTAAAATCCGGTTCCAGCGCCATCGCCGCCTTCATCGCATGCACCAGCAGCGGTGCGCCGCCCAGAGGGTGCAGCACCTTGGGCAGGTCGCTGTTCATTCGCGTGCCCAAGCCCGCGCCAAGGATGATCGCTGCAATGCTCATGCTGCCCCGTCTTTACTGGCCTGCCGTTTCTTGGCCCGGTTCTGACCCGTCCCGCCAACTATCGCAAGTTGCGGGGGGTTCACAGAGCGTTTCGTTCGGTTACATGGGGCCATGTCAAGAGGAGCAACCATGCGCACCGTGATTTTCGACCTCGACGGGACGCTGGCCGATACCAGCCGCGATCTGATCAACGCCGCGAATGTCTGCTTTCGCGACATGGGCCTTGGCGATGTGCTGGACCACCGCACTGATGCCGCCACCGCCCTGCGTGGCGGGCGGGCGATGCTGACCTTGGGATTTGCGCGGGCCGGGGTCGCCGACATGGCCGGGATCGACCGCCAGTATCCGCGCCTGCTGGCCGCCTACGGGGCTGATATCGCCACCCATACTGCCCTTTATCCCGGCACGATGGCGGCCGTTGCGGCGTTGAAATCGGCGGGCTACGCGGTCGGCATCTGCACGAACAAGCCCGAAGGGCTGGCCGAAACCCTGATGACCGCCCTCGGGGTGCGGGATGCCTTTGCCTCGCTGATCGGGGCGGATACGCTACCGGTGCGCAAACCCGATCCGGCGCCCTATGTCGCTGCGGTTGAACGAGCCGGGGGGACGCTGGCGCAAAGTCTGCTGGTCGGCGATACCGAGACCGATTTCAGGACTGCCCGCGCCGCCGGGGTGCCGTCGATCCTTGTCACCTTCGGCCCCGCGGGGCGCGCCATCCTCGACCTTGAACCGGAAGGGGCGGTCGATCATTTCGACGCGTTGCTGGCCGAAGTTCAGCGGCTGATCGGCTGAAACAGCAGGTCGGCAAGAGCGGCGAGTGGGGTTTCGTCCAGACCGTCAATGGCGGTTTCGATCGCGCCCGCCCGCGCCACACCCAGTACCGGATCGGCAAGCCGATGAAACTTGGTTCGCAGTTCGTCCGGCGTCGGTGGTGCGTCATGGTCCCAGCCCGGCTGCATCCACTCGCTGGCAAGCACCCCGCCGTCACGCATGAACAGCCGCACCTGTGCCAGTCGCGTGCCCGGAAAAACCGCATTGGCATGGGCATCCTCGGCCATGACAAGGGTGTCGGACAGGCGCAACACTTCGGGGTCGTGCAGCGCGTCGTCGGCGATGTCGTCGGGACCGACCCCGCCCCGCACCAGCGCCACCGCCACCGGGAATGACGTGGAATACTGCGCCTCTTCGGTGGTCTTTGGCCGCCGCGTCGCCAGCCGGATCGATTCGTGGAATGTCGTCACCTCGATTCGGTCGACCATGTCCGCGGTCAGGTCATGGGCGCGACGCAGGGCAAGGACGCCCTCGATCGGGGCCTGCGCCCAGCGGCAGACCGGGAAGGGTTTGAAATATTGTTCCAGAATGAACCAGCGCCTCCCCAGATCGGCCCAATAGGCCGGTGCCTGTTCGACGGTGATCGCCGGCGCTCCGGTGAACCCGTTCGCGGCCAGGACCGCCGCTGCGACTCCGGTCATTGCGCCCCAGCCCGATCCGTCCTTGAGCATCGTCGGCGCGTCGATGCAGCGCATCATCTGGCTGCGTGGTCCGTGATATTCAGCGATTCCAATGGCATGGCGTGTCTCTATCGCGCCCAGCCGCATCATCCGCGCACAGGCCGCCGCCGCCGTCACCGCCCCCCAACTGCCCGAGGTGTGATAGTCGGGCACGGTGCCGTGCTGCGCCATCGCTGCCCGCGCCCCGAATTCGTAACCCATGACGAGGGTCGCCAGAAAATCCGTCCCGCTGACTCCCCGTTCATGCGCCACCGGCAACGCGGCGGCGAACATCGGACAGCCGATATGCCCCTTGGACGGGTTGAACCCGTCGTGTCCGTCAAGGCTGTCGATGGTCATGCCCGCAGCCAAGGCCACCCCCGCGGCGCTGGCCGTGCGCCCGTCGAACAGCATCGGCAAGGTGCCGCCAAACTGCGCCACGGCATGATCCCGGATCAGCCCCGACAGGCGGGTGCGCATTCCCCCGGCGGCGACGCCGATCAGGTCCAGCAGATGCAGTCGCACGCGCGCCTGCACCGGGGCGGTCAGGGCGGACCATTGCAGATCGTGGATCAGGTCGAGCGGAGTCATCCGCCCATAGTTGCCGGCCCACCGCACCGCGTCAGGTCCGGTTCCGACATCGCCGGTCGGTTTCCCCGATTGACCGACGCCGCGGGGTTCCGCTATGTCCGCGCCAATACCGGAACAAGGCATGAACATGGCCCGCGCCACCGCAAGCACATCCGCCGTGACATTCGTGTTCATCACGGTGCTGCTCGATATGGTGGGCTTTGGCCTGATCATCCCGGTCCTGCCGCGCCTGATCGAGGATGTCGGCCACGTCGATCTTGGCCATGCCGCCCTGATCGGCGGCTGGATGTTCTTTGCCTTTTCCGCTGCACAGTTCCTGTTCGCGCCGATCATGGGCAGCCTGTCGGACGCTTACGGGCGGCGACCGTTGCTGCTGCTGGCCGTTGCCGGGTTGTTTTTCGACTACATCTTTTCCGCTCTCGCGCCGTCGATCGGCTGGCTTTTCGTCGGACGGGTGATCGCCGGGATTGCAGGGTCAAGCTACGTCATCGCCAATGCCTTTATCGCTGACGTGACCGCGCCCGAAGACAGGGCCCGCGCGTTCGGCATGATGGGGGCCGCATTCGGCGTCGGGTTCGTCATCGGCCCGGCCATCGGCGGCCTGCTGGGCGAATTCGGCCCGAGGGTGCCGTTCTGGGTTGCCGCAGGCATCTCGGCGGCGAATTTCGTTTTTGGCTGGTTCGTGTTGCCTGAAACTCATGCGCCCGCAAAACGCCGCCCCTTTCACCTGCGAAACGCCAACCCCTTTGGCACCTTCAAGGTTTTCGCCACCTACGCGGGCGTCATGCCGCTGGTCTGGGTCATGGCGGTGTTCTTTTTTGCCTCGTCCGTCTATCCGGCGATCTGGCCATTCTGGGGCATCGCCAGATTCGGTTGGTCGGCGACAACCATTGGCCTGACACTCGCCGCTTTTGGCATCATCGCCGCGATCACCCAAGGCACCCTGTCGGGGCCGCTGGCAAAACGGTTCGGCGAACATAAGGTCGTGCTGGCCGGGATGGTCATGGCTGTGGTGGCGGCCATCGGCTATGGCCTTGCGCCGTCGCTGGGGGTGGTGCTGGTCATGCTGCTGATCCACGCGCCCGAAGGGCTGGTGCATCCGATGTTGTCGGCCCTGCTGTCGCGTGCCGTGCCAGAGGACGCCCAGGGCCAGTTGCAGGGCGGGCTTTCGAGCGTCACCAATGTGGCGATGCTGGCGGGCACCCTGTTCTACAGCCAGTTGTTCGGCTTTTTCATGCGACCCGAGGCGGCGATCCAGTCGCCGGTCATTTCGTTCTTTGCCGCTGCCGCCGTGCTGGCCGTGGCGCTGGCCATGTTCCTGCGAATCCTGCGCGACCGTCGCCTGTCCGCCCTGATAGTGCCTGTCGCAGATTGACCCGACGCGCCGACTGGCCCAGATTGGGGAAGGGAGTGCGCGATGCAGGAACAGTTCACAGGGAGCTTTACCCAACAGGAACCGATCCCCGAAGACGGGATCGCCGCCGCCCTGACCGTGCTGCGCCACGGACGGCTGCACCGTTACAACACCGCCCCCGGTGAGGTCGCCGAGGCGGCGCTGCTCGAAGAAGAGTTCGCCGCGATGACCGGTGCGCGCTACTGCCTTGCGGTCGCATCGGGCGGCTACGCCATAGCCACCGCCTTGCGGGCCTGCGGCGTGCAACACGGCGACGCGGTGCTGACCAACGCCTTTACCCTTGCCCCGGTTCCCGGTGCCATCGCTGCCGTCGGTGCAGTGCCGGCCTATGTCGGTGTCACCAAGGGGCTGGTCATCGACCTTGACGATCTTGCCGCCAAACTGCCCAGATCGCGCTTTCTTCTGCTGTCGCACATGCGCGGCCATATCTGCGACATGGACCGGCTGATGGCGCTCTGCGACAAGGCGGGCGTCACCGTGATCGAGGATTGCGCCCACACGATGGGGGCGGCCTGGAACGGCACCCCGACCGGGCGGTTTGGCCGGTTCGGCTGCTTTTCCACGCAAACCTACAAACACGTCAATTCAGGCGAGGGAGGGTTGTTGATTTCCGATGATCCCGACGGCATGGCCCGTGCCATCGTGCTGTCGGGCAGCTATATGCTCTATGATCGCCACCGCGCTGCGCCGCCCTCCGATACATTCGCTCAGATCAAATATGAAACCCCAAATATTTCCGGCCGCATGGACAATCTGCGCGCCGCCATCCTGCGCCCGCAACTGCAACGGTTGCGCGAACAGGCGGGCAAGTGGAATGCCCGCTATCGGTTGGTCGAGGCGGGTCTGCGCGACACCCCCGGTCTGATGCTGATCGACCGGCCAGCGGCTGAATCTTTTGTCGCGTCGTCGTTCCAGTTCCTGCTGGCCGACTGGCCGTCCGAGGCGGTGCGGGCCGTCCTGACCCGGTGCAAGGATCGCGGGGTCGAATTGAAGTGGTTCGGCGGGGCCGAGCCTGTGGGGTTCACGTCGCGCTATGATTCCTGGCGCTACGCTCCGGCCCCGGCGATGCCCGCCAGTGACCGGATTCTGGCCGGAATCGTCGACATGCGCCTGCCGCTGACCTTTTCCCTTGACGATTGTGCCCTGATCGCGCGGATCATCCGGGCCGAGGTATCGGCGGTCTGGCAGGCGCAGGCAGCGGCAAAGTAAGGGAGAATTGACCCGCCCACGGCTCAGTTCTATGAATTGAACAAGTGTTCATTAATTGGGATATAAGATGTTTACCGCCAGCATGACCTTCGATCTGGGCGAAGACGTGAACGCCTTGCGCGCGATGGTCCATGACTGGGCGCAGAGCCGCGTCAAACCGATGGCCGCGCAGATTGACCGCGACAACTTGTTCCCCGCCGCCCTTTGGCTCGAAATGGGCGACCTTGGTTTGTTGGGCGTAACAGTGCCCGAAGACTACGGCGGTGCAGGCATGACCTACCTTGCCCACGTCGTCGCGGTCGAAGAAATCGCGCGGGCCAGCGCCAGCGTCGCGCTGTCCTACGGCGCCCATTCCAACCTCTGCGTCAACCAGATCAAGCTGAACGGCACCGACGCCCAGCGCCGCAAATACCTTCCGGGGCTGGTTGCTGGCACCCTTATCGGGGCGCTCGCGATGTCCGAAGCGGGGGCGGGAAGTGATGTCGTGTCGATGACGCTGCGGGCGGAAAGGCGAAATGAGCGCTACCGCCTGAACGGCAACAAATACTGGATCACCAACGGACCCGACGCCGATACGCTGGTCGTCTACGCCAAGACCGATCCCGATTCCGGGGCCAAGGGGATAACCGCCTTTCTGATCGAGAAATCCATGACGGGGTTCAGCACCTCGCCGCATTTCGACAAGCTGGGCATGCGCGGATCGAATACGGCTGAGTTGATTTTCGACAATGTCGAGGTTCCGTTCGACAATGTACTGGGCGAGGAGGGGCGCGGTGTGCGCGTCCTGATGTCCGGCCTCGATTACGAACGGGTCGTGCTGGCGGGCATCGGTCTGGGCATCATGGCCGCCTGTCTGGACGAGGTGATGCCCTATGTCGCGTCCCGCAAACAATTCGGCCAGCCCATCGGGTCGTTCCAACTGATGCAGGGCAAACTGGCCGACATGTATACCGCGATGAACGCCGCCCGCGCTTACGTCTACGAGGTCGCCAAGACCTGCGACCGAGGCACCGTCACCCGCGCTGATGCCGCCGCCTGCTGCCTGTTCGCGTCCGAACAGGCGATGGTGCAGGCGCATCAGGCCGTGCAGGCGCTGGGCGGGGCAGGGTTCCTCGCCGACGCGCCCGTCGCGCGCCTGTTCCGCGACGCAAAACTGATGGAGATCGGGGCCGGTACCAGCGAAATCCGCCGAATGTTGATCGGGCGCGAGATGATGGGGGCGATGGGGTGAGGGTGCTGTGGTTCCTTCCCGCCGCTGGTCTGGTCGGGCTGGCCGCGATCGTCGGCACCCGGATGGCACAGCCGGTCAGCGAAACGACGATCATCAACCGCTACGCGGCGATCTATCTGCGTACCGCACCTGGAGGGGCCACTGCTACCGATTGCCACGGCACACCCGGTATCGCACCGGTGCGAATCGTGGTGACCTGCGTGCATCCCGACGGCGGGGTGATGACCTTCAATGCCGATCAGTCCGGGCGGCCGTTGCCACCCACCGCGCGGACGGATCCATCGACATGACCAAAGGAGCGACGCCATGACTGACTTCAAAGGCCTCAATGCCCTGTTCGTGAACTGCACGCTGAAAAAGACCCCAAGCGAAAGCCACACCAAACTGCTGCTGAACGCCGCCGCCGGAATCATGGTAAAGCAAGGGGTTGCCGTCGAACACCTGCACCTTTTGTCCCATCAGGTGCCGCCCGGCATCTACCCCGACATGACCGACCACGGCTATGACCGTGACGACTGGCCGACCTTGTGGAAAAAAGTGCTGGCGGCCAACATCCTCGTTATCGGCACGCCGATCTGGCTGGGCGAGGAATCCTCGGTCTGCCGGATCCTGATCGAGCGGCTCTACGCGATGTCGGCGATGCTGAACGACAAAGGCCAGTCGGTATTCTACGGCAAGGTCGGCGGCACCGTGGTGACGGGCAACGAGGACGGGGTCAAACATGTGGCGATGACCACCGGGTTCGCCTTGTCTCACCTTGGCTATACGATCCCGCCCCAAGCCGATTGCGGCTGGATCGGCGAGGCGGGGCCGGGGCCGTCCTATGGCGACAAGGTCGATGGCAAGCGGGTCGGGTTCGACAACGAATTCACCCAAGCCAACTGCACGATCATGGCATGGAACCTGATGCACCTCGCGGCCATGCTGAAGGATGGGATCCCCAATCAGGGCAACGACCGGAACGCATGGAAGAACGGCGAACGGTTCGGTTTCGAGAACCCGGAAAGCGATCTGTGACCGCCCGCGCCGCACATCTGGCTGCCTATGAAGCGGTGCTGCATGCGGCCGAACTGGCGGCGCAGGGTGGCGGCGACACCGCCCGCGCCCGCCACACCGACCGGGGCAAGATGCTGCCGCGCGACCGGGTGGCAAACCTGATCGACCCCGGTTCGCCGTTTCTGGAAATCGGCGCGACGGCGGCACATGGGATGTATGACGGGGCCGCTCCTGGTGCCGGAATCATCGCCGGTGTGGGCCGCGTGCTTGGGCGGCAGATAATGGTCGTGGCCAATGACGCCACCGTCAAGGGCGGCACCTATTACCCGATGACAGTCAAGAAGCACTTGCGGGCACAGGAAATCGCGGCGCAATGTCACCTTCCGTGCGTCTATCTCGTGGATAGCGGCGGCGCCAATCTGCCCAATCAGGACGAGGTATTCCCCGACCGTGACCATTTTGGGCGCATCTTTTACAATCAGGCGAACATGTCAGCAGCGGGCATTCCCCAAATCGCCGTGGTCATGGGGTCATGCACCGCAGGCGGGGCCTATGTGCCTGCAATGGCCGACGTGTCGATCATCGTGCGGGGTCAGGGGACGATCTTTCTGGCCGGGCCGCCGCTGGTCAAGGCGGCGACAGGCGAGGTGGTATCGGCCGAGGATCTGGGCGGCGGCGACGTTCATACGCGGCTGTCAGGTGTGGCGGATTATCTGGCCGAAGATGACATGCACGCACTTGCGCTGGCGCGGCAGGCGGTGGGGTCTTGCGGTGGCGCCGGGCTGAAGCCCGGCCTACGGTTACCGCCTGAGCTTCCTGCCGTAAGTATTGACGATCTATGGGATATCATCCCGGCTGACCTGCGCACGCCCTATGACAGCCGCGAGGTCATCAGACGGATCGTCGACGGGTCGCGGTTCGATGAATTCAAGGCCCGGTTCGGGGAAACGCTGGTGACAGGCTTCGCCCATATCGACGGCTGGCCTTGCGGCATCGTCGCCAGCAACGGCGTGCTGTTTTCCGAAGCGGCGCAAAAGGGCGCGCATTTCATCGAACTGTGCAGCCAACGCCGTATCCCGCTGGTTTTCCTGCAGAACATCACCGGATTCATGGTCGGGCAGAAATACGAAAACGAAGGGATCGCGCGACACGGAGCCAAAATGGTGACGGCCGTCGCAACGACGGCAGTGCCGAAGATCACGATGGTCGTCGGCGGCTCTTACGGGGCAGGAAATTATGGAATGTCAGGAAGGGCTTACAGCCCAAATTTCATGTGGTCGTGGCCGACGTCACGCACCGCAGTGATGGGTGGCGAACAAGCTGCGGGAGTGCTGGCGCAGGTCAGGCGCGATGCGCTGGAACGTGCGGGCAAGGAATGGCCCGCCGAGGAAGAAGCGGCCTTCAAGGCCCCGACCATCGCCATGTTTGAAGAACAGTCGCACCCGCTCTATGCCAGTGCCCGGCTTTGGGACGACGGCGTGATCGACCCGCGCAAAAGCCGCGAAGTGCTGGCGCTCAGCCTCGCCGCCGCCTGCAATGCACCGATCGCAGAGACACGCTTTGGCGTGTTCCGGATGTGACGATGGCGATGACGCGCGATCAGGCCCGCAACCTTTATCCCGACGCCGAAATGTTCCGCTTCGGTGATGGCCCCGAGCTTTCGGCGACGCTGCTGGCTCTGGTTCGAGCGGGAACCAAGACCGCGACGTGCGCGGCGCTGCGTGACTACCGCGCAGACAACGAACCGGTGCCCGTCGCGGGCCGCCGCGA
>JBBSBK010000010.1:0-55430 GCA_038251315.1 Rhodobacterales bacterium | reverse complement strand
ATAGCTCCTTATGTCGTCCTCTGTTGTCCCCCGCCGGTTCATCCCCGGCGGGGGTTTTCCGTTTCCAAACCTCGCAAGGGTTTGACAAACTGGACGAAAAGATAAGGAAAACAGTGTGAGGGTTTCAGGCGGTTTGACAGTCTAAGCCATTGCTTTGGCTAAATAGTCGCACTTCAGGGTCGCCCACCATTCATAAAGATGAGTCCCAATTTGATAAATTGCAGGCTGACCACGGGGATCGTCAGGCAGGGCGGATCTTGTGCACGTCGCTGGAACCGATCCCGATCAGATCAAAAGCAGCTCGAGCATCGCTGAGCTCCGATCAATCTCGCGGGTTTTCTTGCGCCGCCGGTTCACAGTATAGTCGCGCCAACAGTATTGCGGGACAGGCACAGCATGGCGCGAAACAAGACCGCAAGCCAGCCTTTGAAAAGACAGCCGTTCAACATCATGATCGTCGGACAGGCCGGGCGGCTGGAATACGAAGCCCTGGTGTTCGCGGCCTCGCTGCGCGAAAACTCACCGGGGTTTGCCGGGCGGCTGATCGTTGCCGAACCGCAGCCGGGGCCGCTCTGGCGCAATGATCCCCGGATCAGCCCGCCGCTGCGCGACGCACTTGGTGACCTCGGGGCCGAGATCGTGCCGTTCGGCAGCGTCCATTTCGGCGACATCTACCCGCACGGCAACAAGATCGAGGGGCTGACCACCCTGCCCCCCGGCGAACCCTTTGTATTCTTCGACACCGACACGCTGGTGCTGGGCGAACTGGGCGACATCCCTTTCGACTTTACCCGCCCTGCCGCATCCATGCGTCGCAGCAACAGCTGGCCCGAAGAAGAGCTGTATTGGCCCGGTTATACGGCGATCTGGAAATCGCTTTACGACAAATTCGGGCTGGATTTCGCCAGCAGCCGGGATCTGACGCAGCCTGACGAATACTGGGAAAGGTACCTTTATTTCAACGCCGGCTGGTTCTTTGGCGCCGATCCGGCGACGTTCGGAGTGCGGTTCACCGAGTACGCACTGGCGGTTCGTGACGACCGACCCGCGCCGCTGGTGTTGCAATCACTCGACCCATGGCTCGATCAGGTGGTGTTGCCGCTGGTCATCCACAGCTTCGGCGGCGGCCGGCCGGGGCCGGAACTGGCAGGGCTCGACGGCGACGTGACCTGTCATTACCGCATGATCCCGCTGCTTTATGCCCGCGAAAATGCCGCCGTCTTGCAGGCGTTCGAAGCGGTCTGCGCCCCCAACAAGATCAAGAAACACCTGAAAAACTACGGTGCATTCAAACGAATGGTCTATCAGGGACGCGGCGAAAAGGTGCGCGCCCTGTTCGATCAGGACAACCTGCCGTCGCGCGAACGCCAGATCCGCAACATGATAAAATCAAACGGATTCTGGATTCGCTGAACTGTGTCAGGAATTCGTCGCCGAGCTTGCCGGTTGCCTCACAACGGATTGAGTGGCCGCCGTTTTCCGCCTACACCAGCCAGCGAACATTTTCAAACGGGAGGATCCCATGACCGACGGCCCATCTTACGGTTTCGACACCCTGCAAATTCACGCCGGGGCAAAGCCCGACCCTGCGACGGGCGCTCGCCAGGTTCCGATCCACCAGACCACGGCCTATGTTTTCCGCGATGCCGACCACGCGGCGGCCTTGTTCAATCTGGCCGAGGTCGGCTATATTTATTCGCGCCTGACCAACCCGACGGTGTCGGCGCTGGCCGAACGGATCGCCACGCTTGAGGGTGGCGTCGGCGGGGTCTGCTGTTCATCCGGTCACGCCGCACAGATCATGGCACTGTTACCGCTGATGAACCCCGGTTGCAACGTCGTCGCATCGACCCGGTTATATGGTGGCACGATCCAGCAGTTCACCAACACGATCCGCAAGTTCGGCTGGTCGGCCAAATTCGTCGATTTCGACGATCTGGACGCGGTGAAAAAGGCCATCGACGGCGATACCCGCGCGGTGTTTTGCGAAAGCATTGCCAACCCCGGCGGTTACATCACCGACTTGCCCGCCATCGCGCAAATCGCCGACGCCGCTGAGGTGCCGCTGATCGTCGACAATACCTCGGCAACCCCCTACCTCTGCCGGCCCATCGAACATGGGGCCACGCTGGTCGTCCATTCGACGACGAAATACCTGACCGGCAATGGCACTGTCACTGGCGGCTGCATCGTCGATTCGGGCAAATTCGACTGGTCTGCGAACGACAAGTTCCCCTCCCTCTCCGCCCCCGAACCCGCCTATCACGGCCTCAAGTTTCACGAGGCGCTGGGGCCGATGGCCTTTACCTTCCACGCCATCGCCGTCGGTCTGCGCGATCTCGGGATGACGATGAACCCACAAGGGGCGCATTACACGCTGATGGGGATCGAGACCCTGAGTCTGCGGATGGAAAAGCACGTTGAAAACGCGGTCAAGGTGGCGACCTGGCTGGAAAACGATCCGCGCGTCGATTTCGTCACCTATGCCGGGCTGAAATCTTCACCCTACAACAAACGGGTCGCGGCAATCTGTCCGCGCGGTGCCGGGGGGCTGTTCACCTTTGCCGTCAAGGGCGGCTATGACGCCTGCATCAAGCTGGTCGATAACCTCGAGATTTTCAGCCACGTCGCGAATCTTGGCGATACCCGCAGCCTGATCCTGCATCCGGCCAGCACGACGCATCGGCAATTGACCGAGGACAAGCAGGTCGCCGCCGGCGCCGGCCCCAACGTCGTGCGCCTGTCGATCGGAACCGAAGACCCCGCCGACCTGATCGCCGATCTGGATCAGGCGCTGGCCAAGGCGACCGCATGACCCAGCGGCAACATGAACCCCCCGGCGCGTCACCCGTGCCTGGGGCTGTTTCATTCTGTCACGCGCTGTTGAAACCGCGCGACCGGGCTTTGCGTTGCGTCTGCTATGTCCTACGTTCATGTTGCCCCGGCGCGGCCCCCGACTGTGGGCGGCCCTGACGCAGACATACGAACGCCACATCAAGGAGCACCATTGTGACATCGCACGCGATCACAGTTTCCCGAACAATAAACGATTGGCGCCAACGGGCCCTCGCTCTCTTGGCGATGGCGATGCTGGCCCTGGCGCTTGCCCTCGCGCAGGCCACTTCCGCACCGGCGCAGGACCGGCCCGTCAGCTTTGCCGATCTGGCCGAAAAGGTCAGCCCGGCCGTCGTCAACATTACCACAACCACTACCGTCGCCGGGCGCACAGGCCCACAGGGGATCGTCCCCGAAGGATCGCCGTTCGAAGACTTCTTCAAGGACTTCCAGGACCAACAGGGCAATCAGGGGCCACGTCGTTCCTCTGCACTGGGGTCTGGTTTCGTGGTCTCGGCTGATGGCTATATCGTCACCAACAACCACGTCATCGACGGTGCCGACGAAATCGAGATCGAGTTCTTTTCCGGAACCCGCCTGCCCGCGACGCTGGTCGGCACCGACAAGAACACCGACATTGCTGTGCTCAAGGTCGATGCGTCCAACCTGCCCTTCGTCGCCTTTGGCGACAGCGATGCCAACGGCGCACGAGTCGGCGATTGGGTCATGGCCATGGGCAACCCGCTCGGCCAAGGCTTTTCAGTGTCGGCCGGTATCGTTTCGGCGCGTAATCGGGCCTTGTCAGGCACCTACGACGATTTCATTCAGACCGATGCAGCGATCAACCGTGGCAACTCGGGCGGGCCGCTGTTCAACTTGGATGGTGAAGTCATCGGCGTGAACACCGCGATCCTGTCGCCAAACGGTGGGTCAATCGGGATCGGCTTTTCGATGTCGTCCAACGTGGTCAGTAACGTCGTCGCACAGCTGCAGGAATTCGGCGAAACCCGGCGTGGCTGGCTGGGCGTGCGCATTCAGGACGTGACGCCTGACATGGTCGACGCCATCGCCGGACTGGGCACCGCCCATGGTGCGCTGGTGACCGACGTTCCTGCTGGTCCGGCCGAAGACGCCGGCCTGCTGTCGGGTGACGTGATCCTGTCGTTCGACGGCACCGACGTGCCCGACACACGCGATCTGGTCCGCATGGTCGGCAACTCGCCGGTCGGCAAATCGGTCCCGATGGACGTTCTGCGCGACGGTGAAACGATCCCGATCACGGTCGTTCTGGGCCGCCGCGAAACCGCCGAAGCGGCAGCAGTTCCCGCCGCCGCAATCGCCGAACCGCAGGCACCCGAGGTGACCGAAATGTTGGGTCTGTCCTTGTCGGAAATCACGCCTGATCTGACCGAACAGTTCGGCCTGACCACCGACACAGGGCTGGTCATCACCGCGGTCAACCCCGACTCGGACGCGGCAACCAAGGGCATCGTGGCCGGTGATCTCATCACCGAGGCAGGACAACAACCTGTCGTCACCGTCGCCGATTTTCAGGCCCGTATCGACGAAGCGACTGAAGCGGGTCGCAAATCGCTTCTGTTGCTGGTGCGCCGGGGCGGTGATCCACGGTTCGTGGCGCTGGTTCTCGAACCCTGATCCCAAGTTCGAACAATACGGAAAGGGCGCCCGCTGCGGCGCCCTTTTTCATTGCGCTGGCACGGTGCCTAACTGTTCGGCCGTCAGCGCGATCAGCCCCAGACTGCGCGCCGTTGCGATATCCAGCAGCGGGCTGTCATGACCGGCGATTCGCTGGAAAGATTTGATCGCCAAGGCGGTATGCACATCCATCACCCCGTTGATCGGTCCCCGGTAGTGCCCCCGCGCCTTCAGCGCGCGTTGCAGTGACCCGACGAAATCAGGCGTCAGGGCCTCGGGGCACAAGGTTTCGAACAACACTTCGCGCCGTTCGTGGGTGATTTCCTGCCGGGTAACGGTACGAAACGATCCCGGCGTGGTGACGCTGCCATCTGCGGTCACCTCTGGCGGCTGCACCATGACCTGTTCGGTGACTGTTTCGATCACCGCCGGGGTGACATCGCGGCCAAAGCACCGCCCGGAGGCATCCTTTTCGACATGCGGCACGTTAAAGGCAGGCAAAGGGGCAAAAGGAAGCCGCCCGTCACCGGCGCAGGCAGCCAGCAGGCCGCACAGGGCCATGGTCAGGGTCAGTCGTTGCATCGCTGCCTTGCCTGCCGGGGTCTTTGACCCGTTTATCATTATTCCGCACCCTAACCGAAATCCGGTCCACGGCAAAGCAAACTGCGCCAATTTCCCAAGCCCGCCGCCGCGTTGTCGCCTTTGGCGCACAGTCGGACCGATTTTGGGCTGGCAGGGCGGTTGACCCTCGCCTAGACAGGGGCCAACCTGAACGTCAAGGACCGGCAAAGCATGGCGAAAATCACCTACATCGAACACGGCGGCAAGGAACATGTGGTCGAGGTGCCGACCGGCCTGACCGTCATGGAGGGGGCCCGCGACAACGGCATTCCGGGGATCGAGGCCGATTGCGGCGGGGCCTGTGCCTGTTCCACCTGCCACGTCTATGTCGCGCCCGACTGGGTTGACCGGCTGCCCGCCAAGGACGCGATGGAAGAAGACATGCTCGACTTTGCGCACAAGCCCGACCCGGTGCGGTCACGCCTGACATGCCAGCTCAAGGTATCGGACGCCTTGGAAGGCCTTGTCGTGCAGATGCCGGAAAAGCAGATCTGATGCGGGTGGCGGCGATCATCGCGGCGCTGTGTCTGACCGGCACTGCCCTGCCCGCCGCACCCGGCAACATCGTCGGCGCCACCTACATCGAACCGACCGACCGCTACGATCACGGCATCCTTGGCGATGCGATCGAATGGGGTGCCCTCTTGCTTGCCGTCGACCGCTGCGCCGGATGCGCCCGGATGGACCTGCGCGAAGTCACCATTCGCCTGCCCGAAACCAGCGTTTTCGAAGACACCACCCCCCGGCTGGTCGATATCGACAACGATGGCCTGTCCGAGGTCATGGTGGTGGAAACCAGCCTGACCAAGGGGGCGCGCCTGGCGATCTACGACGAAACCGGGCTGGTCGCGGCGATCCCCTACATCGGCCAGACCCATCGCTGGCTGGCTCCTGTGGGGGTCGGCGACATGGACGGCGACGGCAACATCGAACTGGTCTATGTCGACCGCCCGCATCTGTTCAAGATTCTGACCGTCTGGCGCTGGCGCGACGGGACGCTGCAAAAGGTCGCCGACCGGGCGGAACTGACCAACCACCGGTTAGGCGAAACCGATATTGGCGGCGGGATGCGATCCTGCCGCGGTACGGTCGAGGCGATCACCGCCAACGCCGATTTCACCCGCGTCATGGCAACACGGCTAGAATCGGGTCGCCTGTCCTCGCGTGATGTCGGCCCCTATGAGGGACGGCAATCCTTCACGGACGCGCTGCGCTGCTAAAGCGGTTCAGATCACCAAAACAACCAGCAAGATCAGTGCGGCAATTTCGCTGAGTTGCTGCGTCGCTCCCAGAATATCGCCGGTCTGACCACCAATCTTTCCCTTGGCGACCGTTGCCGTCGCCATCGCGATGGCCACCAAGATCAGGGCCAACGGCACCACCCACCACCCGGTTAGCACGACGGCCACCAAAGCCCCGATACCCGCCGCCACCTGTGCTGTGCGCACCTTTGGCCGCCCGACTGCACGGGACAGTCCGTCGTCCCGCGCATGCGGCAACGCCGCCATGACACCGACCATCGCGGCACGCGACGTTGCCGCAGTCACCAGCACTGGCACCCACAGCCATCCTGCCCCGATCAGCGTGCTCAACGCCGCCCAACGCAGGATCAGCGACAGCCCCAGCGCCAGCACGCCATAGGTGCCGATCCGGCTGTCGCGCATGATTTCAAGCCGGCGGGCACGATCATGCCCACCCCAGAGACCGTCGGCACTGTCCGCCAACCCATCCTCGTGCAAGGCCCCCGTCACGACGATCCCGACCGCCAACATCAGCCCTGCTGCCAATGGATCCGTCAGGCCCAGCCAGAGCGCCACAGCCCCGGTCAGCCCGATGATCACCCCGATCACCAACCCCGCGATCGGATAGGCCCAGGCTGCCGCCGCGCCCCGCGCCTGCGCCGTCGCGCCATCCACCGGCACCGGCAAACGGGACAACAACCCCAATGCCGACGCAACATCGTCCACCTTGGTCAACGTGTCGCGTTCCGTCACCGATCCGCCCTTTCCCGGCTTTTCATTCACTGACCGACGGTTAGACAGGTCGCAACCGACATGCAACGAGGACGATACCCGTGACCGCTTCCTTCACCGATCTGGCGGGCTTTGCCGCCTTGCTGACATCCGCCCCCGGCCCTGATCAGGGCGCACTGAGCGGGGCTGCGGCGCGCAATGGCCAGCTGACCAAACCGCCAGGGGCATTGGGGCGGCTCGAAGACGTCGCGATCTGGTATGCTGGCTGGCGGGGCGATCCGCGCCCCACGATCAGCGCGCCGCAGGTGATTGTCTTTGCAGGAAATCACGGTATCTGCGGCCAGGGCGTGTCAGCCTTTCCGCCCGAAGTAACGGTGCAGATGGTCGCCAATTTCGAACACGGCGGTGCGGCGATCAACCAATTGGCCAAGACTTTCGGCGCCCGGATGGATGTTCACGCGCTGTCACTGGACACCTCAACCGCCGATTTCACCAAAGGTCCGGCGATGACGACGGATGAATTCCTTGCCGCCCTGACGACCGGTTGGACGGCGGTCGACCCCGCCGCCGACCTGCTGGTGACCGGCGAAATGGGCATCGGCAACACGACCGCTGCCGCTGCCGTCGCCGCCGCCCTGTTCGGCGGGTCTGCTTCCGACTGGACCGGGCGCGGCACCGGTGTCGATGACGCCGGACTGGCGCGCAAGACCGCCGTGGTCGCAGCCGGTCTGGCCCGCCACGCAAATGCGACCGGGGATCCATTGCAGGCGCTGCGCTGTCTGGGCGGGCGCGAACTCGCGGCGATGGCCGGTGCAATCGCCGCCGCACGGCATCACCGCATCCCTGTGATCCTTGACGGGTTCATCTGCTGCGCCGCAGCGGCAGTGCTCGAACGGGCCTGCCCGGGCGCCCTGGATCATTGCGTCGCCGGACATCAAAGCGCCGAAGGCGCGCATCGCCGTCTGCTCGATTCGCTGGAGAAGCAACCGCTGCTGAACCTCGGCCTTCGACTTGGCGAAGGGTCCGGCGCGGCGCTGGCCATTGGCATCCTCAAGGCAGCGGTCGCCTGCCATTCCGGCATGGCCACCTTTGCCGAGGCGGGGGTCAGCGACGGCTAGAGGTATCGCCGGGGCGGCGGCGGCGCAGGTCATCAGATTCCGACGCCTGCATCCGCGCTGCCAACGCGGTTTCAAGATCGTTGTCCAGTTCCTTCGCGCGCGCAATATACGCGGGATTGTCGGCCACCGGCACACCGGGTTGCCACAGTTCGGCCAGTTGGCGCAGGGTATCGCGGTCGTGATGATAGAACAGCGTCTCGGCCTCGGCGGCCTCGTATTCGGACATCCCCAGATTTTCCAACGCATAGCGCCCGGCCCGCAACGAGCTGTCGAACATCTCGCGCACGATGTCGTCCGCCCCGGCGGCGTAAAGTTCATAGACATGCACCCGGTCGCGGGCGCGGGCGACGATATGCAGATCAGGGCGTTCCTTGCGGGCATAGCGCACAAGGCGCACTGCCGCCGCCTTGTCGTCGATCGCGACAATCAGCACCCGCGCGGTGCCAAGACCCGCAGCAGCCAGAAGATCGGGGCGGGTCGGGTCGCCAAAGAACCCCTTGAACCCGAATGTGCGCATCATCTGAACGGTCTGCAGATCAGCATCCAGAACAACCGTGCTGAACCCGGCGCTTTGGATCAGGCGGTTGACGATCTGCCCGAACCGCCCGATCCCGGCGATGATGACGCTACCCTGTTCGTCGACCTCGTCGGCGGCAGGATCCGCTTCATCCGTCATCCGGCGGCTGATCCGGTCGTAGATGATGAACAGCAGCGGCGTGATCAGCATCGACAGGGCGATAATCAGCAACAGCTTTTGCCCCAAAACTGGCCCCATCACCCCGGTGGCCAGCGAAAACGAAATCAGGACGAACCCGAATTCCCCCGCCTGGCTTAACCCCAGAGTGAACAACCAGCGGTCGCGCGGCTTCAGCCCCCAGACGCGGGCGAGCCCATACAGGATCGCCCCCTTGAGAACGATCACCAGCAGCGTCAGCGCAAAGATGCGGAACGGATCACCGAAAAAGGCGTCAAAGTTGAACCCCGCACCGACGGTGATGAAAAACAGACCCAGCAGCAGGCCCTTGAACGGCTCGAGGTCGCTTTCCAACTCGTGCCGGAATTCCGAGTTGGCAAGAACGACACCGGCAAGAAAGGTGCCCAGAGCGGGCGACAGGCCCACCATCTCCATCAGGACGGCGATGGACGCCACCATCAGCAATGCCAGCGCGGTGTACATCTCGCGCAGCTTGGCGTGGTGGATATAGCGAAAAACCGGGCGGGTCAGATAAACCCCCGCGAGGATGATTGCAGCGACCGCGGCCAGGGTCACCAGCGTGACGCCCCAGCCCGGCAGACCCTCGACAAGGCTAAGCGGGCCATATGGTGCTTCGACGCCCACAACGACATCATCGACATGGATCACCGATCCGTCCGGCGCGATCATCATCGGGCTGGCAACCGCCAGCAGCGGCAGAAACGCCAGCATCGGGATTACCGCGATATCCTGCGCCAGCAGCACCGAAAAGATGTTTCGCCCGCCCGCCGTCGCCACCAGCCCCTTTTCCGTCAGCGTTTGCAGTACGATAGCGGTCGATGACAAGGCAAGGATCAGACCGATCGCAAGGGCATTGTCGAAGGGTTGTTTCATCAGCATCGACGCGCCTGTGATAACCAGCGTGGTCAGTGTGATCTGCAACCCGCCCAACCCGAAAAGCTTGTCGCGCATCGCCCAAAGCACCCGGGGTTCCAATTCCAGCCCGATCAGGAAAAGCATCATGACAACGCCGAATTCGGCGAAATGCTGCAAGTCGGCGGTTTCGGAACCGACCAGCCCGGTCAGCGGTCCGATGACGATCCCCGCCAGCAGATAACCCAGAACCGACCCCAGCCCCAGACGCGCCGCCAGCGGCACGGCGATGACCGCCGCGCCCAGATAAATCGTCGCCTGAAACAGAAAACCTTCCATGATCTCAGGTATCGCAATGGCCGGACCGATGTGCAACGGCGACCCGTGCACGAATTATGTCGGTGGCCCGTGTCTCAGACCGGCAGCGGCGCATCGGGTTTGACCCGCTCCATCACGATCTGGCTTTGCACCCGGCTGACGGCAGGATGCGGCAGCAGCACCTGCTGCACCAGCCGGTTCAATGCTGTCAGATCGGCGCAATACACCCGCAATAGGTAGTCGGCCTCACCCGTCAGCGTCCAGGCGGCGACGATTTCGGGCGCGACGCGCGTCATTCGCACGAAATCGCGGGCGTTTTCGGCGGTGTGCGTGGCCATGACGATGCGAATGAACGCCTCGACCCCCAGCCCGATCTTTTCCGGGGCGACGATGGCCCGATAGCCGCTGATATAGCCTTCGGCCTCAAGCCGCTGTCGGCGCCGCCCGGCCTGCGACGGCGACAGGGCCAACAGGTCACCCAGATCCTGCGCGCTCAGCTGGCCATTGGCCTGCAAAGCCGCCAGAAGGCGCGAATCAGTTTGGTCAAGCATGATTTGCGCGTCATTCATCAAAATGTTGCGGGAATGTATCAGATAAGTCCCGTCCTGACCACCCGATTGCGCACAATTCGCACACCGCTTGCGGTAAAAATCTCTCAACCGCATGCATCGGAGACAATGATGGGCCCCTTTCCGCACAACGCCCCCAAGGCAACGATCACCGACCAGAACCGCGCCGGCACCGACGGTTTCGAATTCGTCGAATTCGCGCATCCCGACCCGGCAACCCTGCGCGATCTGTTCACCCGGATGGGCTATACCCACACCGCCAGTCATAAGTCCCGCCAGATCGAACTCTGGCAGCAGGGCGACATCACCTATGTGATCAACAACGAACCGGGCAGCCATGCGCTGAACTTTGTCGCCGAGCACGGCCCCTGCGCCCCGTCGATGGCATGGCGGGTGGTCGATGCCAAACACGCGCTAAGCCACGCGATCAGCAAGGGCGCGCAGGAATATACCGGCGGCGGCAAGACGATGGATGTGCCCGCAATCGTCGGGATCGGCGGCAGCCTGATCTACCTGATCGACCAGTATTACGACACCAGCCCCTACAACGCCGAATTCACCTGGGTCCATGATGCCCACCCCGAAGGCGTCGGATTCTACTACCTCGACCACCTGACCCACAACGTTCACAAGGGGAACATGGACGTCTGGTTCAAATTCTACGGCGAGATCTTCAACTTTCGCGAAATCCGGTTCTTCGACATCGCGGGCAAATTCACCGGCCTGACCAGCCGCGCATTGACCAGCGCCTGCGGGCGCATCCGCATCCCGATCAACGAAGACCGGGGCGAAACCGGGCAGATCGTCGAATACCTGAAACGCTACAAGGGCGAAGGCATCCAGCACATCGCGGTCGGCGCGCGCAATCTTTACGACGCGACCGACACGATTGCCGATCGGGGCATCAGGTTCATGCCCAAGCCGCCTGAAAGCTACTACGACCTGTCATTTGACCGTGTGACTGGCCACGATGAGCCCAAGGACCGGATGATGCGCCACGGCATCCTGATCGACGGCGAGGGTGTGGTGGACGGCGGCGAAACCCGAATTTTGCTGCAGATCTTCAGCAAAACGGTGATCGGCCCGATCTTTTTCGAATTCATCGAGCGCAAGGGCGACGACGGTTTTGGCGAGGGAAACTTCAAGGCGCTGTTCGAAAGCATCGAACAGGATCAGATCGACCGCGGGGTGATCAAGGCCGCCGAATAATGCCGAACGATCACGGCATCGCCAGTACCAGCGTCCGACCGCGTTTGACGTAGTTGATGACGCTGTCACCGATCGCGCTGACCTGCCCGCCATCAAGTGTATCGCCGACCCTGACCCGGACCAGCCGCCCGTTGCCCATGCGCACCAGTGCCGACCGGTTGCTGGGGGTGCCGTAAACCCCGATCAGGGAGACGTCGCGCAGGTCGATGGCGTTTTGCACGGTCGCTGCACGGGCGACGCCACCCGGCACCGGTCCGGACGGGGCGACGGCCTGCTGGGTCGGCGCGGGCGCGACTGCGGCCGATGCCGGGGCGCGCGCGGCCGCCTGCGCGCTGGCTTGGGTCGCACGCGAGACGACGCGGCCAAAGTTGTCGGGGCGGTCGCCGGGGCGGCGCGACGTTGCCACGGCAAGACGCGTCGACCCGGCAACCGGGTTTACAACCTGCGGTGCCGTCGCCGCGATCGCCGCAGCGATCGCCGCGACATCGGCTGTGGGTGCGATCGGCGGCTCAGGTTTGGGTTCATCGACGGGTATATCAGCGACTTCCGGCGCCGGAACGGGCGGCGGTTCCGGCGTCGGCGCCAGCCCAGCTGGACGCAATTGCGGACGTCGAACCGCGAGCGCTTCCACGCCGGGTTCGACCGGCGCATCCTGCGCGACCTGTCCGGGTAAAGCTGCGGGCCGGGCGGCCGGGCGCAGAGACGCCAGCGCGACGCCACCGGCCGTCAGCGTTTCAGGCGGATCCTCGGGCGTGGCGGCGACGGTGGTCGCTGGATCCGTCGCGGCCTCTGCCGCTGGGTCCGCCACAGGGCGTTCCTGCGGCAGCACTGGCGGTTGACCCGCAATGACCATGACGCCGTTTGGGGTCAGCGTGCCCTCGGGCGTCGCCTGTACGAACCCGTTGGCGTCGCGTTCGAACACGATGCCGGGGACTGGCGGCGGCGGCGGCGTGACGATCGGGGCATCCTGCGCCGACAAGGCGGGTGACGGCAAAGTGACCAACGCGTTCCCGGCGATCTGCGGGTCAATCGCCGCGATCACGATGCCGTCGGAGGTTTCGGTGTTCGGCAACAGCGGCAGGCGCGGCGCGCGTTGCCAGACGCCGGTTGCAGCATAGACCCGATCTGCCTCGGCCGGGCTGAGCACTTCGCTGATCTCAACCGGCGGCATGACGGGGGTAGCTGCATCGGCGATGTCGGCGTCTGCCTCGTCATTTATCGCGGGGACGTCGGTGGCCACCGCACCACTGGCGTTCAGCGCGACGGCGTTGTCACCCATTTCAGGCACCGGCGACGGCTGCAATGGGGTCTGATCAGGCACGACGACCGGCACGACGACAGGCACCACTACCGGCGCTGCGACATCGTTGACCGCGACGGCCGCATCACGCGGCGCGAACAGCCAAGCCAGCCCGTCCTCGGAGACGAAAGCCGCCCAGGCCGCGACCGCGGCAAGAAACATTAGCAGGATCGCTGTAAGGATCAGCCCAAGCAACTTTGGCTTGCCGCCGACCGCAGGGCGGGCGGCGCTTTTGCGGGCCCCGAACACCGTCAGCGCTGGACTGTGGGCCGCGATATCATCGGCCTCGGTTGCCGAGCGGCGGCGGGACGGGAACATGCCGGCTCTGGGCGCTTTTGCATCCTGATGCGGCAGGGCGGCAACCGGCATCGGCGCAGCAGGATCTTCCGGGCCATCGGGCAAATAAGTCAGGTCGGCATTGGCCGGATCGTGCAGCGCCAAGCCCGCGTTGGCGACGGCTGCCGGGGGCTTTGCCCGGCCTGAAATGCCGGTAATGGGTGGCGAAGCAACCGAGACAGGCGGCGTGGCGTTCAACGGAGAAGTTTCGGCGATGGGCATCGCGCCAGAACTGCGCGCGGCCCCCGACAGCGACGGCCCGGCACCGCCCGGTCCGATCTGAACCGCCATCGGCAAAGCGGGCGGTACCGCTGATTCCGGTGCCGGACGACGGAAAACCGGCTCGTGCCGCGCGTCAGTTTGTCTGACGGGGGTCGAAACGGGTTGCGGTGTGGTCCGTGGCGCGACAGGAACCCGGTCAGGGTTGGCTGGCGGCGGCGGCGTGCCGGGTGGATCGGCCCGCAAGGTGCGAGCGCGCGAGGTAAAGACCGGAATAGCGGCCGCAGAATCCTTTTCCGCATCGTCATCTGTATCTGCCAAATCAAGTTCGGGCAGATCGGTTTCGGTTTGTGTGGCCACCTCTGACTGCTCAGTCTCCGGGGTGACGGCAGGCAGCGCGTCGGTGATCGCGACGATTGGATCGGCAGCGTCTTCCATCGCGTCCGGGCTGGTTTCATGCGCCGCCTCGGGGGTAGACGGTGCAGGTGCCGCAGGTTCGGCGGGGGCAACAACCACGCCCGGCACTACGGCCCGGCCGATGACGACGACCGGCACCGGATCGCGTTCGACGTTCAGTCCGGCCGCCCTGGCCGCGGCGGTAGGGCCAAAGAACGCCTCTCCCCTGAACGTGAATGGTTCAGGAACGGCGGCAAAGCAGACAGGTGCAAAACGGTATTCGGCGGCAAAGGCCTCGGCTTCGGCCAAGGTTTCGCGGGCGACGGCGGCGGCGTAGGTACGCCCGCCGCCACGGGTGACGTCATAAGCCAGATCGGCTAGCCCATAGGGCGTCGCCGCATCCAAGGCGGCCGCAACTTCGTCCTCGGGGATTCGCGCGGAATCCATCGCCAGATATTTGATCTGATCGTTCGGGATCAGCAACTTTGTGTGCATCCCTTGCGGGGCCAGCGCCAAAGCATCGCGTCGCAAGGCCGTCAAGGCCCGCGACAGTTCGGGCGAATCGAGTGCGACCTCGCCGACAAGCCGCCAGCCGTCGCTGCCACGGTGCAACAGGCGGATACCTTCAAAGGACAGGGACAGGCAGAAATTCGGTGTCATCAGGTGGCTTTAGCATCTCGAAAGGGGCGGCGGAATGGTCCGGCACAGTCTGACAAAGTTACAGCAGTTTCCCGCCATGTCCAAGCGATCAGCGGTCTTTTGTACAAGAAAGCCGGGCCGCGCCAAGGATCGGCTTGCGGTGCGCGTCAAAGTTTCACACGATCCCGTAAACCCCTGAAAGGACCCCCGATCATGCCTCGTCTCACTGTTTTCTTATCCGCCATGACCATTGCTCTGGCGCTACCTTTGGCGGCCTTCGCCCAAACCACGGCGCAAACCCCTGCGCGCACCCTGTCAGTCACCGGCGAGGGCGAAGCCACTGCGACGCCAGATATGGCGACCGTCAGCCTGGGGGTCAGCGCCGAGGCCGCCACTGCCGCCGATGCCACCGATCAGACAAGTGCCGCGATGACTGATGTGTTGGCGAAACTGGCGACCCTTGGGATCGACCCCGCCGATGTGCAGACCAGCGGTCTGCGCCTCTCGCCGCGCTATGCGACGACGGTGCTGGGCAATACCGACTATTCCAAGATCACCAGCTTCAGTGCGGCCAACGACGTGCAGATCAAGGTGCGCGACTTGTCCGCGATTAGTTCGTTGTTGAGCGCGGTGATCGGATCGGGGGCAAATACCCTGAACGGCGTCGAATTCGGCCTGCAGGACCCGGGTGCGCTGCTTGATGAGGCACGTCTGGCGGCAGTGGCCGAGGCACAGCGACGCGCCGTCCTTTATGCAGGTGCGGCAGGGCTGACCCTGGGCGATATTTTGCAGCTGAATGAAAATGGCTATTCGGGGTATCAACCGCTGCAATCGGCGATGATGCGCGAAGCATCGGTCAGCGATTCGCTGGCTTACGATGTGCCGGTGGCGCAGGGGCAAATCACGGTCAGTGCCAATGTCGGAATAATTTTCGCGCTTGCGGAATAGGCCACCAAAAGGGCCGCCCGGTGCGAAACCGGACGGGCCTTGATCCTGTCATAGCTGCATAGGTTACTGGCTGGCAGCCCCCTGGTCGGACCGCAGGTAGTTGAAGAACTCGCTGTCCGGGCTTACGACCATCGAGGTATTCCCAGGCTGCAATGCCCGACCATAGGCCGTCATCGAGCGGTAGAACCCAAAGAATTCCGGGTCCGCCCCGTAAGCATCGGCAAAAATGCCGTTTCGTTCGGCGTCCGCCTCGCCGCGGGTGATCTCGGCCTGCCGGGTAGCATCGGACACCAGTTCGATCACCGTCCGGTCGGCCTGCGCACGGACCCGCTGCGCCGCTTCGTTACCGCGGGCGATCTCGTCGGCGGCCTCGCGTTCGCGTTCGGCCTTCATTCGCTCGTAAGTGGCGTTCAGGTTTTCCGGCGGCAGATCAGTGCGTTTCAGGCGCACGTCGATGATCTGCAAGCCAAGGTCATTGGCCTCGGCTATCGCCTCATTGCGAATTCGCAGCATCAGCGCGGCACGGTCCACCGACAGGATGTCGCCGCTGCTGACCGTACCCAGCACATCGCGGGTCTGGGCGCGCAGGATAGCGTCAAGGCGGGAGGCGGCGAATTCTTCGCCGCCGGCACCGACAGCCTGACGGAACCGTTCCACATCGACGATGCGATAGCGCGCAAAGGCATCGACGATCAGACGGCGGTCGTCCGACGGCGTCACTTCGAGTGCAGCAATCTCGCGGCTGAGAATGCGGTCGTCATAGCGCACGACATCCTGAATCAGCGGGATCTTGAAGCCCAGTCCGGGCGATTCCTTGACCGTCACGATCTGGCCGAATTGCAGCACCAGAACCTTTTCGCGTTCGTCGACGATATACACCGACGAAAGTGCTGCAACCACGACGACAACCAGCGCGGGGAGGAGATAAGTTGATTTGCGCATCAGTTGGACACTCCTTCAGTCGGCGTTGCGGGCGGCACTGGAGCGCGGCGCAATTCATTCAGCGGCAGATAAGGCACAACTCCCTGCCCGCTTTGGGTTTCGTCCAGCAGGATGATGTTCACCCCGCCCAGCACCTGTTCCATTGTTTCCAGATACAGACGCTTGCGGGTCACTTCGGGGGCCTTGAGGTATTCGGCGAGGACTGCGCTGAAGCGACTGGCCTCGCCCGCGGCCTCGTTGACCACCTGAGCGCGGTAGCCTTCGGCCTGTTCCAGCAACTGCGCCGCCTGACCACGCGCTTCGGCCAGAACCCGGTTGGCGTAAGCGTCGGCGACGTTTTGCAGGCGATCACGTTCCTGTGCGGCGTCCTGCACCTTGCGGAACGCGGCAATGACGGATTCCGGCGGGTCAGCCTTGTCAAAGTTGATTCGCACGATGTTGACCCCGGAATCGTAGCTGTCGAGCGTCTGCTGGATGAGTTCCCGCAACCGGTCGGCAATCGCACCACGATCGCGGTTCAGGATCGGGGCAAGATCGGATTGGGCGATGATCTCGCGCATTGCCGATTCAGCAACCGCTTCGATCGTTTGCGGCGGGTTGGAGAGGTTAAACAGATAGCGGGCCGGATCGCTGATGTTCCAGACCACCTGAAAATCGATGTCGACGATGTTCTGATCGCCCGTCAGCATCAGCCCGGCATCTTCCCCTGACCGGCTGGTGCCGATCTCGATTGTGCGCTCGCTGCTGACCGGCATCACCTCGGCAGTGACCAGCGGCCAAGGGGCGAAATTCAAGCCCGGACTGCCGATCGCCGAAAATTTGCCAAGGAACAGTTCGACCGACCGTTCCTCTGGCTTCACTGTATAGAAGGATGTAAAGCCCCAAAGCGCAACCGCAGCAAGCGCGATCAGCCCTATGGTGCCGCGCCCGAACGATGGGCCCGAGTCAGCGCCGCCCGGGCCACGACCGCCGCCCATGATGGCGCGCAACTGGTCGCGTCCGCGGTTCATCATCTGGTCGATGTCGGGCATCTGTGGCCCTTCACCCGGACGGCGCCCGCGCGGCGGCCGGTCGTCATTGCCGCCGCCGTTATTGCCACCCCCGTCGTTGCCGCCGTTGTTACCGCCGGCACCCTTGTTGCCACCGCCCCAGGGGCCACCACTATTTCCAGCCATTATCCGTTATATTCCCTGTTATTTTTCCCGCTTTCGCGGGCTTCCATTCCAACTTGTGCGTTATTGCCCGGAAATCAACCCATCCGGACAGGTTCGCGCATCGTGACGATCTCTTCAGCCATCGTCGGATGCACTGCAACGGTGCGGTCAAAATCCTCTTTCGTTGCCCCCATCCTGATCGCGATACCGACCAGCTGGATCATTTCGCCCGCCCCGTCTGCGACAATATGACAGCCCAGCACCTTGCGGGTAGCCTGACTGACGATCAGCTTCATCAACACCCGGTCGGACCGACCGGCAAAGGCGTGGTGCATCGGCCTGAACGACGTGCTGTAAACGGCAATGGGTTCCTGTTCCCGCGCTGCCTCTTCGGTCAGGCCGATGGTGCCCATTTCCGGCTGGGTAAAGATCGCCGTCGGGATTAGGTCGTGATCGACCGGCGTCGGGTTGCCCTTGAACACGGTTTCGACAAAGGCCATGCCTTCGCGGATCGCCACAGGGGTCAGTTGCACGCGGTCGGTCACATCGCCCACCGCATAAACCGAAGGCACGTTGGTCTGGCTGTATGTATCGACCAGAACCTCGCCCCGGCGGCCCAGTTTCACTCCGGCCTTGTCCAGCCCCATATCGTTGGTGTTCGGGGTGCGCACAGTAGCGAACAGCACCTTGTCGAAAGTCCGTTCGTGCCCGTTGCTGGCCTTGACCCAAATTCCGCTGTCGCGCTGCTCCATCTCCAGAATGGTCGCACCACAATGCAGATCGATGCCGCGTTCGCGCATCTGATCGGCGACGAAACCCCGCGCCTCGTCGTCGAACCCGCGCAGGATTTGCGCCCCGCGGTAGTATTGTGTCACCTTGACGCTCAGACCGTTCAGGATGCCGGCGAATTCCGATGCGATATAGCCGCCGCCAATGATGAGGATTGAGTCGGGCAACGTTTCGAGCAGGAAAATGTCGTTGCTTGTGATGCCCAAGTCGGCGCCTTTCTGATCGGGCAGCACCGGACGACCGCCGGTGGCGACCAGAATATGTTTGGCTGTCAAGATCTTTCCGTCGGCCAGTTGCACGGTATGCGGATCGATCAGCGCGGCGCGGCTGTCGTGAATCGTCACCCCCGCGGTATCGAGAACCTTGCGATAGACGCCTTCCAGCCGGTCCAGTTCGCTGTGCAGTTTGGTTCGGAACGTCGGCCAGTCGAAATCGCCGTCGCCGACATCCCAGCCGTAGGCGCGGGCGTCCGACATGGCATCGGAAAACCCCGAGGCGAAAACCATCAGCTTTTTGGGCACGCAGCCGCGGATCACGCAGGTGCCACCCATCCGGGACTCCTCGGCCAACCCGACCCGCGCGCCCGTCGCCGCCGCCATCCGCGCCGCCCGGACCCCACCCGAGCCACCGCCGATGACGAAAAGATCATAATCGAAGGCGGTCATCGTGCGGCTCCAATTTCCGTGCGTAGTCGGTATTTCACACGAGGGCGCGGAATGCCAGAAGGCAGCCCACACCGATCCCTCCGACCGTCAGGGCAGGTCGGTCGCTATCGCGGCAAACAATGTGGAGACGGTGTCGCTAATCCGCGACGTCCCCGAAGATGTTGTCATTTTCCAGAAAATCGATCCTGGTCTTTTCGACCGTGCCCGCGTTGATGTCGCGCACTTCGACACGGCCGTCGCCGTAGCCGATGACGACCACATCGCAGATGTCGATGAAAAGTCCGTTTTCGACGACGCCGGGGATCTGGTTCAGGACCAGTGACAGTTGCCGCGCGTTGCCGATCCGGTTCAGGTGCAGGTCGATGATGTGGTTGCCCTCATCGGTGTGAAAGGGTGCCTCGCCATTCATCCGCAAGGTCGTGCTGCGGCCGAGCACGTCCATCCCGATCAGGGTTTCCTCGATCAGGGCCTTGGTGGTCTGCCAGCCAAACGGGATCACCTCGACCGGCAGCGGAAACGCCCCAAGGGTTTCGACCTGTTTCGAGATATCGGCGATGACGACCATCTGGTCACTGGCGGTCGCGACGATCTTTTCCTGCAAGAGCGCCCCGCCGCCACCCTTGATGAGGTTCAGGTTGACATCGTATTCGTCAGCCCCGTCGATGGTCAGGTCCAGCCAGCGGGCCTCGTCCAGCGAAATCACCTCGATACCGACCTCACGGGCCAGTTGGGCGGTACGGCTCGATGTCGGCACGCCCCTGATCCGTAATCCCTCATCACGCACCATCTCGCCCAGCACCTGGACCAGCCAGGCGGCGGTCGACCCAGTGCCCAAGCCGACCCGCATCCCCGATTCGACATAGGCCGCAGCGCGTTTGGCGGCGGCGAACTTGGCCTTGTCGATGGGCGACAACTCTCCGGTCATGGGGCGGCTCCATTTTTGGGTTAGCGGGTTTATAGTCAATCAGGGCGCCGGGCGCGAGGGGCAGTTGCAGGCGGAAGGATGGTCGCGGAGGCCCCGGCCGGGCAAGGCCATATCGGCGAAAACCTGCCGAACCACCCTGCCCTCCGTACGATTTCCGCACTTTTACCTTGCCCGACCCATTCACCCGAGAACATTTCAGGATTTCGTCAAGTCACTGATTGAATGCGTGAATTTTTTCACCTTGCCTTGCGTTGCCACGGATCAAGGGCGTCAAGACAGGATCTCCAGACTACCCAAGCGTGTAGTCAGAAAGCACACTCAACTTGCCGCAGAATGTTGCTGCGGTTCATTGATTTATCATCATTCATCAAAGGAATTATCAAATGGCAACTGTCAGCAATGTCCGCCTCGCGATCGAAAGGGAGGGCACAGGCTTCAGCCACGTCCGGGTCACCTACCGGGTCTGCTTCGCGCAGTGCGAGGCGATGGGCGGCACCGTCTTCGTTGAAAACGTCATGCTGCGCGGCGACGACCCGATCTGGGATGACAACCTCATCACCCTGCGCAACACCTGCATGCGGGCGGTGAATGGCTGTGTCGATCGGGAATGGAGCGGGCGGATTTCCAACCGCATTCTGGACGAAGACCCGGACACGATCATCTTTGGCTGGGTGATCGGCAACAAGGACGAGATCTATGCCCGGGTCCGCCTGACCCCCTTCGTTCCCTCGGGCAGCCAAGGCGATTCCAACATTGTCTCCAGCAACTTTGGCCCGGCAGGGAACTAAAACCCGCGCCATGTCTTGCCGCCGTCCGGTCCAGCCGGGCGGCGGCTTCGCTTCCTGCGGCGCGGATGTCGTATCCGGGGCAGGCAGGTGCGCCACCTCGCCCTAGGCTGTTGCCATGCCCCTGTGCCTGCACTACGCCCCCGACAACGCCTCGCTCTGCGTCCGGCTGGCTTTGGAAACCCTTGGCCTGCCTTATGATACCGTCCTCGTCGACCGCGCTGCGCGGGCGCAGAGATCGGCGGCATTTCTGGCGCTGAACCCCAACGGGCTGATCCCGGTTTTGGACACACCCGACGGCGCGCTTTACGAAACAGCCGCGATCCTGCTCTGGCTGGCCGACCGCGCCGGAGCGTTGATGCCGCCCGCTGCTGACCCCGCGCGTGGCCTGGCATTGACCTGGCTGTTCTGGCTGTCCAACACGCTGCATGTGGCCGAGCGGATCCTGTTCTACCCCGACCAATATATCGCCGCCAATCAGGCTGAAACGCTGCGCGCCGCGACCCGGCACAGAATCGCGGTCAACCTCGGCCTGCTGAACGATGCCAACCCCGGTTGGCTTCGCATCCCGTCGATCCATGCCTGTTACCTCGCGCCGCTGCTGCGCTGGCCGGCCCTTTATGGCGGCGATCCGGCGTGGTATGACCTGCGGCGCTGGCCCGATCTGATGGCGTTTGCCCGGGCCTTTGAAACCACCGGTCCCGCCCGAAATGCCGCTAGGGCCGAGGGATTGGGAGCGACACCTTTTTCCGCCCCGACCCTGCCCGATCCCCCCGAAGGAAGTGCCATCTGATGTTTCTCTCCGTGTTCGATATGTTCAAGGTCGGGGTCGGACCGTCGTCGTCGCATACGATCGGGCCGATGGTCGCGGCGGCGCGGTTCCTTGACCACCTCCGGGCCCAGCCTTTCAAGGTGGCAGGTCTGCGGGCGTCGCTGCACGGCAGCCTCGCGTTTACCGGAGTCGGGCATGCGACGGACCGGGCGATCATTCTGGGGTTGGCCGGTTTTCGGGCTGACGACTATGACGCCGGCAAAGCCGAGGCCGAACTTGCCCGGATCAAGGCCGAAGGGCATGTGACGCCCGATGGCCTGCCGCGACTGGCCTTCGTCCCCGCCGATCATCTGCTGTTCGACTACGGCCCCGCCCTGCCCGGCCATGCCAACGGGATGATCCTGAAAGGGACCGACGCGCAGGGCGACGTCGTGGCCCAGGTGACATATTATTCCATCGGCGGCGGTTTTGTCCTGACTGAAGCCGAACTGGCCGCCGGCAAGGATACCGATACCGGCCCCAGCGTCCCCTTTCCGTTCAGATCGGCGGTTCAGATGCTGAACATGGCCGCCGAAAGCGGGCTGTCGGTGGCGGCGATGAAACGCGCCAACGAACTGGCCCGCCGCCCTGCGGGCGAGATCGACAAGGGGCTGTCGCGAATCTGGGACGTGATGAATGCCTGCATCAACAGAGGGTTGGTGACGGATGGGATTCTGCCCGGCGGCCTCAAGGTGCGTCGGCGGGCCAAGGGGATCTGGGACGCGCTGCAGGCCGAACGCGGGCTGAACCAGACCCCGCCGCATACGATCAACGATTACATGTCGACCTATGCCATGGCGGTGAACGAAGAAAACGCCGCCGGTGGGCAGGTGGTGACCGCCCCGACAAATGGGGCGGCGGGTGTGGTGCCCGCGACGATCCGCTACTGGCTGGACCATGTGCCGGGCGCGTCTATGAAAGGCGTTCCCGATTTCCTGCTGACGGCCGCTGCGATCGGTGGGCTGATCAAGTTCAACGCCTCGATTTCGGGCGCCGAGTGCGGCTGTCAAGCCGAGGTGGGATCGGCGGCAGCAATGGCCGCGGCGGGGCTTTGCGCGGTGATGGGCGGCACGCCGGAACAGGTGGAAAACGCTGCCGAGATTGCACTGGAACACCATCTGGGGATGACCTGCGACCCGATCCGCGGGCTGGTGCAGGTGCCTTGCATCGAAAGGAACGGGCTGGGGTGCATCAAGGCGGTGTCGGCGGCCTCGCTCGCTCTGCGTGGCGACGGTGTGCATCTGGTGCCGCTGGACGCCGCGATCGAGACGATGCGGCAGACTGGAGCGGACATGAGCGAAAAATACAAGGAAACGGCCCTGGGCGGACTGGCGGTGAACGTTCCGAACTGTTGAACGGCGTATGGGTTGAAACCCATGCCGATTCTCACCCTGCTGGCCGTGCCGCGCTCGGCAAATTGCGGCCCCTCTGGGGGAGTGTCCATGGCCAAGTGAATTTGAAGATTCGGCCACTGTCTTTTGGCCAGAATCTCGGTGAGGGGGTCTGGCACAGGTGGGGGCGGCACACCTTTACCGCCGGTTTGCTCCCCCATCCCGGATCCCTGTGGGTTTCCACCCACGGCCGCAATCCGGCTGGACAGTGGCCAGCCACAACTTTACCGCTCGCCACATGACCCAAGACCGCATCCTCCTCGGCGTCGCCCTGATGCTCGGCTTCTGCGTCAGCGCGCCGTTGATCGACGTGGCGTCGAAACTGGCCGCTCAATCGATCCCGGTCGGGCAGGTCACCGCCGCCCGGTTCGTCGTACAGGCGGCGCTGATGTTGCCGGTCTGCCTCTGGCTGGGCTACGGGATCAGGATCGGGCGCGGCGTCATCGTGCCGTTGGCCCTGCGCGCTCTGTTCCTGATCCTGTCAACCTATTGCTTCGTCGCCGCCGTGCAGGTGATGCCACTCGCGGATGCCCTGGCCATCGCCTTTGTCGAACCCTTCCTGCTGCTGATCCTCGGCAAGCTGTTGTTCAACGACGAAGTCGGGCCGCGCCGGATCGGAGCCAGCGCGGTCGGCTTTGCCGGATCGATGCTGGTGATCCAGCCAAGTTTCGCGGCTTTTGGAACCGTCGCACTTTACCCCCTTGGCACGGCCATATTCTTTGCCGGTTACATGCTGGTCACACGCTCACTGGGACAACGGATGCACCCGGTGCCGATGCAGTATCACACCGCCACAATCGCCACGGTCATGTGTCTGCCGGTGATCTGGCTGGCCAACGGCAGCGGCATCACCGATCTCGATCCGGTCTGGCCGCAGGGGCGGGCATGGATCTGGCTCGCCGGGGTGGGCGCCGCCTCGGCAGTGGCGCACATGCTGATGACCTACGCCCTGCGCTACGCGCCATCCGCCACACTCGCGCCGCTGCACTATCTCGAGATCGTCAGCGCAGCGACACTTGGCTACGTGATCTTCAACGACTTTCCCAATGCTCTGACATGGGTCGGGATCGGTATCATCGTCGCGTCAGGCCTTTACATCGTCCACCGCGAGCGGGTGACGGCGCGGAACGGCTCGGTGGTTCTGCCGATTTCCCCCCGGCCTGACGGCGATTAGCCTGCCGGCACGACGACCGGCTGTTCCTTTCTCTACACTCTGCTTTCGCCATCATCACCATCTGTCTCGGACACGACATCATCGCCCGCAAACAGCGTCAATCACGTACCCAAGCGCATCGGGCGGCAAGCTGACCAGCACCGGACCTATCGCGTGGATATCAACCCGAGGTTCTGCGACCGCGTTCGAAGGGCTGATGTATCCGGTCGGATGCATCGCAGCATCCACCACCGGCCAGCGCAGGCCTGCAGTGTCAACACGCGCTTCCGCCAGCGGCAGCAGCGACAGCCGCATCCCCACCGGCAGGGTTAGGACGATATGGCCCCGTGGCACGAGAAAGCTGACATCGTCGCGACCCAAAAGAATGACCTGACGGTTCACGTGGCGGGCCAACACGTTCAGCACCGCCAAGGTATGATCTAGCCGGCCGCCGGTAAAGCCGACCGCAATGATGAGCGGTGCGGCGATACGGGTCAGGCACTTTTCGAAATCTGTCGTGGCTTGTTCGCCGACCGGGTGCAGACAATCGGCAAAGGTTGACCGTGCCGCCGGACCGAGGCTGTCCATGTCGCCGATCACGGCCTGCGGGCGCAACCCTGCCGCCAGCACGGCATCGGCCCCGCCATCGGCAGCGACAAGAATTGGCGCATGGCTTAAGGCAGTGGTAAGGTCGGCGAGGCTAGGGTCGGCACCGCCAACCAGGGTCACCGCGTCGGAACTGTCAACAATGAACATCACTTGCCCGCATTACCCGCTGTCCCGGCAACCTGCCTTGAAAACGCCCCGAAATAATACCGATATTAACGCCTTCCTGTTCCGGATTGCGATCCAATTCATGGTAAACCCTGAATTGCTGAATGTGATAGAAAGCGAGCAGTAAGATGGTAGGCCCAAGCAAGATTCTGACCGTTTCCTATGGAACGTTCTCATGCACCCTTGAAGGGTTCGACGATTCGTTTTCGACAATGAAGGCGATTGCAGAATATTTCCGTGATCTGGCGGCGGATGACCGCTATTTCGGGGCCGAACCGCCGACGCCCGATGCAGAAATGCTGACGCGGATTGCCCAGCGCGAGGTCGCCCGCCGGGTCGAGGCTCGGATGGACGCATCCGGGATCACCCTGCGCACCGGTGCCGCACTGGACCCAGATGCCGAAGAAGACGCCGACGAATCGGTCGCACCAATAGAACCGGCGATGCCGCCCGCGGCTCGTGCCGTTCCGATGGCGCCGTTGGCCGCACCTGCGGAACCCGTCACCGTATTTGGCGACTTCGCAGATCAGGATATCAGCGTGGCGGTGACGTCAGACGCTGCCGGACGCGGGACCGGGGCCGAAGCTGGCGATCATGTCCAGGCGTTCGCGGCACCCGCCCCGGCGACACCCGTCATCGACGAATCCGTCGCTACAGTCACCCTCCAGCCAGACGCCGACAGCGTTGCCGCCAAACTTCAACGCATCCGCGCTGTCGTCGGCCAGCACCGCGTCGACCTCGATATTGGCGATGACGCGGGTGAAGATGATTCCATCGGTTCCGATCCGTTGGATGACGACAGCGACAATCAGGCTCTCCACGACGCGCTGGGCGGAATCGATATCGCAGACGATGCTGACGTCGCTTACGCGGATCAGGCAGACGAGGATCAAGCCGTCGACCCGCAGAACGACGAACCGGCATCCGAGGATCGTGCCGATGAAATCGAAAGCATCGGCGCCATGATGGCGCGGGTCTCTCCGGCTTATGACGACGTTGACGATAATCTTGCCGATCATGCTGACCGACCCGACGTCGATCCGGCAGACGCAAACGATACCGCCGCCGAGGCCGACGAAGCGCGTGTCAGCCAGACTGTCGCGATCGAAATGCCGACCCCGCGCGCCCGCGTCATCCGCATGAAGCGGAGCGATTTTGAACGGGCCGTCGCCAGAGGCCGGCTCGAAGCGGAAACGCCCGAGGATCCCGCCGAAGCCGAGGGAGACGATTGGGTCAACCGGCCTGAACTGCCTGATCTGGCAATCCTCGACGGCATCAATGATCTTGATGATTTCGCTGTTGCTGACGATCGATCGGGTCTTTCCGCTGAAGAAGAGGCTGAACTTCTCGAAGAACTGGCGGACGTGGAACGTGACACCGGCGACGGTGACGATGATGCCTGGTCAGCCGAAGACATGGCGGACGATGTGGAGACCGATGACGCCGATCTGGACCTGACCGGGGCCGACGACGCCGATGCCGACAAAGACGGACCATCCGACGACGATGCCACGGCGGCTGCGCATGACCCCCGCCCGGGCCGTGCCATCCTCGACACCGAGCCTGACGCCGACGAGGCGGCGATGTCGCGCATCCTGTCGCAGACCGACGCCGAATTGCGCGAACCCGAAGGCAACCGCCGCCGTCAGGCCATCGCCCAGCTCAAGGCTGCCGTCGCCGCAACCGAAGCCGCGCGTCGGATGGGCGAACCCGCCCGCGCCACCGACAAGGCCGAAAATGCTTTCCGCGACGATCTGGATCAGGTCGTGAGGCCGCGCCGTGCCCGCCCCGATGGCCAGCACCGCGCCGATGCCGAACGGCCGCGCCCGGCGCCGCTTAAACTTGTCGCCTCGCAGCGGATCGACATGCCGGTTGAAGAAACGGCTCTGGCCCCGGCATTGGTCACCCCGGTCCGCCCGCGCCGGGTGCAAATCGAAGCCATTGCGCCGGTCGAAGCTGATGTGGACGTCGGGTCTTTCGCCGAATATGTGAAAATCTTCGGCGCGACATCGCTGCAGGATCTGCTTGAAGCGGCCGCAGCCTACACCGCCTTCGTCGAAGGGATGGACGACTTTTCGCGCCCGGAAATCATGCGCAAGGTGCGCCAATTGTCACCCGAGGATTTTAGCCGCGAAGACGGGCTGCGGTCCTTTGGCACTCTGCTGCGACAGGGCCGGATAGCAAAGATCCGCAATGGCCGGTTCCAGATTTCCGACCAGACCCGGTTCCGCCCCGAGGCGATCGCCGCACGCGGGTAGGACAGTCCTCAATCAGACCAAAGACAGCGCTCTTGCCCGGCGCTGCCTTTGCATGTCAACCATTCGCGCAAACCGACCCTTAGGTGGCACCGCCTGCTCCGTCGCCGGTCGCCGGTCGCCCGAAAAAACGCGCGCGCTGACAGCCGCGCCTCTGGATCACTCGCCGTCAGGTGCGCGCGGCGCATCAGGGTCGGCCTGACCGATACCGCGAAACACGAACCGGAACGGCAACGCCCAGGCGACGCCAAGCACGGCATAGACCGCCAGTTCGATCCAGACCGGCGGGCGGCCAAGGGTGCTCAGAATCGTCGCGGCAACGATGACGTAGACCGGCAGCCAGACCAGCAGCAAAACCAGCGCCCAGCGGCGGCGCGATTTGTACGAAAGCGCCATCAGTCGGCAAACGGATCGGTGACAAGGATCGTATCCTCGCGTTCGGGCGAGGTTGACAGCAAGGCGACCGGGCAGCCGATCAATTCCTCGACCCGGCGCACGTATTTGATCGCCTCGGCCGGCAGATCGGCCCACGACCGGGCCCCTTCCGTCGATTGCGACCAGCCCGGCAATTCCTCGTAGACCGGGGTGCAGCGGGCCTGACTGTTAGCGGCGGTCGGCAAATAATCCAGCCGTTTGCCATCCAGATCGTAGCCGACACAGATTTTCAGCGTCTCGAACCCGTCCAGCACATCCAGTTTGGTGAACGCGATGCCGTTGACGCCGGACGTCATGCAGGTCTGGCGCACCAGCACCGCGTCGAACCAGCCACACCGCCGTTTGCGCCCGGTCACGGTGCCGAATTCACGCCCCCGTTCGCCCAGACGCGCCCCGTCGGCGTCGAACAATTCGGCCGGGAACGGCCCTTCGCCGACCCGCGTCGTATAGGCCTTGACGATGCCCAGAACGAAATCGATCGATCCCGGCCCGATCCCGGTGCCCGTCGCCGCCTGCCCGGCGATCACGTTGGACGATGTGACATAGGGATATGTCCCGAAATCGATGTCGAGCAGCGCCCCCTGCGCCCCTTCGAACAGGATCCTCTTTCCCTCTTTCTTCTTTTCATTCAGCACCTTCCAGACCGGTGCTGCATATTCCAGAACCAGGGGCGCAATCGCCCGCAGTGCCGCCAGCAGTGCCTCGCGGTCGACCGGCTCCATTCCCAGCCCCCGGCGCAGCGCGTCGTGGTGCGCCAGCGCCCGGTCCAGCCGAGTCTGCAATGTCGCGTCATCGGCAAGGTCCGCAACCCGGATTGACCGTCGCCCGACTTTGTCTTCATAGGCTGGACCAATGCCGCGGCCCGTAGTGCCGATCCGTGCGACGCTGTTCGCGCTTTCGCGCGCTCGGTCCAATTCGCCGTGAATCGGCAGGATCAGAGGCGTATTTTCAGCGATCATCAGCGTTTCGGGCGTGATCGTGACGCCCTGCCCGCGCAGGCCCGCGATTTCCTTTTCCAGATGCCACGGGTCCAGCACGACGCCGTTGCCGATCACCGACAGCTTGCCGCCACGCACGATGCCCGAGGGCAGCAGCGACAGCTTGAACACCTCACCATCGATGACCAGCGTGTGCCCGGCGTTGTGCCCACCCTGAAACCGGGCGATCACATCGGCACGTTCGGACAGCCAATCGACGATCTTGCCCTTGCCCTCGTCGCCCCACTGGGCCCCGACGACCACCACGTTTGCCATGTCATGTCCTTTGCGCGGGTCAACCCCGGCCCCGTATAGCGGCCCCGCCAACAGGGCGAAACCGCAATTTCGTCGCATCTCGGCTGGACAGTCCTACCCTGCAGCGGGCATCAAGGGTCGCAAAAGTGACGGAGTGAACGACGATGGGTTTTCTGCTGCGCTGGCTGTTCGCGTTTGTCCTGCTGGCCGCGACTTACAATCCGACCGATTGGAATTTCACCCGCTGGGCGATGCAGAATTATGCAACCAACACCTCTGTTACCGCCCTTTTGGCTCTTGTTCTGCTGATCGGCTACATCATTTACCTGCGCGCCACCCTGCGCTCGATCGGCGCTTTCGGCATGTTGCTGATCCTCGCACTGGTGGCGACGATCCTCTGGGTGATGTACGATCAGGGATTGGTCGATCTGAACAATCCGACCGTGAACACCTGGATAGCCCTTTTTACCCTTTCCGTCGTGCTGGCAATCGGCCTGTCCTGGAGCATCGTGCGCCGCAAGCTGAGCGGGCAGGCCGATGTCGACGACGTGGACGAATAGCCACGGGCATTCAGGGGTTGCGGCAACCCGGCCCAGCTTCTAGATAGCAGCCCAAACCGCCAGAAAGCCCGTCATGGAAAACGTCGTTCTTGTCATCCATCTGATCCTTGCCCTGTCGCTGATCGCCATTGTGCTGATGCAACGCTCCGAAGGCGGCGGTCTTGGCATGGGCAGTGGTGGCGGCGGCGGCGCGATGTCGGCTCGCTCGGCAGCCACTGCGATGGGCAAGGCAACGTGGATTCTCGCGGCGGCGTTCATCTGCACCTCGCTGGCGTTGACCATTATCGCGGCGCAGAAGTCGGCCGGGACGTCGGTACTCGACCGGCTTGCTGACCAGCCTGCCCCGGTCAGCGAAACCGCGCCCGATCTTGGCGGCGACCTGCTGCCGCCTTCGGTCACCGATGCGCCCCTGGTGCCTTCGGGACAATAGCCACAACCGCTGGGCGGACGCCAAGACGGCGCAACATGATGTTGCGTCACGTGTTGCCAGTGGCCCCCGAATCCGCCTATACTCAAACCCCGTGATGATGCGTGTCTGACTGACCGCGACAGCGCCGCAATTTGACCGATCACGGGGATGCCAGCCAATGGCGCGTTATGTTTTCATTACCGGCGGCGTTGTATCATCGCTTGGCAAGGGGCTCGCCTCGGCCGCCCTTGGCGCATTGTTGCAGGCGCGCGGGTTCTCAGTGCGACTGCGCAAACTTGACCCATATCTCAACGTCGATCCGGGCACGATGTCGCCCTTCGAACATGGCGAGGTTTTTGTCACCGACGACGGCGCTGAAACCGATCTGGACCTTGGGCACTACGAACGCTTCACCGGCGTCGCCGCCCGCCAGACCGATTCCGTATCGTCGGGGCGGATCTATTCCACCGTGCTGGAAAAGGAACGCCGGGGCGATTATCTGGGCAAGACAATTCAGGTCATTCCGCACGTCACCAATGAAATCAAGGACTTCTTGAAAATCGGCGCGGATGAGGTCGATTTCATGCTCTGCGAAATCGGCGGCACCGTTGGCGATATCGAAGGCCTGCCGTTTTTCGAGGCGATCCGCCAATTCGCCCACGACCGTCCGCGTGGCCAGTGCATTTTCATGCACCTGACCCTGTTGCCCTACCTCGCGGCCAGCGGTGAATTGAAAACCAAACCGACCCAGCACAGCGTCAAGGAACTGCAATCCATCGGCATCGCCCCCGATATCCTTGTCTGCCGGTCCGAACATCCGATCCCCGACAAGGAACGCGAAAAGATCGCCCTGTTCTGCAATGTGCGCAAGGAATCCGTCGTTGCCGCCTATGACCTGTCGACGATCTACGACGCGCCACTGGCCTATCACGCCCAAGGTCTGGATCAGGCCGTGCTGGACGCCTTCGAGATCTCGCCCGCGCCCAGACCCGACCTAAGCGTCTGGCGCGACGTGTCCGACCGCATCCACAACCCCGAAGGCGAGGTCAAGATCGCCATCGTCGGCAAGTATACCCAGCTTGAAGACGCCTATAAATCCATCGCCGAGGCGCTGACGCATGGCGGCATGGCCAACCGCGTCAAGGTCAAGATCGAATGGGTCGACGCCGAATTGTTCGAACGCGAAGACCCGGCGCCGCATCTTGAGGCCTTCGATGCCATCCTCGTCCCGGGCGGTTTCGGCGAACGTGGCACCGAGGGCAAGATCAAGGCTGCCGAATTCGCCCGCACCCACAAGACCCCCTATCTGGGTATCTGTCTGGGCATGCAGATGGCGGTGATCGAAGCAGCGCGCAATGTTGCCGGTGTGACCACGGCCGGGTCCGAAGAATTCGACCACGAGGCTGGGAAAAAGCGTTTCGAACCTGTGGTTTACCATCTGAAAGAGTGGGTGCAGGGCAACCATGTCGTGGCCCGCAAAACCGATGACGATAAGGGCGGCACGATGCGGCTGGGGGCCTATTCGGCGACCCTGACGCCGGGGTCAAAGGTCGCGGGCATCTATGGCACGACCGCGATCGAAGAACGCCACCGGCATCGTTACGAGGTCGATATCAAGTATCGCAAACAGCTTGAAGACAAGGGCTTGTGCTTTTCCGGCATGTCGCCCGATGGCCGCCTGCCCGAGATCGTCGAATGGCAGGATCATCCGTGGTTCATCGGGGTTCAGTTTCACCCCGAACTGAAATCCAAACCCTTCGCCCCGCACCCGCTGTTCGCCGATTTCGTCCGGGCGGCGGTGGAAACCAGCCGTTTGGTATAAGGCTGGTCTATTCCCTCTCAAATCGGCTTTATCCCCGGCTGTCTGACGGTATCTTCGTTCGGGGGGCGACGCGGCGCAACCCGGCACTTCGCTCGAAAGCCGGGCGGTTGGACTGACATCGCTTGATCGGAGCAACTTCCTGGCGGCCTCACCCGATCACAAACGGCTCTACCTCGTGCCAGCCTTCGGAGATCATCTTGCCGGCCACATAGACAATAATCAAAAGACCGACATAGGCGATCCAGCGGTGCCGATTCAGCAGCCCGGCAATAAACGTGGCCGCCAGTCCCATCAGGGCGATGGACAGGATCAGCCCGATCACCAGCACCGACGGATGCTCGCGCGCCGCCCCCGCCACCGCCAGCACGTTGTCCAGCGACATCGACACATCGGCAACAACGATTTGCCAGGCGGCTTGGGCAAAAGTCTTGCGCGGCGCACCCCCCGCCACAGTGCCGTCAGCGTTCAGGTCGAGATCGGTCAACGCCTCTTCGGCATTCAGATCGTCAGCATGTCCGACGCGCAGTTCGCGCCACATCTTCCAGCAGACCCATAGCAGCAGGATGCCTCCGGCGAGCAGCAGGCCGACAATCGCCAACAGATAGGTTGTCACGGCGGCGAATCCGATCCGCATGACCGTCGCGACGATGATTCCCACCAGAATCGCCTTGTTTCGCTGGTCTTTGGGCAGACCTACCGCCGCCAGCCCGATGACAATGGCATTGTCCCCGGCCAGAACCAGATCGATGCCGATCACCTGCAACAAGGCGGTAAAACCTTCGGGAGTAAAGATTTCCATGATGTTGCGGCATTTTTTGCGAAGGTTGGCGTCCGCCGGCTAACTGTTGCGCGGCGGCCCGGCTTTCAACCGCGATTGCTTCGGGCTGGCCTGACGCGCCCCAACCGCCTTGCGGCACAGTGCTCTTGCGTCTAGGCAACGGCATGCTGTCCTATCAACACGCCTATCACGCCGGCAATCTGGCTGATGTTCACAAACACGGCCTGCTGGCGTGGATGCTGGCATATATGGTGGCCAAACCCAAGCCGCTGACCTACATCGAAACCCACGCCGGGCGCGGCCTGTATCGGCTGGACGGGGCCGAGGCGGTCAAGACCGGCGAAGCGGCCGAAGGCATCGGCAAGGTCGCCGACTGGTTCGCCGCCGATCACCCCTATACCCGCGTTCTGGCGCAGGTCCGCGCCGCGCATGGGCCAACCGCCTATCCCGGTTCGCCGCTGCTGGCCGCCCTGTCGCTGCGCCCCGACGACCCTCTGCATCTGGCTGAACTGCACCCGCAGGAATTTGCTGCTTTGACGGCCCTGATGGCCCCCTATCCGGCGCGGTGCCAGCAGGTTGACGGAGCTGAAATGGCCATCGCCTTGTGCCCCCCGATACCCCGGCGGGGAATGTTGCTGGTCGATCCGTCCTACGAGGTCAAAACCGACTATCAGACGATCGCGGTCCTGTTTTGCCGGGTGGCGAAAAAGTGGCCGTTGGGAACGCTGGTGCTGTGGTATCCTTTACTGGTCGGCGCGCCGCACCGCGCAATGCTCAAAATGCTCGAAGATGCGCTGCCTGACGGCGTGCGCCACGAGGTCGCGTTCCCTCCAGCCCGCCCCGGTCATCGGATGATCGGATCAGGCCTGTTCGTGGTCAACCCTCCCTACGGGTTTTCAACGCAGGCGATGATCCTGACCAAGGCCTTTGGCAGCCTCGCACGGCAACTTTGAAAATCCGCCGCGCAGCGCTGCGTCGCGTGCTAGGATCGCGCCATGCGTTGCGTCATTGCCGCCCTGTTCGCCCTTCTGCCTGCGCTGGTAAACGCCTGCGACCGCCCGGTCTGCGTGGTCGATCCGGTAACGCTCGACCTGGCTCGGATCATCACCTTTGACGACCAGCCCGGCAACCTTGGCCCCGGCCGACTGATCGGCGCACCGCTGATCCTGCCGGGGGCCAGTTTCGGCGACGGTTTCGCGGGGCAGGTCCGTGCGGTCAGCGGCACCTTCGACGCCATCAGCGGCCCCGCAAGCGCGCCCCTGACGCTGTTCAATACCCCTGCCAAGGAAATGCTGTCCGTCACAAGACTGGCCAGCACCAACGTGTTGAACGGCCTTGGGCCACTGGGCTATCCACAGTTCGACGCGACCGGCGAAGGCGCCATCGCAATCCTGTTCGACCGCGATCAGGCGGCGATCCGCCTTGACCTGCGCGGTGGCGAAGGCGGCACCGCCAGCGTCATCGTGTTGAACCGCGACGGGCAGGTGATCGGCGTCGTGACGCTGGGTCCGCTGGCCGAGGCCGGTTATGGACTGATCCGGCAGGACAAGGCGCGCGACATCGCCGCTGTCGTCATCAACAACGACGACCCCGAAGGCATCGCTCTGCAAGCGGTGGCATTCGACGGCGACGACCGGATCGGCTGAACCGACGCGGAATGCCGTTTTCGGAACAGACCCTGCGCGATGCCGTGCCGACCTTCCTGCGCAAACAAGTGCAGGCACATCATGCAATCCTATCGCGCCGGCGTCGGTCTGGTTCTGTTGGCCGGGGTGCTGTGGTCGCTGACCGGACTGGCGCTCCGCTTCATTCCCGAGGTCGGCACCTGGCAGGTGCTGTTCTACCGCTCGCTGGGCATGGTGCCGGTGCTGGCGGGTTTCGTCCACGTCCGCTCGGGTGGTCAGCTGCCGGAGAAAATCCGCGCCGTTGGCCTGTCAGGGGTGATCGGCGGTGCCGGACTGGTGCTGGCGTTTTTCGGCGCGATCTTTGCGTTCCAGACCACGACAATCGCCAACGCGGTGTTCCTGTTCGCAGCTTCGCCCTTCCTGACCGCTCTTCTGGCCTGGCTGGTCATCGGCGAACCGGTGCGCCGCGCGACATGGATCGCGATGGCATTTGCCGGGGCGGGGATGGCGTTGATGGTGCGCGAAGGTCTTGCAGCGGGAGCGCTGGCGGGCAATGCAGCGGCGCTCGGGTCAGCATTCGGGTTCGCGGTGTTTTCGGTGATGTTGCGCCGTGGCCGCGCGGGGGACATGCTGCCTGCCGTGATCCTGGGAGGTCTGTTCGCGCTGATCTTCGGTGGTGGCGCGGCCATCGCCAGCGGTCAGGGACTGGCGGTGTCGCCCTTCGCCGCACTTGTGGCGATCGCGATGGGGGCGGCGTCGCTGGCGCTGGGGATGATTTGCTACACGATCGGCAGCCGGGTCGTCGCGGCAACCGATCTGGTGCTGCTCAGCATGGTCGAGGTGCTGCTGGCCCCGGTCTGGGTCTGGCTGGTCTTTGGCGAAACCGCCAGCCGCGGCATGTTTCTGGGCGGCGCAGTGTTGCTGGCTGCGATCCTTGGCAATGCGATGACCGGGGCGCGGCGACGTCCGGCGATCCACATGCCGGTCCCCGGTCCGGTTCAGATTGATCGTTGACCCCCTTTTCCGACGCGCACCGGGCCACTATACCCCCCACATGATCGCAGATTTCCTCAAACGGCTGACCGCCCCCGCCGCCGCACCGCTTGGACCGACCGATGCCCGGCTGGCCCTCGGCGCGCTTTTGGTCCGCATGGCGCGGGCAGACAACGATTATGCTCCGGCCGAGGTGGCGCGGATAGACCTGATTTTAGCACGTCGTTACGGGCTGGACGCCACCGCCGCAGCCGCCTTGCGCACCGAATGCGAAGAGATCGAGGCCGAGGCCCCCGACACCGTTCGCTTTACCCGTGCCATCAAGGATAAGGTGCCCTACGACGACCGGCTGAAAGTGATCGAGGCGCTGTGGCAGGTCGTGCTGGTCGATGATCGGCGCGACGCGATGGAAGACGCCCAAATGCGCCAGATCGCGCCGCTGCTGGGTGTCAGCGACATCGACAGCAATCAGGCCCGTCTGCGGGTTCTGGGGGACTTGCCCCAAGCATGATCGCCGCCCTGCCGATGTATGATCGCGCCGAAAACGCGGAGGCGCACGACGCATTATGGTCGCTGATCCGCGATGGATTGCGCGATGCAGGGGTTGCGGCCCCTGACGCGCTGGACCGGGAGACTGACTTTCTGGACGGCTGGGGCAGCCCAGATCTGGTGCTAAGCCAGATCTGCAACCTGCCGTACCGTGCCCGGTTTCGCGACCGTGTGACGCTCATCGGCGCGTCTGACTATGGGTTTCCCGACCTTGCGCCAGGGTTCTATGCCTCGGTCATCATCGTGCGCGCCGACGATCCCGCGATTCGGCTTGCCGATTGCGCGCGCTATCGGTTTGCCTACAACGACGCGCTGTCGCAATCGGGCTGGGGCGGGACGCTGGCGACGGCGCGGGCACGGGGATTGACGCTGCACCCGCATCTGAAAACCGGATCGCATAACGCGAGCCTCGCTGCTGTTGCAAATGGCGACGCCGACCTTGCAAGCATCGATGCGGTAACATGGCGCAACCAACAGAATTGGGAACCCGACGCCGCGCGTGTCCGTGTCATCGGGCATTCGGTCGCGTCACCGGGCATGACCTTTATCACCGCGAAGGGGCGCGACCCGGCCCCCTACCGCGCCGCGATCGTTGCCGCGATTACCGCCCTGCCGCAACGTCACACCAAGACGCTGGGCCTGCGCGGCATCGTTACCCTGTCCGCTGACGCCTACGATATTCCCTTGCCCGATGCACCCGCACGACTGCCAGATTGGCAGGCACTTCTGCCCGATTTGACAGCAAAGGTGCGGCAAACTGTCATAAAGGGCGTTGCAAAGCATGCAAAATTGCGCCCTACTCCACCGTCAAACAGGGACAAAAACAAAACGTGACCGCCGCCGCGCCCGTCATCGAAATCCGTGACCTGCACAAGTCCTATGGGACGTTGGAGGTGTTGAAGGGCGTCGATGTCGTCGCCCCTGCCGGGCATGTCGTATCGCTGATCGGGTCGTCGGGGTCGGGCAAATCGACGTTGCTGCGCTGCGCCAACCTGCTTGAGGACAGTCAGCAGGGCGATGTGGTTTTCTGCGGCGAACCCGTAAAATGGAAAGGCGAGGGCCTGCGCCGCCATCCTGCCGACCACGCCCAGATGATCCGTATCCGCACCAACCTGTCGATGGTGTTTCAGCAGTTCAACCTGTGGGCGCACATGACCATCCTGCAAAACGTGATGGAGGCTCCGTTGATCGTGCTAAAGCGCGATAAGGCCGAAGTGGAACAGGCGGCACGCGGTTACCTCGACAAGGTCGGGATCGGCGACAAATGCGACGCCTACCCGGCCCAACTCTCGGGCGGGCAACAACAACGCGCCGCCATCGCGCGCGCCTTGTGCATGGAACCCAAGGCGCTGTTGTTCGATGAACCGACCAGCGCCCTAGACCCCGAGTTGGAACAGGAAGTCATCAAGGTTATCAAGGACTTGGCCGCCGAGGGGCGCACAATGCTGATTGTCACCCACGACATGCGGCTGGCCGCGGATGTAAGTGACCACACGATTTTCCTGCACCTTGGCAAGATCGAGGAACAGGGGCCGCCGTCCGATTTGTTCAAAAGCCCGAAAACCGAACGTTTGCAACAGTTTTTGTCGGCGACTGTCGCCGCCTGAATGACCACCACTCACCCAAAGGGGAAAACCACGATGAAAAAACTGATCCTGACCACGGCCGCGCTGGCCCTGTCCGCCGGCATGGCGTTTGCCCAAGACACGGTGCGCATGGGTACCGAAGGCGCCTATCCTCCGTACAACTTCATCAACGACGCGGGCGAAGTCGACGGCTTTGAACGCGAAGTCGGCGACGAACTGTGCACCCGCGCCGAACTGACCTGTGAATGGGTCACCAACGAATGGGACAGCATCATCCCGAACCTCGTGTCGGGCAACTACGACACCATCGTCGCGGGCATGTCGATCACGGAAGAACGCGCCGAGGTCATCAGCTTTACCCAGAACTACTATCCGCCGACCGCATCGGCCTATGTTGGCGCGTCGGCCGACGTCGATGTGACGATCGGCACGGTGTCGGCCCAGACCTCGACCATTCAGGCCGGTTACGTGGCCGAAAGCGGTGCCAGCCTGCTGGAATTCGCGACCCCCGACGAAACCATCGCCGCAGTGCGCAATGGCGAGGCTGACGCGGTGTTTGCCGACTACGACTACCTTGCCCCGATCGTGGAGGCATCGGGTGGCGAGCTGATGTTCGTTGGTGAACCCGTTCCGCTGGGCGGCGGCATCGGCATGGGCCTGCGCCAGACCGACACCGAATTGCGCGACAAATTCGATGCGCAGATCACCGCGATGAAGGCTGACGGTTCGCTGAACACCCTGCTCGTCAAGTGGTTCGGCGAAGACACCGCCCAATATTGACCTTGGATCGGGGCCCCCACGTGAAAGCGCGGGGGGGCCCCTTTTCCCATGTTCGGCTTTTGCGCTGACCCTGCTTCGATAGAAGGCCTGACATGGCTTTCGTGCTACCTGACCACAGGCAAGCATTTTGGGATTTATTGGGCAGTCGGCACCGTGCTGTTGCTGTTGGCCATCACCGCACCCTTGGCGCTGTTGTTGGGTTTCGGCGGGGCATCGGCGGCTCGCAGCCGGATTGCCCCTCTGCGCTGGTTTGGCAAGACTTATATCGCGCTGGTGCGCGGCGTTCCCGACATCGCGTTCTTTCTGTTCTTCGTCATCGCGCTGGATCAGGGCATCGAATATTTGCGCCACTTGGCTCTTTGCCCCGCCACTGACGGGCCGGTACGCCAAGGCAATGATTTCGTCGTTTGCACCGCCGCCAAGATGCCGTTGGGCAATGCGCCACAGTGGGTGCATGAAACCTACGGCTTTTCTCTGGCGGTCCTGACGTTTGCCATCGTGTTCGGGGCCTTCGCTGCCAACGTCCTGTTCGGGGCAATGCGTGCCGTCCCGCGCGGCCAGATCGAAACCGGCGAGGCTTATGGCATGTCGCATCGCCAGACGTTCTGGCGCATCCTTGTCCCGCAGATGTGGGTTTTTGCGCTGCCCGGCCTGTCGAACCTCTGGATGGTCCTGATCAAAGCAACGCCGCTGCTGTTCCTGCTCGGGGTCGAGGATATCGTCTATTGGGCGCGCGAACTTGGCGGCACCAAGACGCCCCAGTTCACTGACTATCCGCATGTCGACTGGCGGATGTGGTATTTTCTGGCGCTGCTGGTGTTCTACCTGTGCTTTACCAAGGTCAGCGAGGTCGTGCTGGACCGGATCATGGGCCGCCTGACCCGCGGACAAGCCACATCGGGCGGCGAACGCCAGCGCAAGGCCGCGGGATGAGTTGTTGGGAAACCCTGATCGACTACGGTTTGCGGTCGCAAGGGATCGGGGCCAAACTTTTGCCGCGTGCCGATTTCACGATCTGCCAGCAGGTCGTGCTGATCGGATCGGGCATGATCTGGAACATCTATTTCGGACTGGTGTCGCTGTGTTCGGGGTTTTTCCTTGCCACAGCACTTGCGCTGGCCAAGGCCGGGCGCAATCCTTGGCTGCGCAAGCCTGCCGAGTGGTTCATCTTTGTCTTTCGCGGCTCACCCTTGTTCATTCAGTTCTTCTTTGCCTATTTCCTGTTCTTGTCGCTCAAGGGCGTCTGGCCCGCGATGTCGCCGCTCACCTCGGCTTGGCTCGGTGCATTGGTCGTGCTGTTCCTCAACACCGCCGCCTACTCCGCAGAAATCTTTTACGGCGCACTATTGTCGATCCCTAAAGGCGATACCGAGGCGGCGGATGCCTATGGCATGTCCGGCTGGCCGCGCTTTCGGCGGGTGATCTGGCCAACAATGCTGCGCCTTGCCTGGCCTGCCTACACGAACGAGGCGATATTCCTGTTTCACGCCACGACACTGGTGTTCTTTTCCGGCTTTCCGGCAATCCAGCAACGCGGCGACGCCCTGTATTACGCCAGCTACTTTGCCGACAAGACGTTCAACCCCTTCATCCCCTACCCGATCCTCGCAGGGTTCTTTATCTGCCTGACGCTGTGCGTGATAACCGTCTTTGGCCTCGTCAACCGGCGGCTGAACCGGCATCTGCCCCAAGATGTGCGTGCCAAAATTCGCTTGCGCATGAATGTGATCCGGTAGTAAGCCATTTATGATCAAATTATCGGGGCTGGCAGAGCGCCCCCCGATGCGGGCAAGAGGCTGCTACACCCTCTCATTCAACGTTTGATCGGATGAAATCGGGCCAAGGGCATGGTCCAGAATTGCGCCTTTCCGCACTTCATTCCGGCCCGGCCCCTGCTATTGGTGCATGATGTCAAGCTGGCTGGACGACCACCCCGAAATCCGCAACGTCCGTTGCGGGGCTGCCGATCTGAACGGGCAGGCCCGTGGCAAACGGGTGCCCGTGCGGTTCGGCAAGAAACTGGAAGAGGAAGGGATGCGGTTTCCGCTCTCCGTTCTCAACCTCGATATCTGGGGCGAGGATGTCGAGGACAGCCCGCTGGTGTTCGAAATCGGTGACCCCGACGGCGTGCTGATGCCGACCGAACGCGGCTATGTGCCGATGCCATGGCTCAAGATGCCCTCGGCCCTGCTGCCGCTCTGGATGTTCCACGAGGACGGCCGCCCGTTCGAGGGCGACCCGCGTCAGGCCCTCGCCCGTGTCGTCGAAGGCTTTGCCAAACTGGGGATGACCCCGGTCGTTGCAACCGAGATGGAATTCTATCTGGTCGACGATTCCGGCGACGGTATCCGCCAGCCGCGCAGCCCCAAATCAGGTAAAAGGCGGCCCGGCGCCGAGATTCTGTCGCTGCGGGCGCTGGATGCCTTCGATGGCTTTTTCAACGATCTCTATGATGCCTGCGACGCGATGAACATCCCGGCAGAGGCTGCGATTTCCGAGGTCGGCATGGGCCAGTTCGAGATCAATCTCGAACACGTCCCCGACGCGCTCAAGGCCGCCGACGATGCCTGGTTCTTCAAGATGCTGGTGCGCGGTCTGGCCCGTAATCACGGCATGGCCGCGTCGTTCATGGCGAAGCCCTATGAGGAATACGCCGGCAACGGCTTGCACACGCATTTTTCGGTGATCGACAAAGACGGCAACAACCTGATGGCCAACGACACCTTCGAGGGTTCGCCGCTGCTGCACAACGCCATCGCCGGATGCCTGCGCGGCATCCCCGATCTGGCGCTGATCTTTGCGCCGCACGGCAACAGCTATGAACGGCTGGTCCCCGAAAGCCATGCGCCGACCGGGATCTGCTGGGCCTACGACAACCGCACAGCGTCGGTCCGGGTGCCGGGTGGCAGCAAGAACGCGCGGCGGATCGAACACCGGGTCGCTGGTGGCGATGTGAATCCCTATCTTTTCCTGACTGCCGTGCTTGGGTCAGCCCTGATCGGGATCGAGGACAAACTGACCCCACCACCCCCGATCTTTGGCAATGCCTACGATCAGGAAATGCCGCAAATCCCGGATACCTGGGAGGCTGCAATTGATCTTTTCGAACACAGCCCCTTTGCCAGACGCGTATTCGACCCTGTTCTCGTTGAAAACCTGGTCAGAACCAAACGTCAGGAATTGCACTATTTCAAGGATCTGACCGAAGAGCAGCAGCTTGAGCTTTACCTCGACACTGTCTGAGGCAACCATCTTGCCGCCACTTTGCAGCGCGGCTAGCTTTCATCCAAACAACAATATCGGTGCGACATGAAAATCGGAATCCTGCAGGCCGGACACACCCCTGACGAAATGCGGGCGGACAAGGGTGACTATGGCAACCTTTTTGAAAAACTGCTGGCCGGTCAGGGTCTGACGTTCCAGATCTTCAGCGTCGTCGATCTGGACTTCCCCAAGGACGTCCATCAGTGCGACGGCTGGTTGATTACCGGATCGCGGCATGGCGCCTATGACGATCTGCCTTTCATTCCGCTTCTCGAGGATTTCATCCGCGCCGTCTTTGACGCTGCCGTTCCACTGGTCGGCGTCTGTTTCGGGCATCAGATCATCGCGCAGGCGCTGGGTGGCAAGGTCGAAAAATTCAAAGGGGGCTGGGCCGTCGGACGCACTGCCTACGACTGGCAAGGTGAAACCCTGTTTCTGAATGCCTGGCATCAGGATCAGGTTGTCTCTCTGCCAGGGGGGGCCGAAGTCTGCGCCAGTAACGCATTCTGCGAAAACGCTGCGCTTGTCTATGGAAACAAGGCGTTTTCGGTGCAGGCGCATCCCGAATTCGAAAGCGATTTCATCGCCGGATTGGCCGAATACCGGGGCAAGGGGCGGATTCCTAACGCCCTTTTGCAAAAAGTCGCCGCCGATCTTGACGCCCCCAACAACAACGCCAGTCTGGCCCGCCAGATCGCCGGTTTCTTCAAGCAGAAAGCCCTGGTCGCATGAACTGGACCGCCAAAATACCCGCCGCCGCAGCCGCCTATATCGAAGCCAATCGGCTGGACGAGGTCGAATGCATCATCGCAGACCTGCCGGGCATCGCACGCGGCAAGGCAGTGCCGGCGACGAAATGGGAAAAACAGACCCACATCCACCTGCCCAATTCGATCTTTTTCCAGACCATCACCGGTGATTGGGGCGAGGCGGCGGGCGACGAGGGGTTCGTCGAACCCGACATGACCTTGAAACCCGATCTGTCCACGACAACTGCCGCCCCCTGGGCCGCCGACGGCACCCTGCAGGTTATACACGACGCCTATGACCAAAAGGGCCGGATGGTGCAGGCCGCGCCGCGCAACGTGCTGAGGCGCGTCTGCGAGTTATACAAGAAAGAGGGTTGGACCCCGGTCGTCGCCCCCGAAATGGAATTCTACCTTGTCGCCCGCAACATCGACCCGGCGAAACCGATCGAACCGATGATGGGGCGCACCGGGCGACCGGCCGCCGGGCGGCAGGCCTATTCGATGACGGCGGTGGACGACTACGGTCCGGTGATCGACGACATCTATGAATACGCCGAAATCCAGGGGTTCGAGATTGACGGAATCACCCAGGAAGGCGGCGCCGGCCAGCTTGAAATCAACCTGCGCCATGGCGATCCGGTCAAACTCGCCGACGAGGTGTTCTTTTTCAAACGGCTGATCCGCGAGGCGGCGCTGAAACACGACTGTTTCGCCACCTTCATGGCCAAACCCATTGCCGACGAACCCGGCAGCGCGATGCACGTCCACCATTCGGTGACAGACGCCAAGGGGCGCAACATCTTTACCGGCCCCGGCGGTGGTGAAACCGACGCCTTTTTCCACTTTATCGGCGGCCTGCAGGAACACATGCCATCGGTGATCGCAATGATCGCGCCCTATGTGAACAGCTACAGGCGCTACGTGCGCAATCACGCCGCACCGATCAATCTGGAATGGGGCCGCGACAACCGCACCACCGGCATCCGTATCCCGATTTCCCCGCCCGAGGCGCGGCGGATCGAAAACCGACTGGCGGGGATGGATTGCAACCCCTACCTGTGCATCGCAGCTTCGCTCGCCTGCGGCTATCTGGGCCTGAAAAACGAAATCCGCCCCGACAAGCGCTACAAGGGCGATGCCTATGACGCCGAAGACGAAATCCCCCAGGGGCTGAACGCCGCGCTCGACCTGTTCGACGAGGCCAAGGAGATGCACGAGATTCTCGGCCCTGAATTCGCCCGCGTCTATTCCATCGTCAAACGGCTGGAATATCAGGAATTCCTGCAGGTCATCAGCCCGTGGGAACGTGAGCATCTGCTGCTGAACGTATGAACCCCCTTTACCGCAACGACAAACCCGGTGTCTTTCCCGACAGCTGGTATGCGGCGACGGCCACGATCCCGCCGGAGCGGCCCGCCCTGCGCGGCGATGTGACAGCCGATGTCGGGATCGTCGGGGCGGGCTACACCGGGCTTTGCGCCGCCCTTTCACTTGCCGAACGCGGGTTCAGGGTCGTCGTGCTGGACGCCCACCGGGCCGGCTGGGGTGCATCCGGGCGCAACGGCGGGCAGATCGGGTCAGGCTACAACAAATCGCAACGCTGGCTGGCGGCGCGGGTGGGGGCAGACAAGGCCCGCGCGCTTTGGGACCTGGCCGAGGACGCCAAACGACAGGTGCGCGAGTTTTCTGCAACCCATGCTCCCGACGCCCGCTATCTGCCCGGCGTTGCGCATGGCGAAACCAAGGTGGCGGGCGTAGCCGAAGGGCACGCAAATGCGGCCTGGCTGGCGCAAAACTACGGCTATGCCCAGATCACGGCGCTGGACAGATCGGCCATGCAAGCCCTAGTGAAGTCACCGTATTACATCGGCGGTACCCTCGACATGGGGGCCGGGCACATCCACCCGCTACGCTACGCGCTTGGGCTTGCGCGCGCGGCCGAGGCTGCGGGCGTCATCATCCATGAACGATCCGAAGTGCATCAGGTGGTCCCCGGCAAACAGGTCATCCTGCGCACCGGCCAGGGCCGCCTGACCGCCGATCACGTCATCCTTGCCGGCAATGGTTATCTGCCTAACCTAGACCGGCAGGTCGCTGCGAAAGTCATGCCGATCAACAGCTTCATCGCCACCACCGAACCCCTTGGGGACCGCGCCGCCGATGTTCTGGCGCAGGACATCGCCGTGGCCGACGACCGTTTCGTCGTCAACTACTTCCGCCTGTCTGAAGACAAGCGACTGCTGTTCGGGGGGCGCGAGAATTACGGGATCGGCTTTCCCACCGACATCACTGCGGCATTGATCCGCCGAATCATTACCCTGTTTCCGCAACTGCAGGGCGTGAAAATAGATCACGCATGGGGTGGCACCCTTGGCGTCACCATGTCCCGCCTGCCTGCCGTCCTGCGGGTCGCCCCCAACATCCTGTCCGCGGGCGGCTATTCCGGCCACGGCGTCGCCCTGTCGGGCTTTGCGGGCACCGTCATGGCGCAGGCCATCGCCGGACAGGCGGAACGGTTCGATATCCTGTCGGATCTTCCTGTGCCGACTTTCCCCGGTGGTGCGGCATTCCGCACGCCCCTGCTGACGCTGGCAATGACGTGGTTCAGCCTGCGTGACCGATTCGGTCTTTGAACTGTTACACGCGATATGTTAGAATTAAATGAAAGCAGATTTCAGGAAAGCCGAAAACATGATCCCCAACGTCTATGACGCCGAGCCGATCCCCGCCGCCGCCATGGCCGAAGTGACACGCATCCTGTCCACTGGCGATCTGTTCCGCTACACCTCTGACAATTCGCCCGTGGCGCTGCTTGAATCCGAATTCGCCGCACTTCTGGGATCCAAATATGCGCTGGCCGTGTCGTCCTGCTCTGCCGCGCTGTTCCTCTCGCTCAAGGCCCTCGCCCTGCCCCGCGACGCCCGCGTGATGATCCCGGCGTTCACCTTTGCCGCCGTTCCATCGTCCATCCTGCACGCCGACTGCATCCCGGTCCTTTGCGAATGTGGCGACGACTACCGCATCGATATGGCCGATTTCGCCGCCAAACTACCGACCGTTAAGGCGGTGATCATCAGCCACATGCGCGGGCATACCTCCGATATGGACGCAATCATGGCACTCTGCGACGCCGCCGGGATGCCGGTGATCGAGGACGCGGCGCACAGCCTTGGCACCACCTGGGCCGGGCGCAATATCGGCACGATCGGGCGGATCGGGTGCTTCAGCTTTCAGTCCTACAAGCTCATCAACGCGGGCGAAGGCGGGATCATGGTCAGCGACGACACCGATCTGATTGCCCGTGCTGTAATCATGTCGGGGGCCTACGAACACAACTGGCAAAAACATCCTGTGCTCCAATCCGCATTCCAGCGGTACCAAAACCGGTTACCGCTGTATAACCTGCGTCTGAACACCCTGTCAGCGGCGATCATCCGCCCGCAACTGCCCGAACTGGCGCGGCGAGTGCGCGATGGGCGGCGCAACCACGATCATGTGGCGGAACGTCTGGACGGATCGCCCTGGCTGCACGTTCCCGACAAGCTGAAGCCCGAACAACGCGCCCCCGACTCGATCCAGTTCAACGCGGTCGGAATGAACGCCCGCCAAACCGCCGATTTCGTCGCAGTCGCGGCTGCGGACGGGATCAAGGTGCAGGTGTTTGGCACCAGCGCCGATAACGCCCGCGCGTTCTGGAACTGGCAATTCCTGCCCGATCAGCCCGATCTGCCAAAAACCCGCGCGATGCTGATGAAAGCCTGCGACATCCGCCTGCCCGCCCGCCTGTCGCTGGCCGATTGCGACGTCGTCGCCGCAGTCCTGATCGACGCGGCCGAGGCGGTGATGGGCGAACGGCTTGCTACCGGCACCTGACACCCCAACTTCTTTGATCCCTTGAACTCCCGCCGGAGGCATTCTGCAGTCGCGTCCCGCGTCAGGCCCGATCCGGCGCGACGCGCAGGCCACTCTCCAGCCATGGCAGCGCCGTGATCGCCGGTCTGACGATCATCTCGGCCAAAAGCGGGCGCAACTGCGCGGCGATCCGCGCCGGCATGTCGCCCAGCACGTCGCGGCGCGCGGTGAGGTTAATGCTGCGGGATAACGGCGCGAATGGCAGCGGCACCACATCCACCTTGTCGCGAAACCGCCCCGCGCGCATCCAGCCAAGCGGCGTCAGGATGCTCCACCCTGCCCCCGCCGCGACCATCGCCATGATCGCGTGATAGCTGTCGAGTTCGAACCGATAGGACAGATGCAGGTTCTGGCGGGCCAGATGGGCGGCGATGGTGCGGCCCATGTGGTGGCGGGTGGTGTATTGGATCAGCGGCATCCTGCGCAACTGGCGCAGCACGTCGCCATCGCGGATCGCGCCCTTTGGCACGGCGGCGATGAAGGGTTCTTCGAGCAGCGGATGCACTTCGATCCCGTCGCCCGTCGCCCCCATGTCCGCCGCGACGATGACGTCAAGCGCGCGTGCATCGAGCAGATCGAACAGGCGGTGCGATGCCCCGGTTTCCAGCAGGAATTGGCAATTTTTCAGTTCGCCCGCCATGCCCGTCAACAGGCGGGGTGTCACGTCGGCATCGAAATCCTCGATCATGCCCAGCCGGAACCGGGTCAGGCGTGACAGGTCGGCCATCGCCAGTTCGGCACGGGCCTGATCAGCCTCGTTCAGAATCGTGTTGGCGCGGCGGAGAAACATCTCCCCCGCTGGGGTCAGGGTGACAGGCCTTTCGCCCCGGTTCATCAGGCTGGTGCCGATTGCGCCTTCCAGATTGGTGATCTGCTGGCTGACGGTGGCGGCAGAGGTGCCAAGCCGGCGGGCGGCAGCCGAAATCGACGCTTCATCTGCGGTGGCGGCGAAAACCTCGATCCCCCAAAGGGTGATCCGTCCGCTGTTGCCCGCCAAGCCCTGCGCTTTCGTTTGGCGCAGGCTGGGGCCCACGGTCAGACGCCGCAACGGTCCGCTTTCGACAGGCTGCGCTGGGCAGGCAAACGCTTCGCCGTCACCGTAAACCCCTTACTTGCCAAGCTTGGACAGCTTGGCCTGCAACTCTTCCAACTGCTTCTTGATGTCGTCCAGCCCCTCATTCGCAGTTTTGCCGCCAGTTCCGGCAGCCCCGGCCACGCCACCCGTCATCGCCTTGAAAAATGCCGCCTGCTGCGCCTGCATCGCCTCGAACCCTGGCATCTTGGCCAGCGGGCTGGCCTTGGCCATGTTGTCCATCACCTTTGACTGACCCTCGCGCAGCATCTCGAAACTGGCGGCCAGAAATTGCGGTACGACGGAGGTGGCTGTGCTGGTGTAACTGCGCACGAGGTCAGTCAGCACGTCGACAGGCAGGACGCTTTCCCCCTTGCTTTCGTGTTCAGCAATGATTTGCAGCAGATAGGTCCGGGTCAGATCGTCACCCGACTTGAGATCGACGATCTGCACCTCACGCCCCGACCGGATGAACCCGGCGATATCTTCCAGCGTCACATAGTCGCTGGTTTCGGTGTTGTACAATCGGCGACTGGCATAGCGTTTGATGAGCAGCGGTTTTGCGGTATCGGCCATGGCAACGTCCCCGGTCTGTTGCGTTGCAGCAAAGCCTATGCCGCATCTGCGCAAAAAGAAAGGGCGAGCTGCGCGTGGCAGCCCGCCCTATTCACGGCCTGATCCCTTCGGAAGGAAAAGGTCAGGTCGTCAACCGATCACTTAGCGGTCGAAGTCACTTTTTTCGTGGCGGCGGTCATGTCGTCGCCGGCTTTTTTCGCAGCAGCAGTCATGTCCTCGGTCGCGTCCTTGCCAGCAGCCATCATCAGTTCCAGCGTCTGGGTCTGGACCTTTTTGGCGATCTCGGCAAAGGCAGCCATATGCTCGGACGCGGCTTCGGCGGTGGCCGACGCGAAATCGGTCATCGACTTGGCATAATCAGCCGGCTCGGCCTTGGCTTTGGTCATCTCGGTCAGCTTGGTCAGCGTGTCCTGGGCCCATTTGGCCGACAGGTCGGTCGATTTGCCAGCAGCGTCGAGTGCCACAGCCGACAGCTTTTCGTTCAGCGCGGTTGTGGTCTTGAACTGGCCTTCAAAGGCTTTGGTGTCGACGGGGAACGAACCCATCATGTCTTTGAAGACGGCGGTGAAATCTGTGGTCTTGGTCATTTTGGCAACCTTTCGGGTTTGTATGGGCGGGGGGTTTGATCCGCCTTCAATCTCTGCACCCAATATGCATGCTGCAGTGCAGCATTTCAACCTTTTTCTGCGCTGCAGCATAAGGTTTTTCAGGGTTTGCAAAATGCCCAGTGTTTACGCAGGGTTAGACATCGGGCTTGGCCGTGACATAAATCCCTGGCGCTGCACCGAGGCTGGGATAGGTCGCATCGCCGGGCATGCGCGCGGGAATCATCTTGCCTGATTTGCCATGCAGCCAGCGTTCCCACGTCGGCCACCACGACCCGTCATGCTGGTCCGCACCCGCAAGCCATTCGGCGTTGGTCAGCCCCAGATCAGGATTCGTCCAATGCCCGTATTTGTTTTTTGCGGGCGGATTGATGATGCCTGCGATGTGCCCGGACCCGGACAGAAGAAAAGTCTTTTCCGCCGATCCCATCTGCTGCAGGCCGGCATAACAGGCGGGCCAGTTGGCGATATGATCGGTCTCGCAGGCAACGGAAAAGACTGGAACGTCGACATCGCCGATCTGCACCACCTCGCCGGCGACGGTGAATCCTTGCCCGGCGAATTCGTTGTTCTGGCACAGCCCGCGCAGATATTCGACGACCATCTTGCCCGGCAGGTTGGCACCGTCGCCGTTCCAATACAGCAGGTCGAACGCCGGTGGGGCCTGCCCCATCATGTAGCTTTTGATCGCCGGGCCATAGACCAGATCGTTAGATCGCAGATACGAGAACGTGCGCGACATGAAATAGGACCGCATGACCCCGGTCTCGGCGACCTCGGCCACGATCCCGTCGAGGAAATCGTCGTTCAAGAAAACCCCCACCTCGCCCGGATCGGCGAAATCGGTCAGGGCGGTAAACAATGTCGCCGCGTTGACCGACGCATCACTCCGTTTGGCCATGAGAGCAAGCGTCAGCGACAGCGTCGTCCCGGCGATGCAATAGCCGACGACATTGATCTTTTTCACATCGCAAATCGCCTTGACCTCGGACATCGCCCGCAGGAACCCGTCCTGAACATAATCGTCGATGCCCGTGTCGCGGTAGGCGCTGCCAGGATTGACCCAAGAGACGACGAACAGCGTATAGCCCTGATCGACGATCCATTTGACGAGACTGTTCTGTTCTTTGAGATCCAGAATGTAGAACTTGTTGATCCATGGCGGAAAGATCAGCAGCGGTGTCTTGTGGACCTCGGCAGTGGTCGGCGCATACTGGATCAGCTCGAACAGACGGTTGCGGAATAAGACTTCGCCCTTGGTCGTCGCCAGATTTTCGCCAACCCGGAACGCCTTGCGGTCCGCGAGCGTCACCACGAGATCGCCGTGGTTCGCCTCAAGATCGGCCACAAGGTTTTCCAGCCCGTCGATCAGGCTTTGCCCTTCGGTTTCCACTGCGCGGGTCAGCGCATCGGGGTTGGTGCCAAGGAAATTGGCGGGGCTCAGCATGTCGACGATCTGGCCGGAAAAGAAATCGAGCCGCTTGCGTTCCTTGTCGTCGAGCCCTTCGACCGCCGCCGTCGCGTCGCGGATCGCAGCGGCATTCAGCAGATATTGTTGTTTGACGAAGTTGAAATAGGGATGGGTCTCCCACAGCGGATTGACAAACCGGCGGTCCGCCGGGGTCGGATCGGCGGGGGCCGCGATCTTGCCTTGTGCCAGCACATGCTGCGCCTCGACATAGTGTTTGACCGTTTTTCCCCAGAACGCGATCTGTTGTTCGAAAACCTTGCCGGGATTGTTCATCATCTCGGTGAGGTAGGCGCCGGCGGCCTTGGTGTATAGCTCGGGAGCCGGGCCCTGCAGGCTCTGACGAGTCTCGCGCCTGTGCGACATGGCCGCCAGCAGACGCTGCGTCAGGTCTTCGACCCGTGACAAATTCGCCTCAAGCTTTTCATGGTTCTGATCGCCCGGTGAACCATCGTTCAATTCGTTGGTTGTCATGTTAACCTCCCCGGCCTACTTTGCATGTGCAGCATCCGCAGCCTCGCAGGTGCCGCATTCCCGGCGCTCCGCGAAGCGGGGCGACTTACCAAGGATCCACGCCTTGAAGTATATGATGACCTACGACCTGATGGAAAGCATGCGCAACACCAACCAATGGTTGGGGGCCACGGCGCGCGCCTTTGGATCCTATCCGATGATGGCCATGACGACCAATCCGATGATCGAATGGATCGAGGCCTGGGGCGAAGTCACCGAACGATCTTTCGCCCGGATGGTCGCCAAACCCGACTGGGACATCCCGACCGTCACGGTCGAGGATGGCAGGGACCACAACGTGCGGGTGATGACCGTTGTGGAAAAACCGTTCGGCAATCTGATCCATTTCAAGGTGCCGGGGCGCACCCCCCGCAAACGCAGGGTGTTGCTGGTCGCGCCGATGTCGGGACATTACGCGACGTTGTTGCGCAAGACGGTTATTAGCCTGCTGCCCGATTGTGAGGTTTTCATCACCGACTGGCATAACGCGCGCGACATTCCCGTCAGCGCCGGCAAGTTCGATGTCGAGGATTACACGCTCTATCTCGTCGAATTCATGAAGGCGCTGGGGTCCGATCTGCACGTGATCGCGGTTTGCCAACCCGCCCCTCTGACCCTCGCCGCGACGGCCTATCTGGCAGCGGACGACCCCAAGGCCCAGCCGAAAACCCTGACCCTGATCGGCGGCCCGATCGACCCCGAGGCGAACCACACCGAAGTCACCGACTTTGGCCGCTCGGTCACGATGGGCCAGCTCGAACAGACGATGATCCAGCGGGTCGGGTTCAAATACAAGGGCGTGGGGCGCATGGTCTATCCGGGCCTGCTGCAACTGGCGTCGTTTATCTCGATGAACGCCGAAACCCATATCAACGCGTTTCAGAACCAGATTTTCAGGATCGCCAACGGCGAAGCCTCGGAAAACGACAAGCATAATCAGTTCTATGACGAGTATCTGGCCGTCATGGACATGGCGGCCGAATTCTATCTCTCGACGGTCGAACGAATCTTCAAGGGGCGCGATATCGCGCGCAACCAATTCACCGTCGCGGGGCGCAAGGTGGACATCGGCAAGATCACGTCAGTCGCCGTGATGGTCGTCGAAGGCGAAAACGACGACATCTCGGCGCCGGGTCAGTGTTATGCCGCCATCGACCTGCTGACCGGCCTGCCGAAAACCAAGAAAAGAGCACACCTTGAACCTGGCGCAGGGCACTACGGCATTTTCGCCGGGCGCAGTTGGCGCAACAATATCCGCCCCTTGGTGCTGAAATTCATCGACGCCCATAGCGGCCAAACGTTGAAAGCCGCCAACAAAAACGCGGCGTGACCGTATTTTTTCGGCGGCACTGCTTCTTTGGTCCCTGAAATTCCCGCCGGAGGCTCCGTCGCGGCACAGTCAGGCTTGCCGATAAGCCGGTCGATCGGTTGCCGCATTCAACGAGGGGTAATACCGCACGACTACCGCAGGACCAACGGCTGTTTCATCCAGCCGCGCAGGGCCTCGGTCGTCAGGGTTGGCTGTTCCAGCGTCGGCAGGTGGCCCGCGTCGGGGATGACCCGCAACCGCGCATAGGGGATCAGTTCGGCCATGAACTCCTGACGTTTCAGCGGCAGCAGGGTGTCGGCCTCGCCGCACAGCACCAAGGCGGGTTGCTTGATTCGGCGCAGCGTCGCCTGTTGATCCTTGCGCCGTTGCAGGGCGCGGGCCTGACGCACATAGGTTTCGGCGCCGAGCGTGCGCCACATCGTTGAAACCTTGGCCAACACGTCCGCCCGGCCCGGCGTATTGGCCAGATACGATGGGCGCAATTCGGCTGCCATCACATCGTCCAGCCGCCGGGTCTTGGCGGCGACGATCCAGGCCTCGCGTTCGGCCGCCTCCTGTGGGGTACCTGCCAGCGGCGTGGTCGCGATCAAGGCAATCCGGCTGATCCGTTCCGGGGCACGGCGCAACATCTCGAGAGCGACGATGCCGCCCATCGACAATCCGGCCAAAGCGAATTTGGCTGGCGCGGCGCTCAGGATCTCGGACGCGATTTCCTCGATTCGTTCGCCGAGCGAGATCGGCGCGACCATGACGGGCATCTCGCGCCCAAGGCTGACGATCTGCGGCAGAAACACCCGCGCATCGCACATCAAACCGGGCAAAAGCAGCAGGGTTTCAGCCATTCGCGTCCGTCCCGATCGCTTGTCGCATCGCTGGTTCCCTGCCCGCCGGAGCCTACCATGGCGCAGGGCCGACCCAAGCGAAAGGGTAATTGCAGCACGATCAGAACGGCGTCGGTCATCGACGGCTAGCCACGGGTAGGAACCGATGGCGTCAGTGGTCAGGTATCGGTCAATTGCCCATCGTCAAAACTTCGCTCAAATGATTCGCGATGAGGGTCAGGCAAGGCGGATCTGAAAACCGGTGATCCGCCCCCTTGACCAGCATCAGCCGGATATCCCGCCCTTTGGCATGGCCGAACAACCGCAGCGCCGTCGCCTGCGACACATCGGCATCGGCAGAGCCTTGCAGAAAACGGGTCGGGAACGGCAGTTCCAGCGGAGATTGCAGCACCAGATGGTCGCGCCCGTCCTCGATCAGGCGCCGGGTGATGATATAGGGGTCGCTGTAGTCCGACGGCAGCGCAATCTGCCCGTCGCGGAGCAACGCCTCTCTTTGTGCGGCATCGAACCCCGCCCACATGCTGTCTTCGGTGAAGTCCGGCGCGGCGGCGATGGTGACAAGGCCCGCAATCCGTTCCGGCATCCGCCGCGCCAGAAGCAGCAAAATCCAGCCGCCCATCGACGATCCGACCAGCACGACGCGGCCTGCCAGCAGTCCCAGCACAGCAGCCGCGTCCTCGGCCCAGTCGCCGATGCAACCGTCCTCGAACGCGCCATCGCTGGCACCGTGCCCGGAATAGTCGAACCGCAGGAACGCGCGGCCCGCCTCGCGCGCCCAATTTTGCAGATGTACAGCCTTGGTGCCGGTCATGTCGGACCGGAATCCTCCGAGGAAAACGACCGCCGGGCCGGTTCCATCGGTCAGATGAAAGGCGATTCGGCGGCCCTCGGGCGTCATCAGGAACTGCGGGTCGGACATGAAATCGACCTCCTTCCAGCGAAAGAGCCACGCCGGCAGAAAGTTTTCAAGTGACCATCTTGTCACGTGACTATAGAATCACCTATAAGCCCTCTATGGACGCAATCTTCAAAGCCCTCAACGACCCTGCCCGCCGCCGCCTTCTTGACGCCCTACGCGCGCGTGACGGACAGACCCTGACCGAACTGGAAGAGCAGCTCGACATGACCCGGTTCGGCACGATGAAGCATCTCAAGGTGCTCGAGGACGCGGCCCTGATCCTGACCCGGAGGGCGGGTCGGTTCAAATACCACTTTCTCAACGTCCTGCCCCTGCAGGAAGTCATCGACCGCTGGATTGAACCGTTGCTGGCCCGTCCTGCGGCCCGTTCGATCCTTGACCTCAAACGCAAACTCGAAGGAACCTCAGAAATGACCAAACCCGATTTCATGATGATGACGTATATCCGCTGCACCCAAGATGCGCTTTGGGATGCGCTGAACGATGCCGAGGCCTATGCCCACTGGGATTTCCTTGGACAGTCCGCCCAGCGAAACGGTGACACCGTGATCTATCGCACACCCGACGGCACCGTCACGCTGCACGCCCGCGACATCGAAGTCGAACCCAAGACACGGCTTGTCACCACATTCGAGCCGAAATGGGACGACGAGACGACCCCCAGTCGCGTCGTCTATGTGATCGAACCGCAAGGCGACTATTGCAAGCTGACGGTCGAACACCATGGCCTGAACCACGACCCCGAAGGCGGCACTGCCGACGGTTGGGCACGGTCACTCGCCGGGCTGAAAACCTGGCTTGAAACAGGCGAGGATGCCAATTTCGGGGGCGATCATCTTTGGGACGAACAGGACCAGGATCACTAAAAAGACAGTCATCGCAAAGCTGAAGAGGGTGTCAGGCGCAGACCTGGCACCCGTCTCGCGTGTTCACGTCAGCCGCCGACATAAACAGCGTTCTGGGGCCGGTAGAATATCTTTTGGTTGTGCAGCCGCCCCAGCAATTCCTCGCCCGCCTTCAGATCGGCGTCGATCACCTGCATCGACTGCAGATCAGCGGGGTGCTGTTCCCCCAGCGCCCGATGGGTCCGGCACAATTCGCGGCGACGGGCGCGCAGTGCCTCTTCGATCATGTCGACATCGCCGATCGTCAGTTGAAAGTCGCGGTTGTAGGTCGGCATGGCGTTCCCCTTTCGTTGGGCCCGTTCAGAACCCAAAGGTATCAAGGCAGGCGTCGCAGTCAATCGACGAAATGTCGCAATTGCGGTATTCATTAGCATACCGACCCGCCACCCCTTGACGGCCCTAACGGACGCGGCCAAATGGCGCCACATATACCCGCAACCGGGCGTTCCGTAGGCGCCAAACAGACGAGGAGGCCGATATGGCCCAGATTTCCCTGACCTTTCCCGATGGCAATGCCCGCAATTTCGACGCCGGCGTGACCCCTTCCGAGGTCGCCAATGCCATCGCCACCAGTCTTGGCAAAAAGGCGATCAGCGCGACCGTGAACGGGGCGCATTACGATCTTCAATGGCCCATCGCCTCAGATGCCAGCATCGCCATCAACACGATGAAGGACGAAGGCGCAGCGATGGAACTTGTCCGCCACGACCTCGCGCACATCATGGCCCGCGCGGTGCAGGCGATCTGGCCCGACGTGCAGGTCACCATCGGCCCGGTCATCGACAACGGCTGGTACTACGATTTCGACCGGGCTGAACCGTTCACCCCCGAAGACCTCGGCGCAATCGAAAAAAAGATGCGCGAGATCATTGCGCTGCGTGACCCCGTGCGCACCGAAATCTGGGACCGGGCGCGGGCAGTCAAACACTATGCGGACAAGGGCGAACCCTACAAGGTCGAGTTGATCGACAGTATCCCCGGCAATGAACCCCTGCGGATGTATTGGCACGGCGACTGGCAGGATCTGTGCCGTGGCCCGCATTTGCAGAACACCGGGCAGGTGCCCGGCGATAGCTGGAAACTGATGTCGGTTGCCGGGGCATATTGGCGCGGCGACAGCAAGCGGGCGATGCTGCAACGCATCTACGGCGTCGCGTT